>NZ_JAUOPW010000001.1:0-391309 GCF_030547795.1 Colwellia sp. 5_MG-2023 | reverse complement strand
TTGGTGCGTTGGCTTTATTAGCATTAATGAGTGTAGCTCTATTTAATGATTTTAGTCGGGTATTAGGGTAAATAGATAAGAAGTAAAGGAAGAAGGTATAATCAACCTTTACGCTATAATTTTTAATATCGACTTAGTAAAGAATTAAAAGAATAATGGTTAATTGTAGGTATTAGATTTTAATCTATTACCTAGGTTTAGAAATTAAAAGAAGTAATAAAAGTAAGCATTTATGATAATTAAAAAATTAGCCTTTGCCGTTTTATTAGGCGCTCTAGGTACAACAGCTCAAGCAGCCGAAGAATTTCAGGTTGAAGATATCGAAGTAAAAGGCTTGCAGCGTGTTGCTTTAGGCGCTGCGTTAACACATATTCCTTTTAATGTTGGTGATAATCTTAATCCATTTAGAATTTCTCAGTCAATTAAGTCTTTATATAAATCGGGTCATTTTAATGATATCCGTGTTTACCGTGACGGGAATCGCATTATCTATCGCGTAAGAGAACGTGAAACGATAAGTGATATTACTTTTGACGGTAATAGTGATTTAAAAGATGAGCAGTTAACAGAAAGTCTTGATGGCAGTAATATACGTGTTGGTGAAACACTAGATCGAACTGTTATTTCAGGTATTGAAACCGGGTTAGAAGATTTTTATCATAGTGTCGGAAAATATAATGCCGACGTAACGGCAAGTATTACTCATTTACCTCGTAATAGGGTAAATTTAGAGTTTAAGTTTGTCGAGGGTGATGCTGCAGCTATTAAGCAAATTAACTTGATCGGTAATGAAGTTTTTACTGATGCTGAAGTTCTTGAAAAAACAGAGCTCACTTTTGATTCGCCATGGTGGAATTTTATGGCGCAAGATAGATATCAAAAGCAAACACTACAAGGTGATATGGAAACGATCAATAGCTACTATTTAGATCGGGGTTATCTTCGCTTTAATGTTGATTCTACTCAAGTATCAATGACGCCAGATAAAGAGTCCGTCTATATTGCTTTGAATGTAACAGAGGGCGAAACCTATACTATTAGTGATGTTGATTTTATTGGTGATTTAGCTGGCTTTGAGAAAACTATAAGAGCTATTAATCCGTTACAAGCGGGCAACCTTTATAATGGTGCAGAAGTTACTTACACTGAAGAAGTTATCAGTAAATTTCTAGGCCGCTTTGGTTATGCTTACCCTAAAGTTACGACTATTCCGAATATTAATGATGAAGATAACACTGTTAAACTGTCAATATCTATCGATCCAGGTAAACGTATTTATGTTAACAAAGTAAACTTTACTGGTAACCATGTTACTGCAGATAAAGTTTTACGTCGTGAACTAAGACAAATGGAAGGTGCTTGGCTATCTAATAGCCTAGTTGAACATTCTAAATCACGCTTATCTCGATTGCCTTATATGGAAACGGTTGAATTTGAAACTAATCAAATTGCCGGTGAAGATGATTTAGTTAATGTAGATTTTGCCGTAAAAGAACAAGCATCAGGTTCATTTACTGCCGGTATCGGTTATGGTGATTCAACCAGTTTAAGTTTGAATGCTGGTATTCAGCAGAATAACTTCTTGGGAACAGGTAATCGTGTAGGCTTTAACATTAACACAAACAGATACTCTAAAAGTGCTAGCCTTTCATATACAGATCCTTATTTTACTGTTGATGCTATCTCTCTTGGTGGTCAAATATTTTATCAAGCTTTTGATGCAGGACAAGCTAACCTAGTTGAGTATAATAATAGAACATACGGTATTGGCCTTAACTGGGGCTTCCCAATTAATGAATACGTTCGAGTTGGTTTTGGGGTCGGTTTTAAAAATAATGAAATTACTTCATTAGAAACCTATGAACAAATTCAAACCTTTTATGATCTACATTCTGATCCGAGTGATCCAGATGCAGCGCTAGCATTTAAAAACTATGATATTAATGCCAATATTTCGCGCTCAACGTTGAACAGAGGTACATTCCCAACAGCAGGTTCATCACAACTTTTGTCTTTTAAAGTGACAACTCCTAGCTCGTCTGATGTACAATATTTTAAACTTAATTTTGACAGTAAATTTTACTTCCCACTCACTAGAAACCAACGTTGGACAGTGTTAACTCGTTTACAGTTAGGTTATGGTAACGGTTATGGCGATGTACGTGGTAATGATCAGTTGCTACCATTTTGGGAAAATTTTAGAGCAGGTGGCTCAGATACTTTACGTGGTTTTGAAAACAACACTGTAGGACCTAGAGCTATATATCGTTACCCAACAGCTGTTAGTGGTACGCCTAGTTCAATAGGAGGAACTGCTTGTTGTTTAGGTCCTGATCATGATTTTATCTATGCTACACCGCGAAGTGTTGGTGGTAATGCTATTGCTTTAGGTGGTGTTGAATTAATTGTACCTACACCATTTTTAGATGAAAGTTATTCTAATAGTGTAAGAACAAGCTTTTTTGTTGATGTTGGTAACGTTTGGGATACTGAATTTGATATAGCCGACTATCAAGATTTAGCAGCTGTAGAATTAGAAAAACTTGGTGATTATTCTGATCCAAGTCATTATCGTGCATCTGGAGGTTTATCAATTCAGTGGTTATCTCCAATGGGACCAATGGTTTTTAACTTTGCTAAAACAATTAAACAAGAAGAAGATGATGACACAGCATTCTTTAGTTTTAATATTGGTAAAACATTTTAAGATTCACCCGATAATATAATCTAGTAAAGAACATCGTCTAGCTGTTAAATTAAGTTAAGCGAATAATACTCTAAATCCAATTATAGAAAAGAAGAGGAAAATACCTTGAAAAAATTTATCAAATCTATGGCTATTACAGCTACAGCTTCAACCATGTTATTAGCAAGTAGCGCAATGGCTTTTGAACAAAAAATTGCTGTGGTAAATGTACAAGAAGCGATTAGTCAAATCCCTCAAGCCGCGGTTTTAATGCAAACGCTAGAAACAGAATTTAAAGACGAAAAAGCTGTTATTGAGAAATTACAAAAAGATTTATCTTTTGAAGATGAAAACTTAAAACGTAATGGTTCATTAATGAATGAAAAAGAAAAAACTGAGTTACAAACTAAAATGGCTGGTTTATACCAAGAATATCAAGTCAAAGTAAAAGAGTTTCAACAAAAGGTTGCTCAACGTCGAAATGAAGAAACAAACAAATTGTTAGCTTTAGTAACTCAAGCGGTAGACAATATTGCAGCTAAAGAAAAATATGACTTAGTGTTATCTCAACAAACAGTTGTTTTTTCAAAAGAATCAACAGATATTACAGCTTCTGTAGTTGAACAAGTAAGCAAAATTAAATAAGAGATGGCTTACACTCTTGATGAAATAGCGAAACATATTCAAGCGAAGCTAGTGACTTATGATGAAGATAAATCTTCAGCAAATGACGCCATAGAAAGTTTGGCAACACTGGCTAATGCTAAAATAGGGCAAGTCGCTTTTCTAGCAAATAAAAAATATATATCACAGCTCAGTAATACAAAGGCTAGTGCAGTTATTATTGCACCAGATATGTTAGCGCAATGTCCTGTGAATGCTTTAGTAATGGATAACCCTTACATGGGGTATGCTCTGTTGGCTAATTTACTTGATACCACACCAAAGGTGGCAAGTGGCATTCATACGAGCGCAGTAATCGACGAAAGTGTTCACTTAGGTGAAAATGTTAGCATTGGTGCTAATGCAGTTATCGAATCAGGTGTTTATTTGAATGATGATGTATGTATTGGTGCCGGTTGTTTTATTGGTAAAAATAGCTCAATAGGTAAAGGAACACGTCTCTGGGCAAATACTAGTATTTATCATAATGTTATTATTGGTGAAGATTGCTTAATTCAAGCAAATACCGTTATTGGCTCTGATGGCTTTGGTTATGCTCCAGTTAATGCAAACTATAAATGGCATAAAATTCCTCAATTAGGCCGAGTTATTATTGGTAACAAGGTTGAAATAGGAGCTAGTACTACAATAGATCGAGGAGCACTTGAAGATACTGTGATCAAAGATGGTGTTATTCTTGATAATCAAATTCAAATTGCTCATAACGTTGTTATTGGTGAAAATACAGCTATGGCTGCCTGTAGTGTTATTGCCGGTAGTACTGTCATTGGAAAAAACTGTACGATAGCAGGTCTTGTTGGTGTTAATGGACATATTAATATTACAGATAACTGTGTTTTTACTGGCATGTCAATGGTAACTAAATCTATTGTTAAACCTGGGGTTTATTCTTCAGGTATGCCTGTAGTAGATAATAGTGAATGGCATAAAATAAACGCACGCGTTAAACGCCTAGATAGTTTAACTCAACGTGTCAAAGCGTTAGAAAAATTACTCGAAAGCAAATAAACTTGCTGATTAAATAACATAAAAAATAATAATAGCTGCAAAGGCAACATTATCTAATGTAAACTTGTACGTTGATCTTATATAATAAGTCAGCACAAGCCAATGAAAGGAAAAAATCAATTGGACACTCTTGATTTAAATAGAATAGCAAAGCCAATATCACTGAATGAAATTAAAGAATTAATTCCTCATCGTTACCCTATGTTACTTGTTGACAAAGTTCTTGATCATGAGCCTCTTAAAAGTTTACATGCGATAAAAAATGTAACGATCAATGAGCCTATTTTTACAGGACATTTTCCAGATGCCGCCATTTTTCCTGGTGTGTTAATTTTGGAAGCTCTTGCACAAGCAACAGGTATTTTGGGCTTTAAAAGCAGTGAAGGACGTGAAGAAAATGAAATGTACCTTTTTGCTTCTATAGATAAAGCACGTTTTAAACAACCAGTTTTACCTGGTGATACTATGCATCTTCATGTCGAATTTATTAAAGAACGACGTGGTATGTGGAAGTTTTATGGTGAAGCAAAAGTTGACGGTAAAGTCGTTTGTTCTGCTGATCTTATGTGTGCTAAAAGAAAGCTTTAAGCACGATATAACTCTTCTCAAGTTTTACACTCCCAGCATTATACTTTAATTGAAATAGATAACAGAGATATTATGATTCATCCACAAGCGATAATTGAGCCAGGCGCAATTATTGGAAAAAATGTTACTATTGGTCCTTGGACTCATATAGCAAGCAATGTCATTATTGGTGACAATTGTCATATTAGTTCTCATGTAGTCATTAATGGACCAACTAAAATAGGTCAAGGTAATAGAATCTTCCAATTTGCTAGTATAGGAGAAGATTGCCAAGACTTAAAATATGATGGCGAGCCAACAGAGTTAGTTATTGGCGACAATAATATTTTTAGAGAATGTTGTACTATTCATCGAGGTACACCTCAAGACAACAGCCTTACCCAAATTGGTAGTAATAACTTATTTATGGCTTACACTCATGTGGCACACGATTGCATGGTAGGTAACCACTGTATTATGGCTAACAATGCATCTATTGCTGGCCATGTTCATATAGGTGACCATGTTATTCTTGGTGGTATGTCGGGTGTTCATCAATTTTGCCATGTTGGTGCTCATAGTTTTATTGCTGCCAATGCGATTGTATTAAAAGATGTTCCTGCATATGTTATGGCTTCAGGTCATCCAGCGAAGCCTTTTGGCTTAAATAGTGAAGGTTTAAAACGCCGAGGTTTTAAAAGTGATACTATCTTATCAATTAAGCGATCTTATAAAGAGATTTATCGTAAAAAACAATCGGTTGATGACGCTTTACATGCTATAGCTGCACTCGGAGATCCTTCGTCAGAATTAGAGCTTTTTACTCAATCGATTAAAAACTCTACTCGCGGTATTATTCGTTAATACATTGCGATTTAATATTGCATTATTACTAAGTTTTAGCACCTAGGGGCTAGTACTTAGTAATAATAAGTACTAGTCTAAACTTGGTTTAATAAGTATTTTTCTTGCAAGTGCTTGTTTAACTTCATTGTCAAATCTACTCACAATAGCTAGCTATCGACATGAAGTTCACCTTGATTTTTTATAAAATAAAGTAGCAAACCACTGAGCTAGAGTCTAAATATTATAAACCAAGTTCAGGTTACTTAGAAAAATAAACCTAGGAGCTAACTAGTGTCATCAATTTTAACCACTCATACTTCTTCCCCCATTTTTGCCATTGTTGTTGGTGAGCACTCCGGTGACACATTAGGAGCTGGCTTAATTACTGCATTAAAATCTCAATATCCTGATGCTAAATTTATTGGTATTGGCGGCGCTAAAATGGATAAACTTGGCTTTGAAAGTTTATTTTCTATGGAAGAATTAGCGGTTATGGGGATTGTTGAAGTACTGGGCCGCATTCGACGATTATTTGCGGTGAGAAAATCATTAGTTGACTATTTTACTGCCAATAAACCTGATGTGTTTATTGGTATTGATGCCCCAGATTTTAATATTGGCTTAGAGCTTCGTTTAAAACAACAAGCAATAAAAACTGTTCATTATGTTAGCCCTTCTGTTTGGGCCTGGCGTGAAAAAAGAATTGTTAAAATAGCGAAAGCAACCGATATGGTGCTTTCTTTATTACCTTTTGAAAAAGCTTTTTACGATAAACATCAAGTCCCTTGTACTTTTGTGGGTCATCCTTTAGCTGATGATATTCCAATGGAAAGTGATAAAAAACAAGCAAGAGCTATACTTAATCTTCCTCTTGAAAATAAAATCCTTGCGTTAATGCCTGGCAGTAGAGGTGGTGAGTTATCTCGTTTATTAGCACCTTTTTTTCAAAGTGCGATGCAATTACAGCAAGAGGATGAAAACTTACTCTTTATTGCGCCAATGGTTAGCGAAAAAAGAGCACAACAGTTCAATACGTTGAAAGCGCAATTAGCACCTAATTTAAAGGTACAACTTGTTATTGATAAAACTCAAACGGTTATGGCGGCTAGTGATTGCTTATTGACTGCTTCAGGAACGGTAACTTTAGAAGCAGCTTTAATTAAAAGACCTATGGTAATTTGCTATAAGTTTAATATGATTACGCACTTGCTAGCCAAATGGTTAGTAAAACTCCAATGGTTTTCTCTACCTAATTTATTAGCAAACAAAACATTGGTACCTGAGTTATTGCAAGAGGAAGTGTGTCCAGAAAAGATTATTCCTTTGGTAAAAGAACGCTTGTATCAAGATCAATCTCAATTAAACGATACGTTTACACTTATTCATCAACAGTTAAAATGTGATGCAAGTAAGCAAGCAGCAAATGCAGTGATTGATTTGCTTAATACTTCAAATACACCTCTTTTAAATAAGTAATAATTCCCATGGCTCCAAAAATAATTTTACCTGATTTTGAATACCCTGTTGCTTATTGTATTGCTGGGGTCGATGAAGTGGGGCGAGGCCCGTTAGTTGGCGATGTGGTCACTGCTGCCGTAATTTTAGATCCTGATAATTCTATTGAAGGACTTAAGGACTCGAAAAAACTTACTGAAAAAAAACGTGCCTTGTTAAGTGAAGAAATTAAAGAAAAAGCAGTTGCATGGTCTATCGGACGAGCTAGTCCGGAAGAAATTGACACCTTAAATATTTTACATGCCACTATGCTTGCTATGCAGCGAGCTGTTCAAGGTTTATCTGTTACTCCTGACTATGTGTTAGTTGATGGGAATCGTACACCAACCTTTAATAGTGAGCAAGGCCCTATTGCTAGTTTAGCGGTAGTGAAAGGAGATGCACGTGTTATTGAAATAAGCGCGGCATCAATACTTGCCAAGGTTGCTCGTGATAATGAAATGATTGCTCTTGATAAATTATACCCTGAATATGGTTTTGCTAAACATAAAGGGTATCCTACGAAAGCGCATTTAGAAAAAATCACTGAGCTTGGAGTGCTCGATTGTTATCGACAAAGTTTTAAACCTGTTGCTAGAGTATTGGGCCTTATAAATGAGTGATACAGTGAATAATGAAATAGCACAGATGGATCCTAACCAGGAATTGATTACAGATCCTAAATTTATTCATTTGCGCGTTCATAGTGATTATTCCATGTGTGATGGCTTGAAAAAGGTTAAGCCTATTGTTGCTAAAGCGGCTGAATTAAATATGCCTGCAATAGCTTTAACGGACCAAACAAACCTTTGTGGCTTGGTAAAGTATTATCACGCAGCTCACGGTGCAGGTCTAAAGCCTATAATCGGTTGTGATTTTTGGGTGAAAAGTGAAGAATTAGGCAATGAGCTTTTTCGTATCGTAGTTCTTGCTACAGATAATGTAGGCTATAAAAACCTGACTGAATTAATTTCCAAAGCCTATATGCGGGGACATATTCAAGATAAAGCTGTCATTGATAAAGCATGGTTAGCTGAATATAAACAAGGCTTAATACTGTTATCTGGAGGTAGAGAAGGCGATATAGGTAAAGCATTATTAAAAGGTAATAATGAACTTATTGAGCAAATGGTTAGCTTTTATCAGCAACACTTTCATGATTGCTTTTATCTTGAATTAATAAGAACTGGCAGAGTTGATGAAGAAAATTACCTACATCTTGTTGTTGATTTAGCTACACACTTCGAACTGCCTGTTGTTGCCACAAATGAAGTGATGTTTCTCTCGCCTGAGGATTTTGATGCACATGAAATCCGTGTTGCTATTCATGATGGTTATACATTAGATGATAAAAGACGCCCTAAACGTTATAGCGAACAACAATACTTACGCTCTGAAGCAGAAATGTGTGAGTTGTTTAGTGATATTCCTGAAGCGCTAGCTAATTCTGTAGAAATTGCTAAACGTTGTAATGTAACAGTGACATTAGGTGAATATGTATTACCTGACTTTCCTACAGATGGTCTAGAAATTAATGATTATTTTATCAAGGTATCTAAAGAAGGGTTAGAAAAGCGCCTTAATAAATTATTTGATACCAGTGCTGATAACTTTAGTGAAATCAGAAAACCTTACGACGAACGTTTAGCAATAGAGCTCGAAGTTGTAAATAATATGGGATTTCCTGGCTATTTCCTTATTGTAATGGAATTTATTCAATGGAGTAAGGATAACAATATTCCTGTTGGCCCGGGTCGTGGTTCAGGGGCTGGTTCACTTATCGCTTATGCGCTTGATATTACTGATCTTGATCCACTTGAATACGATTTACTTTTTGAACGTTTTTTAAATCCTGAACGTGTCTCCATGCCAGATTTTGATATTGACTTTTGCATGGATCGACGTGATGAGGTTATTGATCATGTTGCGGAACTTTATGGTCGTGATGCGGTTTCTCAAATTATTACTTTTGGTACTATGGCGGCGAAAGCGGTAATTCGTGATGTGGGTCGTGTACTTGGGCATCCTTATGGTTTTGTTGATAGAATTTCTAAGCTTATTCCGCCAACACCGGGCATGACTTTAGCAAAAGCATTTGAAGAAGAGCCGAAGCTACCTGAAATTTATGCACAAGACTCGGAAGTCAAAGATCTGATTGATATGTGTCGGATCCTTGAAGGCACCACACGTAATGCGGGTAAACATGCTGGTGGTGTTGTTATTTCGCCTACCACTATTACTGATTTTGCACCTTTATATTGTGATGATGAAGGTAAGAATCCAGTTACACAATTTGATAAAAACGATGTAGAAGACGCGGGTTTAGTTAAATTTGATTTCTTAGGATTAAGAACCTTAACTATTTTACAGTGGGCTATTGAAATGGCTGATGCGCAGCTGTTAAAAGCAGGTAAAGAGCCTATTGATATAACAACTATCGACCTTGAAGATAAAGCGAGTTTTAATCTACTACTACAATCTAAAACAACGGCAGTATTTCAATTAGAATCTAGCGGCATGAAGTCGTTAATTGATAAATTAAAGCCCGATTGTTTTGAAGATATCATCGCTTTAGTAGCACTATTCCGCCCTGGACCACTGCAGTCTGGCATGGTTGATAACTTTATTGAACGTAAACATGGCCGCGAAGAAATCAGTTACCCAGATGCGACATGGCAACATGAAGATTTAAAGCCTGTTTTAGAGCCAACCTACGGTATTATCTTGTATCAAGAACAAGTTATGCAAATTGCACAAGTCTTGGCTGGGTACTCATTAGGTGGTGCAGATATGCTGCGTCGTGCTATGGGTAAGAAAAAGCCTGAAGAAATGGCAAAGCAGCGTGCTGGCTTTGAAAAAGGTGCAATAGATCGCGGTGTTGATGGCGAGTTAGCTATTAAAATATTCGATTTAGTAGAAAAATTTGCGGGTTATGGCTTTAACAAGTCTCATTCAGCAGCCTATGCGTTGGTCTCCTATCAAACGTTATGGATGAAAACCCACTTTCCGGCACCGTTCATGGCAGCCGTTATGTCTGCGGATATGGATAACACTGAAAAAATTGTTACATTAGTCGATGAATGTAGCAATATGAATATTGATTTATTACCGCCAGATGTTAATGCTGGTCAGTATAAATTTACTGTTAATGATAATAATCAAATTGTTTATGGTATTGGCGCGGTAAAAGGTGTAGGAGAAGGTCCTATTGAAGCGATTATTGCCGCACGTCAATCAGGCGGTCCTTTTATTGATCTTTTTGATTTTTGTGCGCGTTTAGATTTAAAGAAAACAAATAAACGTGTTTTAGAGAAGTTAATAAAATCAGGTGCTATGGATGCACTTGGACCGACCTATAAATTAACAAGTGACGGTAAAGACTTACCACATCGAGCAGCTTTATTTGAAACATTGCCAGAAGCAATAAAAGCAGCTGAGCAGCATGCAAAAGCTGAGTCGTTAGGACAAAATGATTTATTTGGTTTAATTAATGATGAACAAACCGATTCTAGGCAGTCATTTAAAGAAGTAAAAAAGTGGCCGGAAGAAGTTTGGCTTAATGGTGAAAAAGAGACCTTAGGTTTATATTTAACAGGTCACCCTATTAATCGTTATTTAGCTGAAATTAAAAAATATTCTACTAGTCGTTTAGTGGGCATGCAGCCAACCGGTCGTGATAAGCAAGCGGTTGCTGTCGGTTTAGTTATTGGTGTGCGCGTTATGGTTAATAAACGTGGTCGTCGCTGGGCATTAGTAACGTTGGATGATAAAAGTGCGCGTATGGATATACGATTATTTCCAGATGACTATGATAGATTTTCTGAATTGCTCGAAATTGATGCAATTTTAGTGTGTAGTGGACAGGTCAGCTTTGATGATTACTCTGGAGGTAATACAATGACCGCCAGAGATATTATGACGGTAGCTGATGCTAGAGAAAACTATGTTACTTCTTTAGATGTTAGAGTGCATAAAGAAAAACTAGGCGACAGTTTTATTGAGCAATTTACACAAGTTTTAACGCCACATAAAGAAGGTACTTGCCCTGTGAGGGTTTATTATCAAAGAGAAGAAGCTCGCGGCATGTTAGAACTTGGAGTACAATGGCGAGTATCGCCAGCAGATATGTTATTATATGATTTAAAAGAACTATTAGGTGAAGAAAATGTCACCTTACAGTTTAAGTAGCTGAATAGTTTTTATAATATATATTTCAGAGCTAGCTTTTAACGCTATCCGTTAAAATTAATAATTAAGTGTTATCGATGATAAAATCGGTAATGAAAGAAAATTAAGACCATTTTTTAGGTGCAAAATAGCATATGTCATTAAATTTTTTAGATTTCGAACAACCTATTGCCGAACTTGATGCAAAAATAGAAGAGCTTCAGCTTGTTAATGCAGGTCAGGAGCTAGATCTTGATTTAGAAGATCAAATTTCTCAGTTACGTGAAAAAAATAAAGAACAAACCAAAAAGATTTTTGCCAATTTAGATCCTTGGCAAACAGCACGAGTAGCCCGTCATCCACAACGTCCATATACGTTAGATTACTTATCTCGTATATTTACTGAATTTGATGAATTAGCTGGTGATAGAGCGTATGCTGATGATAGCGCTATTGTTGGTGGTACTGCACGTTTAGATGGTCGACCTGTGATGATTATTGGTCATCAAAAAGGTCGTTCGACCACTGAAAAAGTTAAACGTAATTTTGGTATGCCTCGTCCTGAAGGATATCGAAAAGCATTACGTCTAATGAAGATGGCAGAGCGTTTTAATATGCCAATTATTACTTTTATTGACACTCCTGGTGCTTATCCTGGCATTGGTGCAGAAGAGCGTGGTCAAAGTGAAGCTATAGCAACGAACTTAAAAGTAATGGCACGTTTGTCAGTTCCTATTATTTGTACCGTTATTGGTGAAGGTGGCTCTGGTGGTGCGTTAGCAATTGGGGTTGGTGATAGAGTTAATATGCTACAATATTCTACTTATGCTGTAATCTCACCTGAAGGTTGTGCATCTATTTTGTGGAAAACCGCTGCTAAAGCATCAACAGCAGCAGAAGCTATGGGTATAACTGCACAGCGTATTAAAGAATTAGAGTTAATTGATAATATTGTGGAAGAGCCATTAGGTGGTGCACATCGCGATATGGATCATATGGCAGCAATGTTAAAAGAATCTTTAAAAAGTAACTTAGCAGAACTTGATCTGTTAGATAAAGAACAGTTGATTGAAAGTCGATATGATAAGTTAATGTCATTTGGCTATTGCTAATATATTATATTGCCAACCTATATTAATACTTATTATTAATATAGGTTGTAGATAAAGTGTTTATACCCTTAAAGACTTTATCTACAACCAGTCTTTCATGACTATCTCCCCTCTATTAATTTTCAATCCACACAAGTATCAATTTGGTTTTATAATGTTTAACCAGTTAAAAAAATTGATTAAAACAAGTTTAGGCTATTTATGCATCCCATAGAATTAGCACTGCTAAACGCCATCAGTAAACATCCGAACATGCCTGTGGTTGTTGCTTATAGTGGTGGTGTCGATTCGCAAGTCTTATTACATGCCATAGCATCGTTAAAGAAAGCATCTCCTTTAACGCAACCTATTACTAACCTTGTAACTGTATGTCATGTTAATCATGGTTTAAGTGACAATGCTATTTCTTGGCAAGTTTTTGCTGAACAAGCCTGCTTAGCGCTTAATTTACCGTTAAAAATATGTCGGGTTAATGTCCAAGCACAAGCACAGAAGTCATTAGAGTCTTTAGCGCGTGATGCAAGGTATCAAGCTTTACATTCGATTTATCAAACACCTTCATTGATCATTACTGGGCACCATAGTGACGACCAAGCAGAAACTTTCTTACTTGCCCTTAAGCGAGGATCAGGTTTAAAAGGTCTATCAGCTATGGGTAATGAAACTAGACAAGAGAAAGATTTATTACTGCGACCATTATTATCAGTATCTCGAGCTGACATTATTGATTATGCCAAAATTAATGCTTTAACCTGGGTCGAAGATGAGTCAAATACAGATACTCGGTTTGATCGTAATTTTATTCGCAATAATATTATGCCACTATTAATGAAGCGCTGGCCTAGCATTACTAGTACCATTAATCGCAGTAGTGAACATTGCAGAGAAGGGCAGTTATTACTTGATGAGTTGGCTGAAGAAGACCTTAACCTTTGTATTAGTGGCGTGAATAGCTTAACAGTGAGATCGTTAACTCAGTTATCTCAACAACGGTTTAATAATGTAATTCGTTATTTTTTAACTAAAAATAATTGTTTAATGCCAAGTACTGAACAGCTAGCTCAACTGTACCTACAATTGAATGCGGATAGTGATAAAAACCCTGTAGTGAAAGTTGGTGATAATGTGATTCGTCGTCATAAGGGGACTTTATATTTAACCGCTGACTTTATAGATATTAGCAATTGGCATACTGATATCGTGTTCAATGAGCCGAAAACAGAAATTGAGCTACCCGATAATTTGGGGAAATTATATTTTTTAAAGAAAACTAGCCAAGACATTACCGTAGCATCTCAACGAATTATAATGCCGAATGCAGGACAAAAAGTGACAATACGTTTTAATCATAGCAATCCTATTTGTTTACCTGATTATAGAAATCATTCTCGTAGTCTAAAAAAGATACTTCAAGAGTTAAATATTCCAGTTTGGCAACGGAAAAGGATCCCTTTTTTATATTATGATGATGTATTAGTCGCTGCGATAGGGCACTTTGTTTGTCAAAGTTATATTCCTAAAAATAATGATGATAGTATTCTTTTAAACTGGTCATAATCACCAGGTAACTAGCTGTCCCTTTCTTAGTCACACGCTACAAACAAACCGTACAAAAAATAACCTATGCAATTGTTTTAATTAAATTAAATCATTATTTTTGTGTCGAGTTTTTTTACACTAGTAGCTTTTAAAATAAGTGGAAAATAACAAGCCATCAAATATCCTTATATATCAACATCTTATTGGTATTATTTTTGTTGGCATGGTATGTGCTTTATTTTGGTAGGCTGTTGTAAAACAGTACTTTTTTTAAACTGTTTCTAGAGTATATGAAAGGTATAGTAAAACATTTGCATATCATTCATAGGATAACAGAATGAATTTATCGATAAATAAAGGATGACAATGAAAACTTTCAAGAAAAAATTATTAGCTGCTGTTACTGTTATGGCATTATCTCCACTAGCTCAAGCCGGTGTGATTTCTTATTCGGACTTTCAAGGCCCAGCTATTACAGATTGGTATGATACACTTACCGTTGCACAATTTGATGCTAACTTAGGTAACCTTGATTCAATTAACATTACTTTTTCTGCTGAAATGTTCTCAGATCTTATCCTAGATAATGATAATACAACAGCTACGACAGCAAGAGGTACTGTAAATGTTGAGACTTTAGGATCATTTTTAGGCTTAGGCGCACTTGAGTTGTCTTTATCTGCAACTACTGGTTTTCAGAACCTTGCAGCAGATGATTCTGGTGATACAGATGCTCCTACACTTGATGGTACTGGTGGTCTTGATGAGTATGCTGGCTTAGATTTAAGTGGTACTGATAGTATGACTATTACTATTGACTCTTCACATGCTGATTTCTTAAGCTTTATTGGTACTGGCACTATCTCTACTGTAGGTCTTGGTACTCTTGGCGGTTACGCAGTTTCAGGTGGTGGCGGTAACGTAGATGTTAATGTTAATACATTAGCTAAAGCTTCTTTAAATATTGATTATAACTATACTGAAACTACTAATCCTACACCAGTATCTGAGCCTACTTCTTTAGCTATTTTAGGTCTTGGTTTAGCTGGTATAGCTTTACGTCGTAAGAAAAAATCACTTTAATTTAATTATTCTATTAGTTTATAAAAATTCACTAATAAAGAATGATTAAGTTTGATTAATAAAAAACGCCGCACATTTTGTGAGGCGTTTTTTATTGGCATTCATTTTACTCTGTAATGGTGTTTCTATACTTGTACTAATGCGGTAATAGCCAGTTTATTAAAGTGCTTTCACTGCATAAGGTTTAACAACTGAACTATAAAATACACATATTATAGAATAGCCAATCGAGATAATATCTTCTAGTATTACTTAAACTCTATTTTGTGATGTTGTGCGAAGCTGCAGCAGAAAAAACAACATCAGTAGAGCTGTTAAGTGCTGTTTCAGCTGAATCTTGAATAACACCAATAATAAAACCAATAGCAACCACTTGCATTGCGATGTCATTATTGATACCAAATAAATTACAAGCTAAAGGTATTAGTAATAGTGAACCACCTGCGACACCTGATGCACCACAGGCTGAAATAGACGCCACGATTGATAATAAGATAGCTGTGCCAAAATCTACATCGATATTTAAGCTGTTAGCTGTCGCTAGGGTTAACACGGTAATTGTTATTGCCGCACCTGCCATATTTATAGTTGCACCTAAAGGAATTGAAACAGAGTAGGTATCTTCATGTAAATCTAACTTTTTGCATAACGCCATATTGACTGGAATATTTGCAGCAGAGCTGCGAGTAAAAAATGCGGTGATACCTGACTCACGAAGACACGTAAAAATTAATGGATATGGATTTTTCCCCATAATAATAAATACAATTAATGGATTAACGGCTAATGCAATAATTAACATTGCAGCAAGTAGGATCACAACAAGATGGCTATATTCAGCTAATGCTGAAAACCCGGTAGTCGCAATGGTATTGGCAACTAAACCAAAAATACCGATAGGGGCAAAGCGAATGACAATGCGCACAATGCTCGATATCGCTTCACTGAAATCATGTACCATTATTTTTGTTTGTTCATTCGCATGTTTAAGTGAGAAGCCTAAGCCAAGCCCCCAAGCCAATAGGGCAATAAAATTTCCGTTTACGATGGCACTAATTGGATTTTCGACTACTTTAAAAGCCAAGGTTGATAATACTTCACTTAAGCCCTGTGGTGGAGTAGCACTCGCGCTAGCTATATCTAATGTTAATGTCGTTGGGAATATAAAACTAAGCACTACAGCGACAAAAGCAGCACAAAGTGTACCAAGTAAATATAAGCCAACTATTGGTTTTAATTTAGCATCACTGTTGATTTTTTGATTAGCGATACTCGAGGCAACTAACACTAATACTAAAATTGGCGCTACAGCTTTTAGTGCATTAACAAATAAACTACCAAGAATTGAAAATGAAATAGCGACTTCTGGGGCTAGTACAGCAAGTGTTATCCCTAATATAATGGCAATGATGATTTGGGGTACTAACCCGAATGCGTTTAGTTTAGTTAGTAGTGATTTTTTTTCTGTGTTGGAATGTATTGTCATGCTGACGCCTTATTATATTTTTATTGCCGAGCTTTTTATCATTGAAGTTAAGCTTTGTCTATCATTAGCAACAATATTTAATTACCAAGTGAGTATAGATTTTCTTACAAAAGATATAAAAAAATAATGTATAATTATGTTACTGAAAATTAAGTTTATCTTATATCATCAAGGTTAATATTAGGAACCATTATGCCTAACGAAAATGCATTAAAACAACGTAGTAATAATAGCTGTGAACTTTGCACAGCAACAAATAACCTCTCAGTATATCCTGTACCACCAACGAGTGATTTAAGTGCACAACAGTGTGTTTATATTTGTGATACTTGTCAAAAGCAAATTGACGGTGAAGCAGAATTAGATATGAACCACTGGCGCTGTTTAAATGACAGCATGTGGAACCAAGAGCCTGCTGTACAAGTAATATCTTATCGTATGTTGCATAAGTTATCAGCTGAAAGTTGGGCACAAGACGCATTAGACATGATTTATATGGAAGATGACGTAAAAACTTGGGCAGAGCAAGGTATTGCAGCTGAGCAACGTGAGGGCCCAACACGTGATAGTAATGGTGCTGAGTTACATGACGGTGATGATGTTACTTTGATCAAAGACTTAAAAGTAAAAGGTGCCAACTTTACGGCAAAACAAGGTACTCTAGTACGTGGTATTACGTTAACTGATAACCCTGAACATATTGAAGGTAAAGTTAATGGTACGCGTATCGTACTTGTTTCAGCCTATTTAAAGAAAGCTTAAGTTAACCTTACTGGTTAGTCTTCTCGTATTGACTATAAAAGGGCGACTATGCCTTTTTATAGTTGCTCAACGTAACTTATTTCAAATTACTTTAACTCTATATAATATTTTCACTGGTTATTCTTGGTGTCTTTGCAGGCATCAGTATTGTCTAATTGACTCTCAATTACGAATAACTGAGGATATTTGTATTAGTAGAGCATGCAAAAGTTAGCTTATCGTAAGAGATTGATTCAGGTTTCACATAACGTATTTTTCAGGATTTTATCTACTCGTTCTTAAGGTATAATTTCCTAAAAGATAAGTTCTACAGCATTATTATGAGTACGGCATATGAATATAAATTTTAAAGCACTTAATAAGCATGATGCTAATTACACTGAGGTTATAAAACTTTATAAAGAGGCGTTCCCTGGTGCTAAGCGCATACCAACATTTTTACTTCGTTATAAACTTAGAAATGGTAAGGAAGGTTTTAATGTACTCTATGAAAATGATGTGTGGATTGGGCTGATTTATTCTGCTGAGTATAAGGACATTGTTTTTGTACAGTTTTTGGCTATATCAGAATCATTACGCTCTCAAGGGTATGGAAGTAAGGTGATGGCATCATTAAAAGATAGATATATTGGGAAAAGAATAATATTAAATATCGAAGAACTTGATAAAAAAGCTAAAAACTATGAACAGCGAGTGAAGCGCAAAGCGTTTTATGAAAAGAACGGGTTTATTTCTACCGAGTATATGGTGAAAGAGCCTGATCAAAAGTATGAGATGTTGATACGTGAGGGCAGTATTAGTAAAGAGGAAATAGAATCATTATATGATGATCTTTTTGGCTCTATTATTAGTTTTTTTATACGACCTAAAGTACTAAAAATTAAGTACTAAAAATTTGAAGCAACATAGTTGTGACACTAAGAATTGATAAGTCAATGAATAAGGAACAAAAATAAGTATTTTTGCTCCTTAATTACTTATGGTAGCCGATAAAACTTTATTCTCGTGGAAGATTATTCCATACGCTAAAAATAAGTATCTATGTTTTAATAAGGTTTATTTATTAAAGGTTCGCTTTTCTATAGGCTTCACACGCATCTTGATCTTTACATTCCCCGTATAGATATAAACTATGGTTTGTTAATGTGATTTGATGTGATTCAGCAATATCTTTTTGTCTTTGTTCTATTACATCATCTTCAAATTCAACAACTTTACCGCACTTTAAACAAACTAAGTGGTCATGATGTTTTTTATGCGATAATTCAAAAACAGATTTACCACCTTCAAAATGATGGCGGCTAACAATACCTGCATCATCAAATTGGTTAAGCACGCGATATACTGTTGCTAAGCCAATCTCTTCTTGTTGCTCAAGTAATAGTTTATAAACATCTTCAGCACTAATATGCTGATTTTTTGGGTTTTGTAGAATGGTAAGAATTTTAATACGTGGCAGGGTAATTTTTAGTCCAGCTCTTTTTAGTTCTTCATTTTGATCTGCCATGGAATTAATTTCTCTATGTATAATGATAAAAGTGAAAGTATAGGTTGTTATCAAGCTTGGTGAAAGTGATAGTTTGGTTAAATGTTATATTTTTTCGTTTTAAAATACAAAAAGCTCAATAAATGAGCTTTTTGTATTTTATCAAAGATGACTCTTCTGCTTTATGAGCGCAAAAGCTAACAATTAAGAGAGTTCAGATAAACACATTTCATCATTGAGTTGATTTACCCATTTATCAACACGTTCTTCAGTTAGCTCTGACTGTCTATCTTCGTCAATACATAAACCGATAAAGGTATTTTCATCAATTAAGGCTTTAGAAGCTTCAAATTCATAACCTTCAGTTGGCCAATTACCCACAACAATAGCACCTTTGCTTTCCACAATATCACGTAGTGGCTCCATTGCATCACAAAAGTATTCAGCATAGTCTTCTTGATCGCCTAAACCAAATATAGCAACAAGTTTGTCAGTAAAGTCAATTTCTTCTAGCTCAGGTAAAAAATCATCCCAATCACACTGGTTTTCACCATAATACCAGGTTGGAATGCCTAAAATAATTAAATCAAATTCAGCGATTTCTTCTTTTGTACTTTTAGCGATGTCTTTAACATCGATCATTTTTTTGCCTAGTTTTTTCTGGATCATCTTACTTATTGCTTCAGTATTACCAGTATCACTACCAAAAAATAAACCTACGATTGCCATGGAAATTTACCTTATAACTTCAATTTAGTATTAATTTAATTACTTTCTTTTGCTAATGACTTAATCAACAGTGTTTCGATTAATTCACTACGATTAATATTTTTACTTTTAGCTAATTCTTCTAGTTGCTCAAATAAGCTAAGGTGAACTTTAAATTCAACCCTTTTTAAACCGTTACTTTTATCTCGTTTAACCTGATTTCGTTTATTGATTCTAATTTGAACATTACGTGGATGTGGACTAGTTTTCGGTCGTCCAGGACGCTTTTCATCATTAAATAAATCAATGGTGGTTAAATCTGTTAACTCTTTTGCCACTAGCCAACTCCCTGACTTTCCCAGATGAATTGAATAATACCCTTGGCAATGAAACCAGCACAGCCTAAAAATAATACAAAATAAACGACCAGTCGACCGACTTTTGGGACGTCATTTTTATTCATCACATCATGGATGGACAAACCAATAAAGCCAAAAATGAAAAGAAAAAATAAATTAAGACCGATAGTTTCTATTAGTTCGAAATGTTCAGCTAGCATTTTAATCAGTTAGTATAGTAAGCATAAAAATTGGCGGAACTATAGCACAGTGTTGGCATAAACTCATTTATTTTCATTGATATTCGAGCTAAATTTTGAGTTTTTTTGTAAGAAAAATTGTGTTAATTGATCCAAATCATTGTTCAAGAGAAAACTAACTTAAAAAGTCTAAGGTTAACTTGTTAAAGGCAACTGTTTTTTCAGCATGCAACCAATGGCCTGCACCTTGAATTACTTTAGCTTTCGCGTTAGGAAACAGAGTACTTATAACGCTTTGATGCTCAGGTAAAATATAATCTGAATTCCCACCTTTAATAAATAAAGTATCGCCAGTAAAAGGACCTTTATTCATTTCAATTCCTTGCATTATTTGATGATAACCTTGTTCGATATTTGCTAGGTTACATCTAAAAGAAAACTGCTCATCTTCATTGATAGATAGGTTGCGTAGTAAAAATTGTCTTACGCCTACATTGTCTACATAAATTGCTAATTGATCATCAGCATCTTTACGTTTTTTTACTTTACTTAAGTCTAGCGCTTGTAAACCTTTAATAATCGTTAGGTGATGAGCTGGATATTTAATAGGTGCAATATCCGCTACGATTAGTTTTTTTATTCTTTTAGGAAAGGATAGTGCAATTTGCATTGCAATTTTTCCACCCATTGAGTGACCTAAAATACAACAAGACTCAATTGCTAAACTATCTAATAGGTTAATAACATCTTGAGCAAGCTCATGGTAATTCATTCCTTGGCGATGAAATGAATTACCATGATTTCTAACGTCAATACTGGTAACACAATAGTGTTTACTTAACCCTTTAGCGACCATGTTTAAGTTTTCTAAACTGCCAAATAAACCATGAATTAATACAACATGTTCACCTTGGCCAAGCTGCTGATAATGTAGATGTCGCTCACTTAGTTGTTTATTGTGTAATTGATCATCGTTTAACTGTGACAAGTTCTTTGCTGCCATTTTATTTTTCGCCATTAACATTTCATTTATGATAATTTTATCATGAAATATTAAATTTTTTTTATTTTATGTTGAGTAATTATCTCATTGTTGTAAGTTTTTTCTCGTTGAATTCTGTACCCTTAATTAATTTAATTGGTATAATCTTGTAGCCATTAAAAAATTATAGAAGTTAATGATAAATGAAAAATATTGAAATAGACGATGACTTATATCTTCACATTGTTGCCAATACACAGTTTATTGGTGAGAATGCTTCAAGTATTTTGCGTCGTTTACTTAAACTTAATGAGACAGCTCAACAGGCAGTTTTGTCAGAAGAAAGTGTAGACAGCGATGTTTTAGAAGAGCCTTTATCAGAAAGTTCTGCTAATACTGAAGCAGATGCTAGTGAATCGAGTGAGATTGAAGCGTTTGATAATAGTTCAGAAAGTGTTTTTAATTTTATTAATAAAGAAGAACTGGCTATGCAGCGCGGTGCTGTTGGGCGATTTTTACTTATATTAGCTGCACTTTATCGAGCTCATCCAAACCGTTTTAGAGTTGTGACAGAAATCTGTGGTCGTGATCGTTTGTATTTTGCTAATTCAGAAGCTGAATTAGCTGCTAGTGGTAGTAGCACTAAGCCAAAACAAATACCAGATAGTCCATTTTGGGTATTAACTAACTCAAATACTACGCGTAAAAAAATGATGTTAACTAAAGCCGCAACATCACTTGGTTACAATGATGATGATGTAGAAAAAATCAGAGAATTACTTTAACGCTAATATATTCACATTAATATACGTCGAATAACATAAATAATAAGTCGATTAACAAAAGGAATACTATGTCAGTTCATCCACACGCAGGTAAGCCAGTTCGCCCTGAAGATAGAATTAATATTGGTCAATTAGTTAGCGACTATTTTTTACAAGTGCCAGATGTAGCTATTACGGCTCAGCGAGTAAGCTTTGGTACTTCAGGACATAGAGGTTCGTCTGCTAAAGTTAGCTTTAATGAAGCTCATATTCTTGCAATATGTCAAGCAGTGGTTGAATACCGTCATGAACAAAAAATTACCGGGCCACTTTTTTTAGGTAAAGACACCCATGCTTTATCAGAGCCGGCTTTTGCTAGCACAATCGCGGTACTTATTGCCAATGGCGTTAATGTTGTTATTCAAAATGATTCACTATCTGGTGCTGGTTTTACACCGACACCTGTTATCTCACGTTTAATTATTAGTCATAATAAGATTGAGAACCAAAGTGATTTAGCTGACGGTTTAATTATAACGCCTTCACATAATCCACCTACTGATGGGGGTATTAAATATAACCCACCTCATGGTGGCCCAGCAGAAGGTGAAATTACAAAACAAATAGAGCAAAGAGCAAATGCGTTAATTAAAGCGGGTTTAGTCGACGTAAAACAAGTTTCATTTGCTCAAGCGGTACAATCGCCATTGCTTTCTCAACAAGATTTTATTGAGCATTATGTTAGTCAGCTAAATCAAGTGATTGATATGGAGGCTATCGCAAAAGCTGGTGTAACTATTGGTGTTGATCCTTTAGGTGGTTCAGGTATCGCATATTGGCCAGTTATTGCTAAAAAATATGGCTTAAATATTAAGGTGGTAAACCCTGTTGTTGATGCCAGTTTTGCTTTTATGCCTTTAGATAAAGATGGAAAAATTCGCATGGATTGTTCATCGCCTTATGCAATGGCTGGTTTAATTGCTATGAAAGATGATTTTGATATAAGTGTGGGTAATGATCCTGATTTTGATCGACACGGCATTGTTACTAAGTTCGGTGGTTTAATGAACCCTAATCATTATTTAGCGGTCGCCATTAATTATCTAATGACTCATAGAAATTGGTCAGCGGATTGTAAAATTGGTAAAACCCTCGTATCAAGTTCATTAATTAACCGCGTTGCGAAAAAAATAGCGCGTCCTTTATCTGAAGTTCCTGTTGGTTTTAAGTGGTTTGTTGATGGTTTACATGATTCAAGCTACGCCTTTGGCGGAGAAGAAAGTGCGGGTGCAACGTTTCTAGCACGTGATGGCAGCACATGGACTACTGATAAAGACGGTTTTATTATGGCTTTACTAGCAGCAGAAATTTTAGCTGTGACAGGTAAAGATCCTCACCAGCATTATCTTGAACTGGCAAAAGAATTAGGCGAGCCTTGTTATGGTCGAGTTGAAGCGGTCGCTACTTTTGAACAGAAAAAAGTACTTACAGCATTATCAAGCAGTGATATTACGGCAGATGTTTTGGCTGGTGAAAAAATAACTGAAATTCTTTCACATGCACCAGGCAATAATGCTGCTATTGGTGGTATTAAAGTAGTTACTGAAAATGGCTGGTTTGCTGCTCGCCCATCTGGTACCGAAGAAATATACAAAATATATGCTGAAAGCTTTATTGATGAACAACATTTACACATGATTATTAAAGAAGCGCAAGATATTGTTAGTGCTGCTTTTCAAGCTGCAGGGCTTTAAATTAAATAAGACTTAATGTTACGCTCAACAGTATAAAAATATAAAGGTTAACAATGTCATACCCACAAAAACAATTGTCGGCAGAAAAGTTAAAAAAAGAATTATTGGCAAATGGAGACTTTTTACATTTAACGCGTAGTCATGAGTTTTCAATGGCTAGGTTTAATTTTGAGGTTGTTTGTCGTTACAGCTCGGCGAAAACAAAGGTCTCAGTACTTGATACAGGTATTATTGTTTTTGAACCCTTAAGTCATAGTTCAAGCAAAGATATTGTTTTATCAAGTGCTGTCCACGGTAATGAAACCGCACCAATTGAAATTTGTAATGAACTTATTAAGCAAGTTATCTTAGGTGAATTACATGTAGAACATAGAACCTTATTTATTTTTGGTAATCCGCCGTCTATTAATATTAGTAAACGCTTTGTTGAAGAAAATTTGAATCGTCTTTTTTCTGGTGGTCATTCTATTGACCAAGGGCAGGGGGCAGGTTTAATAAACAAAGAACGTGATCGAGCCTTGTTATTAGAAAACACGGTTCGAGATTTTTTTATTGCCGGCTCAGAACAAGCTAGCTTACCTAGTAGTAAGGCAATTGAACGTTTTCATTATGACTTACATACGGCAATACGTGGCTCTAAAAATGACAAGTTTGCAGTTTATCCATTTCAGCATAATAAACCTTGGGTGAAAACTCAGCTACAGTTTATGTTTGCCTGTGGTATAAACACTATTTTGTTTTCTAATTCACCTACGACAACATTTAGTTATTTTTCATCAAATGAGTTTGGTGCACATGCTTTTACTGTTGAATTAGGTAAAGTGATGCCTTTTGGTGAAAATGATATGGCAAAATTCTCAAAGGTAAAAACGAGCTTATCGGCATTAATCTCACAAAAGTCGTTAACGTTACCTGAGTATAATAAAGACGACTTTAGTTTTTTTGAAATTGATCAAATTATTGATAGGAAAAATAAAGATTTTAAGTTTCATTTTGCTGATGATGTAGAGAATTTTACCGATTTTCCCATTGGTACTGTTATTGCCACTGATGGTGATAAAGCGATAAAAACTAAGCAGCAGGGCGAAGCTATTATTTTTCCAAATGCGAATGTTGCTATTGGCCAACGTGCCTTGTTAACGGTAATTCCAGTGGTTGTTAATCCAGAATAAGTGCTGATTTTTAATAAAATTTAGCATAATAACAAGCTTAAAATTATTTATAAAAATGAGGCTAAGGTCTCATTTTTATTGTTGTGTGTACTCACTTCTTAGTTATATGTATATATTCAGCTTAAACTTAAGTAAATTCAGGTTAAATATATTGAAGCTAAATATATATTCGTTACTTTACCTTGATTACGTTAGGCTAAGCGCTTAATAGCCTAATTGAGTATTGACCGTCTCAGGGATGATCAAAAATTCACGATAATTCTTTATATTGTCAGCTGCAACTTTTATTGATGAACTCATATCTGTTGGCGCTGAAATATGCGGAAGCACGGTTATATTTGGATTGCTCCATATAGGATCTGTGACAGGTAATGGCTCATGTTCAAATACATCAAGCACGGCATGTGAAATATGCCTACTCTCTAATAACTCAAGCATTGCCTTAGTGTCGATGATAGCACCGCGAGAGAAGTTTATTATTTTGGCTCCCCAAGGAAGTAACGTTAATAAAGGTGCGTTTAGTAAGTGATGTGTTTCAGCGGTAAGTGGTAATAAACTGATCAAAATATCACTATTTTTAACAATAGAGTGCAAACCACTATTACCGGAATAACTCTTTATTCCTTCAAGCTGTTTTGGTGTTCGGCTCCAACAACTTACTGGGTATTGTAATTGTTGTAGGCTTTTTAAAGACGTTCCCCCTAAATTACCAGCTCCTAATACACCAACACGTGTATCTCTAGCTGCTATGTAAGGTAATTGTTGCCATTGTTTGTTACGTTGCTGAAGAGCATATTCCGGCATGTTTCTATGTAAATATAAGGTCCAGGCAACAACCGCTTCCGCCATGGTTTTTGCCAATTCAGGATCAATTAACCTTACAATTTTAATGTGTTGAAGGGATTTTTCACTTATTAATTTTTCTACACCAGCCCATAGACTTTGTATCCAAACTAAATTTGGAAACTTAGCAATAACGCTTGGTTCAGGATTTGCAACAATGGCAATATCAACATATTGAAACTCATCTTCACTCACGTGTTCAGGCAGTAGAATGGTTTCCTCAGGTAATTGCTGTCTTAAACATGATAACCATTGTAATTGGACTTTATTGTCTAACCGACTTATAAAAACAATTTTTTTCATTTAGTAAATACCTGTTTATAGGAGAAGACACTTTGATTTTACGTCTATAAACATTTTATTCAACAGTAAAATAAAAGCCCAATCTCTATCTGTTGGGTATTATCACCTAAATAGCACGAGTGAACTGTCAGAGGTTTATTAAGATAAAAGCTGCATTATACTACTGACTTAGTTACGCTAGCCTTTTATATTGTATTATTTTAATTTATTAGGTTTCCTTATGATTTTAAGTTGTTTTTTTCGCAGAAAGCTTATCTCTAATTTAGTGTTTCTTTCATTGGTAATGACAAGCTCCATGATTTGGGCACAATCACTTGTTATCTTGGCTGATACTCCCTATAGCGATAAAGAAAAAACAATGCTGCAAGGGCCCGATGGTGTCTTATACCAACTAGTTAACAACGTTAAGCCAACAGTCGTTATGCATCTGGGTGATATGAAAAGTGGTGGTGAGTCGTGTACTGATGAGCTGCTAAAACAGCATAAGGCCATTATTAATCAAGTTTATCCTGGGAAGATAATTTATACCCCTGGTGATAATGAATGGACTGATTGTGACCGTGATACGTTAACTTACAGCTTTAATGAGTTAGAACGGTTAGATTTCATCACTACATTGATGTATCAAACACCGCCATTATTAGATAAATATTTAACCGCTATTAAGGCGCAGCCTGCACAAATAGAAAATAAATTATGGATTAATGATCGCTTAGCTGTAGGTACTCTACACATAGTTGGCACTAGTAATGGCAGAAATCATATCGATAAGTCAAATGTAGCATTGGCATTAAAAAAGGCAGATAAACGCGATGAGTTCAACTTTGCTTGGCTTAGTACCATTGAGAGTAAAGCAGAAGATTATGATGCTTTAATCATAGGCTTTCAAGCTGATATTTATCAAAAGGAAGTGTTGGAAAGTGGTATGTGCGACACCGTTACATTGAAAAAATGCGATGCTTTTATACAGTACCGAAAAGCATTTACAGAACTAGCAAAACGAATTAATAAACCTATATTAATTAGTCATGGCGATACAGGTGATTTTTGTTTTGAAAAGCTTGATGATAACTTATGGCATTTGAATGCAGCAGGAGATTTTAGTTATCTCGATGGAACTAAAGTTACATTTAATAAAAACTCAGTTAAAGAACCTTTTACTGTTAACGGCCTAATCAATACACACTTACCTCATAACGAATGTATTAATTAACCAGAATCATGTGGTTGGTATTTTGTGGTTAAAATTCTTTTTAAAAAATTCTCGAAGTTGATTGTTGAAGTAGATTGCTGAAGTAGATTGCTGAAGGTTGTGGGGCTGTGCAACTTTGAATTCTTTTGTTAATCTTCATATACACTTATTATCAGGTTATAAAAATTTTATGAAGTATGTTCCATTAGGCAGTAGTTCTTTAAATGTTTCTCGAGTGTGTTTAGGTAGTATGACTTGGGGAGTACAAAATAATCAACAAGATGCTAATGCTCAAATTGACTATGCATTAGCGAAAAATGTTAACTTTATTGATACCGCTGAAATGTATGCAGTGCCGCCATCAGAGCAAACCTATGGTAAAACAGAAGCGATTATTGGTAACTGGTTAGCAGCTAATCCAGCTAAACGTAAAGATATTGTACTTGCATCAAAAATAGCTGGGCCAGGCTTTTCATATATACGTGAAGGAAGCCAGATTTCAGGTAAAACCGTTATTGAAGCGATCGACACTTCGTTAGCGCGCTTACAAACCGATTATATTGATTTATACCAATTACATTGGCCTAACCGTACTTCGCCACATTTTGGTAAACATTGGCCAAATAGTGATGGCTTCTTGGCAGAAGATACTGCTGAAGAAACCGAGAAAATGTTAGATATATTACAAGGGTTAGCGGATAGTGTTAAAGCAGGAAAAATCCGGTATTGCGGTCTATCAGACGATACGCCTTGGGGAATAAACCAATATTTACGCTTAAGTGAAAAATATGATCTCCCACGTATGGTGTCTATCCAAAATGAATTCAACTTATTACATACAAAAGACTGGCCTTATTTAATTGAAAGCTGTGTTCGTGAAAATATTGCTTATTTACCTTGGTCGCCGTTAGCGACAGGGATATTAACAGGTAAATATCTAAATGGAGCTCGTCCAGAGGGCAGTAGATGGACTTATATGCAAAGAAATGGCTTATTTAGAGACACAGAAAATAGCAATGCTGCTGCTCAAGCGTATGTTAATTTAGCGAATAAGTTTGATATAACTCCGGCACAATTAGCCTTGGCTTGGTGTGATCAAATTAGAGGCGTAACTTCTACTATTATCGGTGCAACAACCTTGCAACAGTTAGAAGACAATATAGCCGCATTTAGCACTGAATTACCTGAGCAGTTACTAATTGAAATTAATAATATTTTAAAAAAATATCCAGCCCCTTTTTAATAAACGATTCTATAACTGCCATCGTCTTTATCTTCCTGTTAAAGTCGAAAATATAAGTATGTAGCACCAGACATACTTACTTTGAAACATATCATCCATGAGCTGCTTTTATTAAAGTGGCTCATTTTATTGACAAATAATTACACCTCCTTTCCTACTGTAAACATTTTTGCTCACTTCTTATAAAAATAGGTCAACTTCATTAAGGTAGAATCTTGTTAATCAGTTTACGTAAAGGTAAAGTTTTGTTCGAAAGTCAAACATTATTGACTATACTTTTATAGCAATAAATAAAATGTGCAAATAAAAAAGTATAAATTATTTTCATCATCATCCAACAAACGTTGGTTAAATGATGATTAAAAAAAGCACAATACAATAAGAGAATGTTATGAGCAATGAACTTTATAATGATGGACCGATAGTACATAAACCTACTTTTATCGACGGTACAAGTGTTGAAATTCCTGAATTAAAAATTTTACAACAAGACGGCACTGTTTATGAAGGCAGTGATATGCCAGATATCGATGAAGCATTAGCAGTCAAAGTATATAAAACCTTTGCTTTTCATCGAGTCTTAGATGAACGTATGGTGGCATCACAGCGCCAAGGTCGTTTAAGCTTTTATATGGCGGCGTTAGGTGAAGAAGCTGCAAGTATTGGTGGTGCTGCAGGTTTGAAGCCACAAGATATGATTATGAGCCAATACCGTGAGCAAGGCGCATTAATGTTTCGTGGTTTTAGTCTTGAAAACTTTATGAATCAAATGTTTTCTAACGATAAAGATTTAGGTAAAGGCCGTCAAATGCCCATTCATTATGGTTCAAAAGAATTGAACTATATGACTATTTCTTCTCCTTTAGGCACTCAAATTCCACAGGCAACAGGTTATGCGTATGGACAAAAGCTACAAGGCTTAGATGCAGTAACGCTATGTTATTTTGGCGAAGGGGCCGCATCAGAAGGTGATTTTCATGCCGGTTTAAATATGGCTGCAGTACAAGAAGCACCGGTTATATTTTTCTGTCGTAATAATGGTTACGCAATTTCCACACCAGCAGATGAACAATTTAAAGGTAACGGTATTGCTTCTCGCGGTGTTGGTTATGGTATTAAAACACTACGTGTTGATGGTAATGATATTTTAGCTGTAGTTAAAGCGACCCAAATCGCGCGAGCGTATGCGTTAAAAGAAAATGCGCCAGTGTTAATTGAAGCCATGTCGTATCGCTTAGGTGCTCATTCTACCTCTGATGATCCTTCTGGTTATCGTACGCGTGAAGAAGAACAAAAATGGCAAGCTAATGATCCTATTGTACGCATGAAAAATTGGATGCTTGCACAGAATTGGTGGGATGAAGCGCAAGAAACTACATTGTATGAAAAACTAAGAGAAAAAGTATTAGCTGCTGTGAAGGTTGCTGAAAAAATAGAAAAACCTCACATTGATACCTTAATTAGCGACGTTTACGATGTCCCATCAGCTCAGTTAACAGCACAATTAGAACAGGTTAAAACACATATAAATAAATACCCAGAAGCCTATCCATTTACTGCAGGGAAATTTTAGTTATGGCACAAATGAATATGTTACACGCGATTAATAATGCCCTTGATATTGCGATGGATGAAGATGAAAGTACCTTATGTTTTGGGGAAGATGTTGGCCATTTTGGTGGCGTTTTCCGGGCGACTTCTGGTTTACAAGATAAATATGGAAAAATGCGTTGTTTTAATACCCCGTTAGTTGAGCAAGGTATTATTGGTTTTGCTAATGGTTTAGCAGCTCAAGGATCACGCCCGATAGCTGAAATTCAATTTGCGGATTATATTTTTCCTGCTTTTGATCAAATTGTAAATGAAGCCGCTAAATTTCGTTACAGAAGTGGTAATGAATTTGATGTGGGCAAATTAACTATTCGCTCGCCTTATGGAGGCGGCATTGCAGGCGGTTTATACCATAGCCAATCACCTGAGGCTTATTTTGCTCATACACCAGGATTAAAAATTATTATTCCTCGTAATCCTTATCAAGCTAAAGGTCTACTATTAGCCTCGATACGTGATGATAACCCAGTTCTATTTTTTGAACCTAAACGCCTTTATCGTGCTTCTGTGGGGGAAGTACCAACAGAAGACTATCAACTACCACTAGGTAAAGCTGAAATTGTACAAACAGGAAGTGATATCACCCTATTAGCTTGGGGTGCTCAAATGGAAATATTACAAAAAGCAGCTGATTTAGCAGCTAATGATGGTATCTCTTGTGAAGTAATAGATTTACGCAGCATATTACCTTGGGATGTCGACACAATTGCTAATTCTGTTATTAAAACGGGTCGTTTGTTGGTCACTCAAGAAGCGCCATTAACGGCAGGTTTTGCTAGTGAAATAGCAGCAACTATTCAACAAGAATGTTTTTTACATTTGGAATCACCTGTAGAGCGAGTGTGTGGGTTAGATACACCTTACCCATTAGCACTTGAAAAGGAATATGTTGCCGATCATCTAAAAATTTATGAAGCTATTAAACGCAGCGTAAACTATTAATTTACTGAATGATTTCTGATTAAGAAAATAGGAAAAAAATATGAGTATTGATTTTATTTTACCTGATATAGGTGAAGGAATTGTTGAATGTGAGCTTGTTGAATGGCTTGTAGAAGAAGGTGAGCAAGTAGCTGAAGATCAACCTATTGCCGATGTTATGACAGATAAAGCATTAGTACAAATACCGGCAATGCATGCTGGTGTAATAGAAAAATTATTTTATCAACAAGGTGAAATAGCACAAGTTCATGCACCGCTTTATTCGATGAGACCCGATGATTTACAATCAGAAGAAACGTTGGTTGAAGAAACAGCTTCAGCTGAAAATATTAAACCAGTTGTTGAATCAAGCAGTGCAGCGATAAGTGAAAGTAATACCAAGTCAGTTCAAGAAGATCATAATAAATTATGCCATGGTAAGGCTATTGCTAGCCCAGCAGTACGCCGTGTTGCACGTGAATTAGATATTGATATTAGTGAAGTGAAAGGGTCAGGTAAAAAAGGTCGGGTATACAAAGATGATGTGGTTGCTTTTGAGCAAGGTGGCAATAATGCTATTAGTGCTACTAGTACATTGTCAGCACAAGTAGAGTCTAGTTATGTTGAAAAAATCAGAGGTGTTAAAGCATTAATGGCAAAAGCCATGGTTGATTCTGTGAGCACGATTCCTCACTTTACTTATTGTGAAGAAATTGACATGACGGAGTTGATAAAGCTACGTTTAGCCTTTAAAGAAGATCCTACCATTAAGGCTGTATTGGAAAAAGCTGATAGTAAATTGACGATGATGCCCTTTTTTATGAAAGCTATTTCGTTAGCATTGAAAGAATTTCCTGTAATTAATAGTCAAGTAAATGAAGATTGTACCGAATTAACTTACTTCAATGATCATAATATTGGAATGGCGGTAGATTCAAAAGTGGGCTTGTTAGTCCCTAATGTTAAGCAAGTACAAACTAAATCAATTTTAGATTTAGCGATTGATATTACACGTTTAACTAATGATGCGCGAAGTGGGAGAGTGCAAAGTAGTGACTTAAAATTTGGCACTATAACAATTTCTAATATTGGCGCTATTGGTGGCACTGTGGCAACACCTATTATAAATAAGCCTGAATCGGCTATTGTTGCTTTAGGTAAAGTACAAGTGCTACCAAGGTTCAATGATAAAGGTGAAGTTGAAGCTCGCAGTATTATGCAAGTTAGCTGGTCTGGTGATCATCGTGTTATTGATGGCGGCAGTATTGCGCGTTTTTGTAATTTGTGGAAATCCTTTTTAGAAAAACCAAGCAATATGTTAGTTCATATGAGTTAATTTACCCAAGGATGAGAGTTTTATAGTTTATCGCTGAGCCTTTATAAATTATTTACCACTGGGTATAAAAGTATAACTCGTTGATATAATTAATTGGTAAGTTATAGATTGAAACACGCTCAAATTGGGCGTGTTTTTGTATTTGCAGATGTACTTTAGTATAAATAGCCGATAATAAAGCTTGCTAGAGTAGGTATACTGAACAGAAGGCCGTTTTTATAAATAGTTTTTAGAGAATAATGCAGGGCAGGCGATATTTTTGTGACCGAGATCTTAATTAAAAATAATACAAAAAGTGGAGAAAAAAAACTTCAGCATTTCTATATTGCTGAAGAGCAATCTATTTACCTGCTAAACCACAAAGATGCGACAAAATTAAAGAAATGGGTTGAGCTGTGTCAACAACAATTGAAGTTTCTTGGTTATCATAATATTGCGCTGTTGGGGAAAGGAGCTTATGGTTTTGTTTTTTCCGCCGTAAATATTGCTGAAGAAGAGGTCGTTTTCAAATTTTCTCGTGCTAATTTACCACAGCATGTTCAAGATAGGTTGAGTGAAGAAGCTGATATTCAAAGCCAACTTAATCACCCTAGAATCCCTAAAGTGATTGATTATCAAAAAATCAAACGTCAATCAATTCTACAAATGACTCGAGCGAAAGGTATTGATTTAGAAAAGCTTTCTCATCAACGGGGTCCTCTTGCCCCTGAGTTAGTCGTTAGTATTGCCATTCAGTTAGCTGAAATTTTGCTGTATTTACGCGACGAAAGGGCACATCAACACAGCCAATCTAAAGGGAAACCTTATGTGCATGGTGATATAAAGCCTTCAAACATTGTTTTTGATGAAAATACAGGGTTAGTGCAACTGATTGATTGGGGATCGTCTGTTATTGCGCAGCTTGATGTAAAAGGACAAAGTACCAGTAATAATGTCATGGACTTGATGAGTAGTGATTTACAACACAGCAATGCTAGGCTGGGTGATGTTTATTTTATAGGGCCAGAGCAAATTAGTGGTGGCTTGTCTTCGCCGCGTTTTGATGAACAAGGTTTAGCTGCCACATTGTATGCCATAGCGTCGGGACAATCGTGTCGATATGGCACTAAAATCATCGAACCAAATTCGTTAGGTCTACCTAAGATGCTAGCTAATGTCTTAACGGCTATGTTGAGTGATGATGAAAAAAAACGTTGTGAGGCAGGTGACTATTTTTTTAAAAATTTATCTTATTTAAAGCAAATAGTGTTATCAGATAAACCGACGGTTATAAAAGCTGAAGCACTTATTCCTGTGTGGGTTAAATCAAAATCAGCGAGTAAAGCAGGAGAAATAGATACAGTTGTTTATGGCTCACGTAAATCATTCTTAAGAGAAGAAGCTAATGGTGATAGCTTAAGTGATATTGATGATGTGCAGCTAGAAAAATATTATAAAAACTATTTAATGGGCATGGGCGATAATGAAAAAGCCTTTATTGCTGCATTGGGTAGATTAGGTAATTTCCCTGTTGTTGGTGGTTTAGCTATTCGTTGGGCCAAAGAAGGGGTTTATGTTGATTCAAACTTAACTTTGTTTGAACCCAGCTTAAAATACTCTTTTGAAAGTGCAGTGAATAATATGATTCATTTAGCACAAGGGATTTTTCGTATTGGTATGTTTAAGAGTTGCTTATTTAATGCCAGAAATACCCTTCATATTGAACGTAATAATTCAAATAAGCCTTTTATCGCCGACCCTAAGCAATATATACCGTTTGAAGTCAGTGATGTTGCTGATATTGACGATGTTACCCGTCTTCATTCTTATTTTGAAGATGGCAAAGATCCCGATGAGTATTTATATTTACCTGAAAAAATGATGGAAGTTTTGGCGCGTATTAATTTAATTCATCACACAGGGTGCATCATCTTTGAGGTATTACCTAAGCATTTAAAAATACACAGCTATTTGATGTTACTTAATCATGATAAAGCTGAAGAATTTAGTCAATGCTTAGCAGAATTAATGGCACTATTACCAACCATTGACGGCATTGGTATTTCAGGTTTTATGAAATTGCCTTATAAAGATACACGCTTTTTTGAACATATTAATAGTCTACCCGAACGTTTTTACCCTAAAAACCCCAAGTTAATTTAAGTTTACTTAACCTGAACTCGGTTTAAGATGTTTTTAATTTATTGAAATTATTAATAATATAACTATATTTTATACTCTAACTTGATAGTTTTGCTTAATTCAAGGCAAATTTCGCGTCAATACCTAGTCTATTGCAAGTAAATTTAACGAGGAAGTAAGGAGAAATAACGGTTAGAGAAAGATTTATTAAACCGAGCTAAGGTTACTTAAATGACAGCTATTATTTCTGCACTTTTTAAATCTTTGTAGATTATATTATTCGATTGTTTTTTAATTTTTTGTATTAATTTTATTAAATAGATAAAAAATTGTGACTTTTGAGTTTCTTATCCGTTTTAGAGCTAGTACTAGCATAGTACTCAAAATACCTGTTGGCATTTTACTATGTCATAAGCCAAAAAATTAAACCTTGGAAATATAGCCGAGCTGCTATAGTTAATTAGGTAAATTGGCATGGCGTAACCTTCAACTTGATATATAAAGAGCCCAACAGAATATTACTTCTATAATTATAAAGGGATAAAAATGACATTAACAAAAAAATTGGGTGCAGAGTTTATAGGCACTTTTTGGTTAGTACTTGGTGGCTGTGGTAGTGCTGTGCTTGCAGCAGCATTTCCAGATGTTGGCATTGGGCTATTAGGTGTTTCTTTAGCATTTGGTTTAACGGTATTAACAATGGCGTTTGCTATTGGGCATATCTCTGGTTGTCATCTTAATCCTGCCGTTTCAATTGGTCTTTGGTCTGGTGGTCGATTTTCAGCTACTGAACTGGGTCCATACATTGTTGCACAAGTTGCTGGTGGTATTGCAGGAGCAGCAGTGTTGTACATTATTGCTAGTGGACAAGCGGGTTTTGATGTTACAGCGGGATTTGCCTCGAATGGCTATGCAGAACACTCTCCAGGTGGTTATAGTTTAACAGCGGCATTAGTCATTGAGATTGTAATGACATTTATGTTTCTTATAATTATTTTAGGTGCTACAGATAAACGTGCTCCACAAGGATTCGCTCCTTTAGCTATCGGTCTTGGTCTTACATTAATTCACCTTATTAGTATTCCTGTCACAAATACATCAGTTAATCCGGCAAGAAGTACAGGTGTTGCCATTTTTCAGGGCGATTGGGCTGTATCTCAATTATGGCTTTTTTGGGTAGCACCCATTGTAGGAGCTATATTAGCTGGGATAGTTTATCGATGGTTTGAAGCTGACGACAAGGCTTAAACAATAGCCATGATAATTGGTAACTAAGGTGTTTTATGTTTTTAGTTAAAAAAGCACGTGTATGCCAATATGATCAGGCAAATTTTCATTTAGATGATTACAAGGAAATATATTTTATGAATAAACTAATACACATTATTTTAGCTTTGCTATTGCCACCTGTAGCGGTATTTTTGAAAAGTGGTGTAGGTAAAGATTTATTAATAAACATTATCTTATGCTTATGTTTTTATGTCCCAGGTATTTTACATGCCCTTTGGTTGATAACAAAAGATTAGTGCAATATTTTTTCTTGCATGTAAACAACAAAATTAATTAGGAGTAAAAAATGGATAACAGAATTATTGGTGTGATCCTTATCATTGCTGGGGCGGCTCTCGGTTTATGGGGGTACGACGTTTATGATTCAGCTAGTTCTCAGCTAAGTCGTACATTAAATGGAGATACACCTATTGAAGCTTGGGCAGGAATGGCTGGTGGAGCAATTGCAGTTTTAGCTGGTATTATAAAGTTAAAGTAATATTTTTAACGTTATTTAGATATTGATAATCAGTTAGCAGATAGATGACTGATTGTTCGGTAGGTCGATATAAATGTCGACCTACCTTTAGTTATACAGTCAGAGATATATACAAGGTTAATGCAATTTTAACCTAGGACGTAAAATACGGTTAATCCGTTCAACTAACATCATTAAAGCCGTTTTAATATAACCGTGCAGTGCAACCTTATGCATGCGATATAAAGAAGCGTAAACTAAGCGTGCTAAGCTTCCTTCAACTTTCATTGAACCTTTAGTAAGGCTTCCCATTAAGCTACCCACAGTACTGTAATTACTAAGGGAAACTAATGATCCATAGTCTGTGTATTTGTACTCTATAAGTGGCTTTTGTTTAAGGGTGGCAAAAATATTTTTTGCTACCAAAGAAGCCATTTGATGAGCTGATTGAGCGCGAGGAGGAACAAAACCACCTTGAGGTAGCGGGCAACTTGCACAATCACCAATGGCATAAATATTATCATCGAGTGTTGTTTGTAATGTTTGTTTAACGACTAGTTGATTAATGCGGTTCGTTTCTAATCCTCCAATATCTTTTAAGAAATTGGGGGCTTTAATACCTGCAGCCCATACCATTAAGTCAGCCTCAATAAGTTCGCCATCTTTCGTTATTAAGCCTGCTTTTGTTGCTTCAGTCACCATTGTTTTAGTACGAACATCAACACCTAGGTTCAGTAATTCTTGGTGTGCAGAGCTAGAAATGCGCTCTGGCAAGGCGGGTAATATTTTTTCGCCAGCTTCTACTAGGCTAACCTTTAAGTCGGTGTTATTAATATGCTCAAAACCATAACTGGAGACTTGCTCTAATGAATTATACAGCTCAGCCGAAAGTTCAACGCCAGTAGCTCCTGCGCCCACAATAGCAATACTGACCTTATTGGTTTCTTTAACGCCTAATTGTAAATACTTATTAAGCATTAAATGATGAAATCTTTTTGCTTGTTGAGGGTTATCTAAAAATATACAGTTATCACTAACACCTTTTGTATTAAAGTCATTAGTAACACTGCCTAATGCCATCACTAATATGTCATAATCTAGTGTGCTTTCTGGTAAGATTTCAGTGCCATCAGGATCAATGATTTTATCTAATTGGATAATCTTTGCTGCGCGATCAATATCTTTTAATGCAGCTAGTTTGAAATTAAAACCATGACTCTTTGCATGCACGCGATAACTTAACGCATCAATACCATCATCAAGTGACCCAGCGGCAACCTCATGTAATAAAGGTTTCCATAAATGCGTGTGGTTTTTGTCTACTAAAGTTATATGAGCCTTACCTTTCCTACCGAGTTTATTGCCAAGTTTAGTGGCAAGCTCTAATCCTCCGGCTCCGCCGCCAACGATAACAATTTTATACATGGTATTTCCTCTCATATTTTTAGATTATTCATTAATATGCAAGCACAACATACTGTTAGTTAATTACTATTTTCGCTTATTTGTTGCGGATTAGCCATCGTTTGAACTATGGATAAAGCTCATTCATTAGTATAGTTAGCATAGCTATTTCGCATGTCTAGAGCGTTTTAGCAAAGTGCCTCTAGGTAATCCAAAATAAAATCACCAATAACCATACATAATATTAATCAGTCTACTGATTAAGCTAAAGATATTAGGTTAAAAGAGTAAATTAAAAACGCTGAATTTTATTGATATCTTGTTTAGCAATAAACTCATTAAACGCATCGGCTAATCGGTCTGTTTCGCTCAATACTTTAAGCCAATATTTAATACGAGTAGGAGCGTCTAATGTTTTAAAGTCATTTCTATCAGGAATTTTATTATAAGGTAATGATTGGATAAATTTTTCTGAAGGCACTAGTAATACGGTGTTTTCATAATGTTTATCGAGCACTTGACGAGACGAGCTCTTATCAAACCAACCCGCTTTAGGTGTATCACTAAAATGAGGATATAGGGTAAGGTTATCGAATTTTTTTTGTTTGGTATCAATCACTTTTTCATTGTGAAGTGCAAAGTCAAAATGATAATCAATAATACCACCATCTCTATAGGTACCTTGGGGGGAATTAGCAATATTTTTAATGCCAGACATCACCATTGGAATTGAGCCTGAAGCAAGAAGGGCATCAGGAATATTGTCTTGGGTAAAATCTATGTAGTGACTAGTAAAGTTGTATGGATCATTTACGATCAAATTGCTTGATTTAGGACGATAGATAAATCGTTCATATTGGTAACTTAATAAACGTCTATCTATTTTATTTAATAACATACTACCAAGTAAGCCAGCGCATTGAACCGCTTTATTTTCATAGCTTGTCAGCCCGTTACACTTAGCGACAATAAAATGTGCTTTGAAAATTTTATTGCTTAACACTTCATTTACACCGGATGTGCCAAAAATATGGGACAGCATATCAACAGCTGAATCTGATATATCAGCAGTGGTCGGCTTATCATCATACACTGTACGCGCGTACTTATCGGCTAAACGAGAAATAGCTGCTACAGGATCTTTTTGCGCGAAGCAAGCCGCACGAAATGCTCCAGCACTAGAGCCAATAAGGTTTAATTCTGTAGTGCGTTCTTTAAAGAAGTCACCGAATAGGTATTTATCTAAGCCGAAAAGGGTAAACCATTTTGGTCCACCTGATGCACCTAAGAAATTAGTAAACAGCTCTTGTTTAAAGCCATTTTCTTGAATAGTTGTTAAGGCGTTTTCGCCTGCGTAAATGTCTAGCATAAGTTATTAAATGGTATCGTTTAATTGAGTATTATTTTGACGCGATAGATAATTGATATTACATTTAAATAAAGTATTAATCATAATTCTTTCTAATGCTTTGAATAATAATGGTGTTCTTGTTAATTTTTACAGTATAGCGAGGGAATTAGAAGATGAGAACAGCTTATGTAACAGATTATAAGGAGCTTTGTAGCATGTGCTTCAATAAGACCGATTATAAAAATAAACGCATTAACTATTTAACATGACCAAACAGGGATAATCGTGTTCAGGATGAATTATAATTAATGCGTTAAAATGCATATTTTTAACGTTAACTTTACCTTAAAGCTAAAGATTAAAAGCTATAAGTTAAGCCAACACTTGCTGTGATAGGAGCACCATAAAAGCCAATGTTTTTCAGGCTCGTGATATATTTTTCATCGGTGATGTTATCAATATTTGCTTGTATGGCAAGATCATTAGATACATTCCAGCGAGCAAAGGCATTAACCAATAAGTAAGAGTCTTGCTTAACAGAGCCTGCGGCATTCTCAACTTCTGATTGCCATCTACCACCTAAACCAAGTTTTAATTCTGGTAGCTGCGGTAAATTATAAGCTAAAGTAAACTTAACGGTATCTTTAGGCTCCCATGCACTAGTATCATCACCAAAATCATCTTCAATATCTACAAAAGTATAAGAAAAATTAGCGTTTAGGTTATCGGTAATATTACCTGCAACTTCTACCTCAAAACCGGTTGAATCCATTGTTGCGCCTTCGTAATAATAAGTTCCGTTATCATCAATACCAGCAAAAACGGCGATATTTTCTTGCTCAGCACTAAATACTGCAAATGTAGTTAATAGGTTATCGTCAAACCATTGCGTTTTTACGCCTATTTCGTAATTAACACCTTTGCTAGGGTCTAGAAATTCACCATCAATATCGTACTGATCTAATGGTTGATAAATATCTGAGTAACTTACATATACATTAACATCGTCATTAATCATATATGTTGCAGCAAGGTATGGACTAATTTCACTTTCATCATTATCAACAGCCACACCTGAATTATTACCTTTACGGTTATAATCAATCGCATTAAACCCAGCGATAACAAATAAATCATCCGTTATATTCAACTTAGTCGATCCAAATATACGCGTAAGAGTGACATCAAGATCGGCATATGTAACTTGATCATCCCATTCTGGTTCAGGCAACGCGTCAGAGTTTGTTGAATAGGGGAAAGCTGGAGCGTATGTTACAGTTGAACCGTTATATTCAAAGTATGGTGCTGAGGCAATAGAAGGGTTTGTAAATGAAGTAGAAGTACTTTTGGAGGAACTTGTACCAAACATTAACTCGTGATTTTTACCCGCTAAGTTATATTCACCTTTAACAGTTACATCGAATAAATCAGCTTTAAACTCAGAATCATAACGGCCAGGTAAAGCAATTAAACCTAAGTTAGTTTCGCTGTCAAACAGTCCTAAAGCATCATAAACATAGAGCAATTTACTTTGATCATCAGACGCTTGTCTATTATAAGTAGCTTTCACTTCCCAATCGTTATCGAAAGTATAAGTATATTCAGCAAAAAAGTTTGTATTGACAGCATCCCATATAGTCCAGTCTTGAGTCGGACTACTACTTACATCAAAGTCTGCTTGTGTGCCATCGGCGTATGCTAATGATAAGCCCCCCCACATAACACCATCACTATTAGCATCTTGATGTGATGCACCAAAGGCTAGTGTTGAATTATCTGTTAGTTGGCCATCAACCACAAAAGAGATATAAGTGCGATCATCCTCTAAGCCATCAAGGTATGAACCAGAGTCTTCAGCAACAGCAATAACGCGCGCTGCCCAACTACCGCTATCAGTTAAAAAGAATGAATAATCGGCTTGTAAACGTTTAAGATCGTACGAGCCTAAAGTTACACCTACTTCACCTTCATTTTCATTGGTTGGACGTTTACGTACATAGTTAATTGTACCAGCAGAGTTACCAACACCGGTTAATTGACCATTAGCACCACGAATAACTTCAATTTTTTCATAAGCGTAACTTTCCATTGCACCGGTAACAAGTCCCCAACCATTAGGTAGGCCGATACCATCTATTTGAGTGCTTTGAATATCAAAACCGCGGGCTGTATATCGAGTACGGTTAGTTTCACCTTGTTCTACGGTAATACCTGTCGCCATTTTCATAACGTCATTAATACTATTCGCAGCAAAGTTTTCAATTTGTTCTGCACTTATAACGCTAATTGATTGTGGCGTTTCATTAAGCTCCATCGTTAAACCGGTGGCACCTTTGCTAACTCGGTCTTGACGAACGCCTACGATAAGTATTTTCTCAACATTATTATTTTCTATTTCAGCACTTTTTTCTGTTTGTACATTTTGTGCATAAGCCGGAAGTCCCATAGCCAAAATTAACGTAGAAAATGCAAAAGTACATTTAAGTTTCATGTTTATCCTCAGGTTATCTATTCTGTTATTAGCAAATTTCTCGCTATTATACATTTAGCAAACTGTAATGCAAATGATAATTGTTGCTATTTGTATGTTGAGTAGATGTTAATGTAAATTAATATAGCTGCGAGAATATTTACTTGTTACAAACACATAAATAACAATAGCAATGATTATCAATTGAGTTGATTGTAAATAAATATTATTATAGGCACCTATTCAGTTTTTATAATTATCAATACGGCAAGTTTATGGCAAAGCTCAGCAATCGGTTCTGGCTTCAACTTCATGGCTGGTTTTCATTGCCCGTATGGCTGTTATTTTGTTTTGTTTGTCTTACCGTTATCATTGCCGTTATTAGCCAAGAGTTGACTTGGTTAAGTAATCCTAATTCACGGGCAAACAATCCTGAAAATTATGAAATGAAAAGTGCGCCAGAATTAATTTCTATTGTGCAAAAAACTCACCCTACAGCAAAAATAACAACTGTGATGACATTTGAGCCTTATCTTATCCATGCGATTGTTTTTACAGATATAGATAAACCGCAAGCTATTGCTTACATCAATCAATACACTGGCGACATACAAGGTGTGTATCAGGATATAACGTTCAATGGTTTTATGCGCTCTTTGCATGGTTGGTTAATATTTCCTGGGAGAGTAATTACAGTATTGGTTATTACATTGTATGCGCTATGGCTTTTGTCATGCTTGGCGTTTTGATTACCGGATTAGTTATTTATAAGAATTTTTGGCACGCTTTTACACAACCTAAGCTTCGTCTAAGAAAGGGTAAAAAAACGCTATATGGCGACTTACACCGTTTAGCTGGCGTTTGGTCTCTTTGGTTCTTACTGCTGATGAGTCTCACTGGGTTATGGTATTTAGTTCAAGCCGTCTTGTGGCATGCTGATTATGACATAGAGCCACATTCACCTATTGCGACTGTAGAACAACTCCCATTAAGCAATAAAATTGATACCTTCGAAAAAACCTCATTGACTCGTGCGTTAGACATAGCCCATAAAAAATCACCAGATTTTGAAGGGACGTATTTAATGCTGCCTGAACATAATCGAGATACCTATAAATTATATGGTAGTGGCGATTTTATTTTCTATGACAAATATTCTTATGGTGTCATTGTTAATCCTTGGACGGGCGATGTGGCAGGTGAGAGGGATCCCGATAAGATGACAGTGGTACAAACATTATCGCATATTGCTAATCCGTTGCATTATGGAACGATTGGTGGAATATGGACTAAAATTATTTGGTTTATTTTTGGTGCTTTGTTAACTGGCATGTCAATTACAGGCTTTTTAATGTGGGGGAGTCGTACAGTAAAGGCAAGAAAAAAATAAAGAGGCCACTGTCATAACTAACACAAAGAATAGTTACGATGGTAAAGACGCATTCATTGAACAGGAAATAAAATAATGGCAGATGATTATCTTAAATAATTTTTGGGTGAAGACCGCTCTTTAATTAAACCAGTAGAGGATGAAAAACGTCCTAGTTGGGCAGTTGATGTTGAAACATCAGGGAAGGCTTACGATGCAATTATTAAATTTAAGAAAGCTAAATTGCGATATATCAATGGACATTCAGATGAGAAGGACTTTAAAAACAAGTTCAGTTATAAGATATCAAAAGCAGAAGTAGCTGAAGAAATGTGAAAAAAACCGCAGCCAATTTTCAGAAGTGTTAGTTATTCGGTGAAACTTTCAGATTGCTATGATGACGTTAATGATATATTAGAAAAGAAAAAATAATTAAAAATAATTAAAAATAAATAAACCTAAATATGGGCTACAGCACTTATCAAAAGATGAAATTAAAAAGAAAGCCCAAAAACAAGAAAAGGATTTAGTAAAATTTCAGAAGAATAATTGTGAAGAATTATACGCACGACTCTTAAGTAATATGCCTTTAGATATAAAGAAAACCTTGGTTTAAAGTAAGTAGCTTTGTTTGCTGTATTTACATTTAAACCAACGAAATTATCTGGCAAAAAATTATTTAATTGCAGATAGATTTTGAAACTCTTCAAGAGCAAATTGATCTGTCATACCACTAATATAATCTATGAGCAGCCTTGTTCTAGCATATAATTCCATCATTTTATCTTTGTTAAGTGGTAATTCATTAGCATATATACCTTTTACGTCTTCTTTATATCTACCTTTATGTTTGCCTGATAGTTTGTGAAAAAGCCTTGTTTCAATTGGGTGTGATTTTAAAAAGTTATTACTTACTAATTCTTTAAATTCATCAAAGGATAATTCAATTAATGGGGTATAGATGTTCAGTAAACCAGAAATTACTGCATACCCTTTAAGTTCTAAGTTTTCGATTTCTTTACTATTAAATATGTTATTGATAGCAAGATTTCTAAACGTTTCGGTAGCTAGATTAAACTCATCATGGCCATCTAGAAGTGATTCATCGAGTTCACCGTTAAATACCAGTTCGTGATTATCTATGAATCTTTTTGCTGCATATGTTGATAGCTCATTTACCAGTGTAGTGCGTAGTGTAAGTATATAAGCGTGGTCTTTGTTGTGTTCTTCTTCTTGATACTTTTTATACGCACGGTCTGCTATTTTGAGTAGATAGCCGTTTTCTACTATTTCATCTTTGATATCAGGATCATCTTTGAAATTGTTCCACGTTTTTTTTATCTCAATGTGGAGTTGTTCGACAGTTAAAATACCTTTATCAATAGCGTCATCTACATCAGCGATGCAATAAGAAATATCGTCAGCAGCTTCCATTATATAAGTTAAGGGAAAGCGGCATCCGTCAGCAATAGATAGTTCTTTTTTTATATCTTCGAATAGATTTTTTTCAGAAAAATAAAAACCAGGCTTTTTCTTTCTGTATGCATAAGTATCAGTTTTTATTGGTTTGTCTTCATATGCGCCACGTGTATATTTTATAAGGCAAGCTAGTTGAGTGTACGTTAAGTTCAATGATTGGAGGCTATGGAGTAATCTTATCGCTTGTGCATTCCCTTCAAAACTGGAGAGATCCTTTATAAGTATGCTGCAATTGACTTCGTTTGAAAATTTTTCATTAAATATATTTGTAAGTGTTTTCTTCCCCCAGAGCTTTATTGCTTCTTCACCAAAATGCCCGAATGCTGGGTTACCAACATCATGAAGTAAACAGGCAACTTCAATTGCACTAACGAAACCATCAATATTGCCTGCTATTTCAAGTTTTTCCAATAATCCCTTACTCGAAAGCTCTTTTATTACTAATTTGCTGATATATCGACCAACCTGCTGTACTTCAAGCGAGTGTGTCAACCTACTTCTCACTGCGGCATTAGTTTCCAATGGAAAAACTTGGGTCTTTTGTTGTAAACGTCTAACAGCAGCAGAATTAACAGCGCGGCCACGATCACTTTCCATCTCCTCATTGAAGCATCTTCCTTCAATTGATGATTGACGTGAGCGAGTTGTTTTTAATTTATTGTTGTAATTCATAATAAAAATCCATTTTCCGTGTTTAAATAGGGAAGTAAAATCCACGATTACAATACTTTAACTGTTTACTATCGGTTCTTCCACTAACTGTTTCTGGTATTCAAAGGAGTTATATAAAGTTAACTTTTTTTCATATTACTAAATGGATAATTTAATGTAATAATAAACAGTCTTAAATTTAAGGCTGTTTATATTGAGTAATAAATGAAAAAAATAATAATACTTATCCTTTATATTTTATTAGTTAGTAATACTCTTAAAGCGAGTGAGTCTGAGTCATTAATTAAATATTCCATTTCACAAGTTTCAAGTAATACTTTATCAATTGAGTTGGAATTCGAAGCATCGACCTCTAAAGTTCAGCTTATAATTCCAGACAGATTTGGCTCAACTAAAGGAGCTGGAAAAGGAATTAAAGAATTAAATATTCACCAAGAAGGGTGCACTTTTTCAAATGATTTTAATAAGCTGGAAAGCTTCATTTCTATTTCACCGTGTAGTGAAAGACCAGTCAAGGTTACCTACTTTTTAACTCAAATTAAAGAACGTACAAATACAACTTCAAACATTGACCAATTTTTACCATCTGTAGATGAAAACAAAGTTAGATGGATAAATGGGTTAGCTTTAATTGTTCCTTGGTTATCAAATGAGGAAATCAATGTAAAGATATCATTCAGTGACGCTTTTCATAAAAAGATTTATTCTTCAAATATGATTCGGGACGGTAATGATTTAATTTTTAATGGAAATCCCAATGAATTCATGTTGTCTTTTTTATATATTACAGATGATTCTAAAGTGAATTCATTCAATGTGAATAATAATATTGAATTAGTTTCTGATAAAGAGTTAAAGCAATTAGATCCAGTGCTTATTGATAAAATTAACAAAGCTATTACTGTTGTTTCTAATCAATTTTCAAGTTTTTCATCTAACTTTGTACTTGCATTTACCACATTAAATAATGATGATAATAGTCACTCTTTGAGTGGTGTAGCATTAACCAACACATATTGGATTCAAGCAACTGAAACTGAACCTGAGAGTAACTTAGTTAATTCAATGATGCATGAATTTATTCACTCTTGGAACCCAAACTCCATGGGTGAAATCGAATTAAATAACTTAAATTTACAATGGTTTGTAGAAGGTTTTACAGAATACGCTGCATTACAACTCTCGTTAGATAGCAATATAATCTCTAGAAAGGAATTTAATTCAAAAATTAATGAAGCACTTGTTGGGTTAGTTACTTCAGATTTTTCAAAATTGACAAGTGTTGAATATACAACACTTTATAATAGCTCACCTATTTGGTTGGGTGGCTCTGACAGCTTTTACAGAGTCCCTTATTGGAAAGGGGTACTTTTGGCTTTATATTGGGATGAAAAGCTAAGATCACAGAATAGAAAGCTAACTATATTTAATCTTTTTGATAAGCTTTCTTCCCCAAACTTCTTGGAAGAGCACCCTAAACTTAATGAAGAGAGCATAATTTCAGCGCTGGACGAAATAGGGCTTGAGCATGCAGGCAAAGATATTAATGAATTTATTTTTGGAAATAAGGGAGTAAATAATACCTTAGATAGGTATTCTGAGTTAATTGAACCTATTTCTTTAGTTAATTTTGAACTTGGCTTTGACTATCTATTAACAGAGAAACAATTTAATACTATAAGCGGCTTAACAAAGGAGAGTAATGCTTTTCGTTCAGGTTTACGTAATGGAGACATATTAAAGGAAATATCTTTTAGATATGGCCATCATGACCATGAAATAGAAGTAATACTAGATGATGGAGCAATATATAGATATTTTCCTCTTGGAAAAGTTAAAAGTTTTTTAATTGATGATTACTCAATAATCCCATTAAAAATTAAAAATTAAAAATTAAAAATTAAAAATTAAAAATTAAAAATTAAAAATTAATAAGGAAGTTAATCATATTAAATGTGTAGAAGTCGTTTTAAAAGTAACAGAAAGATGTAATATTGATTGAAAATATTGTTATGTTTTATGTTGTTAATGGATAGAAAGATTTTACAATTGTAGAAGATACGAGCATTAACCGGGGTCTTTTATCTGTATAAACAAAGGATACTAAATTGAAAAAAAGCTCTTTTTTAGCATGGATATTACGAATGAATTTGATTAAGCGTTGGTCACCAATGCATTTAGTCAAAGAGGAAGATGTAGCTGAGCATAGTCATCAGGTAGCTGTTATCTCACATTTGTTGGCAACGGTCAGGAATGTATACTGTGGTGGCGATATTAATCCTGAAAGAGCCGCTACGGTGGCGCTTTATCATGAAGTGTCAGAAACTAAGTTACAAGATATTAATCATGTAACAAAATATAGTACACCTGCGCTGACAGCAGAGTTTAAAAAAATTGAGGATATGGCTGAATTAGAATGTTTAGATTCACTGCCAGTTAAACTTCAGCCATTATTTAAAGAGTTATTAGTTCAAAAAGATGTCGATGCAGAATATAAAAAACTAGTAAAGGCTGCTGATGTTATTGCTGCATACTTTAAGGCATGTGATGAGCTTAAGTTTCATAACCCTGAGTTTATTTCTGTCAAAAAGAGATTGGGTGATAAAGTAGAAGCTTATAAAATAGAAATGAAAGAAGTAAAAATATTCATGGATATGTTTGAAGAAGGTTGTTTAGCTAATATAGATGATCTTTCATAATTAAAAGTGTCATTTATAGTTTTAAAAAATGTATGTGAAATTTTGAATGTTATAGAAAAATATTGATTTTTTTCAAGTAACTTTACTCAAACATACATTTTAAGTACTAAATAGGGGGAATTGTTTCAAAAGGGTGGTGACCAATATCATGCGCTAAACAAATGGCTTCAACTAAGCTGTCGGTAACAGGAAATAATGTTTGGCATAATTGAGGGTATTTACAACGAAGCTGTGCGGTAATGCCTGAGCCAATTTGTGCTGCTTCAAGTGAATGAGTTAATCGTGTTCGATAAAAATCACTTTGACCGCTACCCATGACCTGAGTTTTTGATTGTAATCGTCTAAAAGCGGCGGAGTGTAGAATTCTAGCACGATCTCTTTGAAAAGGATCACGATGATCATGTTGTCTTTTTGATACTTTCTTTAAACGTCTTTCCAACCAAACTTCATTCATAGCTGTCTCATACCGTCTTGATTTTTCATGAATAACAATATATCAATTAATGTTACACTGATTGATACTATAGCGAATAATAAATAGTATCAATCAGTCTTTATTTCGAAGTGAGCTAAGTATTCATTTGGGTATGAATTTAGGAGTGAATTGTTTTTGAAATTTTTAGTTAAAACAGCTGTTTTTGTGATGCTATTTTTAGCTACTATTCAGCCTAATGCATTTTGTGCTGAAGATAATCACATTATCTTGCTTGCCGGCTTATCTAAACCGCCTTTTATTTTTGTTGAGAATGATAAAGGTATGCAAATTGAAATTATCCAGGCGGCACTTGATAAATATCACTATCAAATAAGCTTTTTTTATTTGCCAATGACTAGGCATATAGAGGTGTATAAAAAACGTAATATTGAAGGCTTGATTACCTTATCAACGACAGAAAATGAATTAGGGTTATATCTTTCAAAACCTTATATAAGTTACCGAAATGTAGTGGTGACACTGGCAGATAATAACGTCAATATAACAAAAATTTCAGATTTATCAGATATGCGCGTTGCTGGATTTCAAAATGCGCTCAAGTTTTTAGGAAAGGAATACAATAATATTTTCAAAGAGTCGAATAGCTATGTTGAATTAGCTGATCAGAAAAGCCAAGTAGCATTATTATTTACTCAACGAGTTGATGCTCTGGTAATTGATATAGATATTTTTAAGTATTTACTCACCTTAATGAAAAAAGAAGGCTTAAGTAAGAATATTTATAATGCCGAATTTGTCGTTCATCCATTGTTCGGAAATATTGATTATGTTGCAGGCTTTAGCAATCAGCAACTGCAGAAAGATTTTGATAATGGCATCAGCGAGATTAAGGCGAACGGTAACTATCAAAAAATTATTGATAGTTACCTAAAACCTCAAACTCAAAACTAGCTTAGAAAGCCTAGGATTTAGTAGGAAAGAATAATGAACCTGATCTTAGGTTCATTAAGCATTAGCAATAAAAATAGCCCTTTGTGGCGCTGGGTAGCCCTCGATTGTTTTACTGTTATCTTCTGGATCTAAAAAGTCAGACAATGATTCAGTATCTATCCACTCTGTTTTTCGTTGCTCATCTAAGGCGGTAATATCTGTATTTACAACTCGAATATTGCTAAAGCCACAGCGCTCTAACCATGCGCACATTGCCTTAGCGCTTGGTAAAAACCAAACGTTGCGCATTTTAGCATAGCGTTCACCAGGTACTAATACCGTATTTTCATCGCCGTCTACAATTAAGGTTTCTAGCACTAGCTCACCACCTTTGACTAATTGTGATTTTAACTGGTAAAGGAAATCGATAGGAGAGCGGCGATGATATAAAACGCCCATGGCAAAAACAGTGTCAAAAGATTTTAATTCCGGTAATTGTTCAACACCTAAAGGTAATAAGTTAACCGCTTTATCTTGAATGAAATGTTGTACAGCATTAAATTGCATTAAAAAGAGTTGTGTCGGATCTACGCCGACAACAAATTTAGCTCCGGCACCGCGCATTCGCCATAAATGATAGCCGCTGCCACAACCTATATCTAAAACATACTTACCTGATAAATCGCCAATATGTTCCGCTAATCGATCCCATTTAAAGTCGCTACGCCATTCTGTATCTATGTGCAGGCCATGAATATGGTATGGACCTTTACGCCAAGGTTTAAACTTTTTCATTAAGTTTTCTAAGCGTTTTTCTTCACCGGGATTTAAATCACCCTTACTACCCACAGTAACACTTGTGGTTAAATCTACGTTGTTACTCTGACCATTAGGTAAGGCTTCTAGCGTTTTCTGCCAATGTTTAAATTCGCCATGAAGTTCGTTTTTTTGCCAGTGATCAAGCTGTGCAGGCAAAGTGTTTAACCAATGGCTTAAACGGTTAGTCGCAATTTGTTGATAAAAGTTACTAAAATTTGTCATAGTGTTTGTCTGTAGATTACTTCTATTTAGAAATTAATATATAAGGTAAAGTATTTGTTAGGTTAACTATTTTATTGCAATAAAAGAAATAAAATTAAAACACTGAAACCAAGGTGAAACATGGCTAAAGCCAGCCTCTTTTAAACGTTGAATATGTTGCTCTACTGAGTCAGTGCGCATCACGTTTTCTAATGCGGTACGCTTTTGTGCTACTTCTAATTCACTATAGCCATTTGCACGTTTAAAGTTATGATGTAAATCGATTAAGTGCTCATCAATAACAGAATCACCATGAGATATTTTTTCTGAAATAACAAGAATACCACCATCATTAATGCCATCGGCTATATTATTAATTAAGCTTTGACGATCAGCTTTATCAACAAACTGCAGTGTAAAATTGAGCACGACCATTGAAGCATTAGTCACCTCTACATCTTGTATATTAGCTTCAATCACTTCGACGGGTGTTTCACCTTTAAAAGCATTAATATGCATTGTGCAGCGTTCAATCATTGCTGGTGAATTATCAACGGCTATAATTTTACATTTCGTGTTTTTTATACGCTTGCGCATGGCTAATGTTGCTGCACCTAAAGAACAGCCTAAATCATATATCAAGGTGTCTTGTTGTACAAAGCGTTGGCTCAGACGGCCAATAGTGTCAATAATTGTGTTATAGCCCGGCACAGAACGCGAAATCATATCGGGGAAAACTTCCACAACTTGTGCGTCAAAAGCAAAGTCTTTTACTTGTGCGTGTGGGTTTGAATAAATTAAATCAGTATTGGTTAAGTTAGTGTCTGAAGTATCCATGGCTTTCATTGTTGTAACAGTTTGAGTTATTTTAACTGATATTTATTCGATATATAAGCAAAGGAACCTGCAAAGTTGAATTTTAATATCGATTTACATGGGATAAAGCCATAACTGTCCTTTTTGAATGTCTGTTCAGTTAAGTTAATGAAATAATCACTCTGAGTTAGGGTGACTTTACTATTCATTGCTTTATAATATCCGGCATTTATAAGCTTGCACTAAGTTATTCATGGGTTGTTCATGATGTACCTGCAAGCAGTAGTTTCTATTATTATCAAGGCAAAAACTATGCGTAGTCTTTATTGTGGTGAGGTTAATGAATCTCATATTGGTCAAGAAGTCACTCTTTGTGGCTGGGTAAACCGTCGTCGTGACTTAGGTGCTGTTATCTTTTTAGATCTTCGTGATCGTGAAGGATTAGTGCAGGTAGTTTATGATCCAGATTTACCTGAAGTACTTGCCACGGCAAACACTTTACGTAATGAATTTTGTGTTCAGTTAAAAGGTAAAGTAAGAGCACGCCCAGAAGGTCAAGTAAATAAAGACATGAAAACGGGTGCTATTGAAGTATTAGGTTTAGAGTTAACGATTTTAAATAAGTCAGCGCCATTACCATTAGACTCAAATCAAACAAACTCAGAAGAGCAACGTTTAAAGTACCGCTATCTTGATTTACGTCGTGTTGAAATGACAGAGCGACTTCGTTTTCGTGCAAAAGTAACGTCAAAAGTACGTAGTTCATTAGAAAATTTAGGCTTTTTAGATATAGAAACACCTATTTTAACGGCGGCAACACCTGAAGGTGCGCGTGATTATTTAGTACCAAGTCGTACTCATAAAGGTAAGTTTTTTGCTTTACCACAATCACCACAATTATTTAAACAATTGTTAATGATGTCTGGCATGGAACGTTATTATCAAATCGTTAAGTGTTTCCGTGATGAAGATTTACGTGCTGATAGACAACCTGAATTTACGCAAATAGATATTGAAACGTCATTTATGTCGAGTGATCAGGTGATGGAAGTCACTGAAACAATGATCCGTGAACTATTTAAAGAAATGCTTGATGTTGATTTAGGTGATTTTCCTCGTATGCCATTTTCTGAAGCAATGGCACGTTATGGTTCAGATAAACCAGATTTACGAAATCCATTAGAGCTAGTTGATGTTGATGATTTAGTCAAAGATGTTGAGTTTAAAGTGTTTTCAGGCCCTGCAAATGATGAAAATGGTCGTGTAGCTGTTATTTGTGTTCCTGGTGGAGCGGCGAAGTTTTCAAGAAAAGGCATTGATGATCTTACTAAGTTTGTTGGTATTTATGGCGCTAAAGGTATGCCATGGATGAAAGTAAATGATATTGATGCTGCCTTATCCACGGGTGTTGAAGGTTTACAATCACCAATATTAAAATTCTTATCAGCGGATGCCGCAAAAGCATTACTTGAACGTACTAAAGCGGCGACAGGTGATATTATTTTCTTTGGTGCAGATACTTATAGTGTAGTAAGTGAATCACTTGGTGCATTACGTCTTAAAATCGGTGAAGATTTAGATTTATTAGAAGGTGAATGGAAACCATTATGGGTTGTTGACTTCCCTATGTTTGAAGAAATAGATGGTCGTATGCATGCGCTCCATCATCCATTTACTGCACCAACGAATTTAACACCTGAGCAACTTGAAGCTAATCCATTAGGTGCTTTATCTGATGCTTACGACATGGTTCTAAATGGTTGTGAATTAGGTGGTGGTTCAGTACGTATCCATAAGCAAGATATGCAGTCAGCTGCTTTTAGAATTTTAGGTATTGATGAAGCTGAAGCACAAGAAAAGTTTGGCTTCTTACTTGAAGCGCTACAATATGGTGCTCCACCTCATGCCGGTCTTGCTTTTGGTCTTGATCGTTTAGTGATGTTAATGACTGGCACAACTTCAATTCGTGAAGTAATGGCGTTCCCTAAAACGACTACTGCGGCTTGTCCATTAACTAATGCGCCTGGTAATGCTAATCCTGATCAGTTAGCTGAGTTAGGTATCCAAAAGCTTGAAAAGAGTAGTGATGACGAATAAATAGTATTGAGTAGCGATTGCCAGTTATACTGGCGGTCGTTCTTATAACTAATGATTCGTTATTTACTATGTCAATAATCCTCGGTATTGATCCCGGTTCGCGCTTTACAGGCTACGGTGTTATTAATTATGAAGGACGCAGCTTTACCTATCTTGGTAGTGGTTGTATTAAAGCGCTTAGTCAAGGTGAAGATCTTGGCTCACGCTTACAAACTATTTTTGCGGGCGTTTCTGAAATAATTCTTCAATTTAAGCCTGATATGTTCGCAATTGAACAAGTCTTTATGGCAAAAAACCCAGACTCTGCACTTAAATTAGGACAAGCTCGTGGGGCTGCTATCGTTGCAGCAACTAATCATGATTTATTGATTGCTGAATACTCCGCAAGGCAAATTAAGCAGGCTGTTGTTGGCACAGGAGCTGCCGATAAAAGCCAAGTGCAACATATGGTCAAAACTATTCTTAGGTTACCTGGCACACCACAAGCCGATGCAGCCGATGCATTAGCCGTGGCATTATGCCATGCTAATAGCCATGAAAGCTTAGCAAAACTCACCGGACAAGCACAAAAGACAGTGAGAAGAAGATTAAGATAATACTTAACTAATACTAATGCCAAATTTAGTTAAGTTTAGTTAAGTTAAATTAATTCCATTAGTTTAAATAAACTAATGGAATTAATCATTAGGGTAAATAACCCCTATTTTCTTTCGTGCTTGGTCAATAATTGATATTACCTGTCTGCTTAATTCCCAGGTGGTTACTGGTGATTGTAAAGCGTCAATATTTACTGTTTTCACTGGTTTATTTAGGTGTTTATGTGCTTGAACTAATTCAATAAAATGTGATATTTCATAACTCATTGGTTGATGATTTTCAATTACACCTTTATCTGAATTTGTGCCTTTATTCATGCTGAGTAACTCATAACTGCCATTATTCAAAAACAGTTCAACTTTACTCATTAATGCAACAAATTCAATTCTTAATCGACCTAATTCGCCTTGAAATTCTACAAAGTTTTCACCATTACTTATTTTTGAATAGCTGATATTAGCGATCTTATCTCCATAATTTAGTTGTAAATCACCAGCACCGTCTACTCCTGTTTCGAGTTTTACGCCTTGGGCAGAAATAGTGTCAGGCTCGCCCCATAAAGCGACAACAGGATAAAGTGGGTATATACCAATATCAATTAATGCGCCGTTGGCAAACTCGGGTAAAAAAGTATTCGGTATTTGACTTGGTTTATCTGGCGTTAATTTATTTTTTGCTAAAGAGTCGAGCGCTAGGGAGTATCTTGAACTGTATTGGCAATATTGGCCAAAATATTTACGCGGCTTTCCAATACGATAAATATGCTGTTTGACCAATGAAAAGTTTGGTAGATGTAAGCTCATTAATGCTTCCATAAAACAGCAGTTATTTTCTATTGCGGCAGATAATATCTCACTCAATTCTTTACTATTTGAAGCACTCGGTTTTTCACCTAATACATGTTTTCCTGCATTCAAACATTGAATCGCCTGCTTGGCATGAAAGCTATTTGGAGACGCAATATATACGGCATCAATATTATCATCATCAAGCATTACTGCTAAATCAGTAAATACTTTTACTTTTTTACCATCATTTATATAATCATACTGTAAGGCTTTCGCTTCACCTGTAGCTTGTTGACGAGAATATATGGCGTAAAAATTAAAGTCTTCCACTTCTGTTGCTGCAGTTAAGAAAGTATCTACAATAAAATTACTGCCAATAATAGCCATGTTTATTTTTCTGTTGGGTAAAGAAGTCTTTTTCATAATGTATTTGTATGCTTAATACTTGTTGGTAAATAATTGATTTTTAGTAACTGCTCGTTTAGTTAAACGATAAGGAAAAATTGTATTCACTGTATTTTGGTTCTTCACAGTCTAAACTATCAGAAAATATAAACTAACTAAAATATTATCAGAATTAAAATAGTTTACTGTATAAATATCTAGTGGTATGATTTTGTCATATTAATTATTTTCTTTAGGTTTATCTTGTGATTGGTCGTTTATCTGGTACTTTAGTTGAAAAATTCCCCCCCGAAATTCTCATTGAGTGTGCAGGTGTTGGTTACGAAGTAACTATGCCAATGACAAGTATTTATGCACTACCTGAATTGCATGAGCAAGTGATTATCTACACTCATTTTGTTGTTCGTGAAGATGCACAATTATTGTATGGTTTCGCTAATACGACGGAACGAAAGCTTTTTCGGTTATTAATTAAAGTGAATGGTGTTGGCCCTAAATTAGCCTTAGCGGTATTATCAGCAATGTCAGCTGATCAATTTGTGAGTTATGTTGCCCATGATGATGTCTCTGGTATTGTTAAAATTCCTGGGGTCGGTAAAAAAACAGCTGAACGTTTGTTAATTGAAATGCGAGATCGCTTAAAGGACTGGCAAGTCACTTCGTTAACACCAGCAACGGATGCAATGCCAGTACAATTGACCACCGAAAATACTTTTGTGAATGATCCCTTCCGTAATAATAAAGGTGACGCGATTAATGCTCTTATTTCATTAGGTTATAAACAAGTACAAGCAGATAAAGCTGTTAAAGCTGTTTATAATGAAGGTATGTCGAGCGAGGATATTATACGCCTTTCTTTAAAATCGATGTTGTAAATACTCATACTGCCACTGTACTCTCCTAAAGCAGAACCTTTACTAACATAAATAATATTAATTATTGCAACGCAAAGCGTGTCGGTAATCATAGGAAATAAAAATGATAGAAGCAGATCGTTTAATTGAGCCTGTCGCAAGTATTGAAGATGAAGGTGTTGATCGTGCCATTCGTCCTAAAATGCTCACTGACTATACTGGGCAAGCTCATGTTAAAGCACAAATGGAAATTTTTATTCCTGCGGCTAAAAAACGCGAAGAGCCCCTAGATCATTTACTTATTTTTGGGCCTCCAGGTCTAGGTAAAACAACCTTAGCCAATATTGTTGCTAATGAAATGGGCGTTAATATTCGAACCACTTCTGGCCCTGTGTTAGAAAAGGCAGGCGATTTAGCGGCACTGTTAACCAATTTAGAAGAAAATGATATTCTTTTTATTGATGAAATCCATCGGTTAAGCCCTGTAGTTGAGGAAATACTTTATCCTGCAATGGAAGATTATCAACTTGATATCATGATTGGGGAAGGGCCTGCTGCTCGTTCTATAAAATTAGATTTACCGCCTTTTACTTTAATTGGTGCTACCACTAGAGCTGGTGCGTTAACATCGCCACTAAGAGATAGATTTGGTATTGTGCAACGTTTAGAGTTTTACAATGTTGAAGATTTAACCAGTATTGTTAAACGTTCAGCACATTTTCTAAATTTAGATATTGATGAGCTAGGGGCTTTTGAAGTTGCACGCCGCTCTCGAGGTACACCTCGTATCGCTAACCGATTGTTACGTCGTGTACGGGACTATGCTGATATTAAAACTCATGGTCTAGTGAATCAAGAAACCGCGGCATCAGCTCTTGATATGTTAGAAGTTGATAATGAAGGGTTTGACATTATGGACAGAAAGCTACTACATGCGATTATTGACAAATTTATGGGAGGGCCTGTTGGACTTGATAATGTGGCTGCTGCTATTGGTGAAGAGCGCGAAACCATAGAAGATGTTCTTGAGCCATTTTTGATTCAACAAGGCTTCTTACAGCGTACACCTCGTGGCAGAATTGCTACCGATAGGGCATATCAGCATTTTTCAATCACGCGACCAGAGCCGAAGTAAATTGTTCGTTATCTCGTTAATAATTTGATTTTATCTAGCGCCATCGTAACCCTAATTGATTTAGGATTACGATGTTTTTGAGTTATTTTTCATTCTTGCTACGTTTTTTCCATGCTTTAACCGCACTGTAACGCCATAAGAGTTGCATACCAAAATAGCCTAACACAGAAAAAATTATGGCTAATACGCCACAGCCCAATAAAAATGCAGGACCTATTGATGATAAACTATCTGCTATCCATTGCCAGTTTGCTTCAAACTTAAAATCATGAACAGGAGCGCTTATTAACCATGCGCCGACAGAATAGCAAAAATAAAAGATTGCAGGCATGGTGAACGGGTTTGTTAACCAAACTAAAGCAACTGAAAGTGGTAAATTTGAATGTACCATAATGGCTGTACCTGCAGCTAACACCATTTGAAAAGGTACTGGAATAAAAGCGAAAAACAGCCCAACAGCAAAAGCTTTTGCTACTGAATGACGGTTCATATGCCATAAGTTAGGATTGTGCAATAAAGCACCAAAGATTCTTAAGTGTTTATTGTCTTTGATACGCTGATTGTCTGGCATTATGCGCTTAATTAGTTTTTTTGGCATATACTTACTATTAGATTCAAGTTTTTATCGTCGATTATTCGTTAATACATTGATTACACAGCAATTGATACAGGAAGTATTTTATTCACTATGGACTGGTGGTTAGCGTGTTTTTTTCTGGGTGCTATATTCTCATTATTCTCACCAATAGTGCCAGATATTTTTGTGCTATTTTCACTTATATTTATATCTATTACCTTTTTTTATTACTCTTCACGTATTAATCCTTCTTTTAAACCCTTTCGACTAAGCTCAGGTTTACTCTTTGGTGCAAGCTGGATGTTATTTCATGCCGTAAATTTTCAACAATTATGGCAAAAAAATAATTTAGATGCTTTAGCTTTATCGAGTACAACACAGTGGGTACAAGGAGATATTCTCACTTTACATTCACCTCTAAGGGAGCTGCCAGATCCTTTAAGTAAAAAGTTGTCACCTGAAAATCGCATACGGTTTAATATTAACGTAACTCACATTAATAATAACCAATTAACCAACGCATTAAAACTCAGGTTAAGTTGGAATAATGCAACGTTATCTTTACAACAAGGTCAAATAGTTAGCTTGCAGGTTAAATTTAAGCCAGCGCATGGTTTAGCTAATTTAGGAAGTTTTAGTTATCAGACATGGCTTAATAGTAAACAAATAAGTGCGACAGGTTATGTTGTCAATAATAAAGACAACAGGGTACTTATAGATGAAGTCTCTGTACGGCAGCAAAGTTTTAGTTCTTATCAACAGTTATTACCAAAACATGATTTGTCTCCTTTATTACTAGCATTAGGTTTTGGCTCTCGTACTGAGTTAAGTCAAGCGTTATGGCAGGTTTTACAAGCAACAGGCACAGGGCACCTTATTGCTATTTCAGGTTTACATATTGGATTGGTAGCAACAGGAATATTCTTTTTATTCATGTTTTTAATGAAAAACCTACCACTGAGATTCTTTGTCAATAGTCACAAGATTCAAAGAATAAACAGTCGCTATTTGGCTATTGCTTTAAGTATGGTGGCAGCGCTAAGTTATGGCTACTTGGCTGGTTTTTCGTTACCAACAGTTCGAGCACTTGTCATGCTTAGTCTTTATTGGTGCTCAAGACTATTAGGTATAAAAGTATCTATCAAACGTTGGTTATTACTTACTTTGTTTATGATCACTTTAACAACGCCTTTTAGTTTATTTACCGCAAGTTTTTGGTTATCAGTGTATGCCGTTATTATTATTTTTATCACATTGTGGCGTTTTAAAAGTTTATTATCATCAGGCAATAAATTGTGGTTATTTATCAAAGGACTGGTGGTTATTCAGTTAAGTTTAACCTTATTTTTAATGCCTATTAGTGCCATATTTTTTCAACAAATATCCCTTGTTGCTTTATTAGCCAATATTATTGCAGTGCCCTGGATGAGTGTTATCGTTATTCCTTTGTGCTTATTATCAGTGCTTGTTATGTTGATTTCGCCAGAATTATCTCAGGTTGTAATATTTATCTGTTTAGAGTCAATAATGCTTCTTTGGCACTATTTGACTTATTTATCAAATGTCTCGTGGGCGATAATTAGGTTATCAAGTTTTGATGTTAGCTTGATCGTTTTGTTTGGAATATTAAGTGTATTTTTAATATTTTTTCAAGCAACAATAAAACTTCCTTCTAAAGCTATGAGCATCACGTTGATGTGCGCTATCTTCTTCTTACTCATGTTAAAAGTGAGTGATAAATCAGATGATGGCCTTAATAATTGGCAATTAGTTGTATTTGATGTTGGTCAAGGTTTATCAATATTAGTGAAACGTGATGATAATGCTATTTTATACGATACGGGTGCAGCATATAAAAGTGGTTTTAATATGGTTGATGCTGTGATTTTACCGTATTTGCAATACTCAGGAATTACTCAGTTAGATAAAGTGATTATCAGCCACAGCGATAACGATCATGCTGGCGGGTTAGCAATTTTAAAGCAGTCAATTGCAATTAAAGAGCTTATTTATAACGTTGACAGTGAAAGTGGTAACGCTCATAAAAACAGTCACTGCATACAAGGACGAGAATTTTATTGGCAAAAGGTAAAGTTTGAATTTTTATGGCCTGATAGCTTAGTTGGCGATAATAACGATGATTCTTGCGTGTTACTTATTTCAGATAAAAATAACCGAGTTTTATTAACAGGTGATATCTCTAGAAAAGTTGAACGTAAACTTGTTGAACAGTATCCACAATTACAGGCTGAGGTGTTAGTTGTACCTCATCATGGATCGAAAACTTCATCAAGCGATGCTTTTATTAGTCATGTTAACCCTAAGCTTGCTATTGTCAGTGCTGGATATTTAAATCGTTGGCGTATGCCTGTTACTGAGGTTGTAGAACGATATCAGTCAAACAATATTGAAATGCTTAATAGTGCTACTTCGGGACAAATCGTTTTAGATTTATCAGAAAAGGGTATTACTCAATATACTTATCACGAGGATTTATGGCCGTTTTGGTTTGCAAATTCGCTTTGATTAGTTGGTTGTTGACTTAAACTACGTTAAAATCAGCTCATTATAATATCCTTCAGATATAGTGAAATAACTTCTCCCATGGAAAATTCAACAAACGGCACAACAAGGCAAAACTTCAAGCGTCTTTTTGGTTATGCTAAACCTTATAAACTTGGTTTTATTGTATCTATTATTGGTATGTTAGGTTACGCAGCTATCGATGTTTACTTTTTGTCAAAGTTACAAGCGTTAATTGATGAAGGACTTGCTGGCAGTAATCCTGATTTTATGAAATGGGCGCCTGTTTTTGTTGTGGCAGCCTTTGTTTTTCGCGGAATTTTTCACTTTGTTGCTAATTACTGCTTAGCTTGGGTAGGAAATAATGTGGTCACCGATCTTAAGCAAAGCTTGTTTGAGCATATCATGGGAATGCCGGTGGCTTTTCATGATAAGGAGTCAACCGGAGGGTTAATTTCTAAATTAACCTATGACACCGAGCAAGTTTTGAATTCTGTGAGTAAATCTATCTTGGTTATTGTGCAACAAAGTGCGTTTGTTCTAGGATTACTAGGGTTAATGTTTTATATCAGCTGGCAACTTTCGGCTATTTTTATACTGATCACGCCAATTATTACTATTATTGTTAATTTAGTCTCTAAACGTTTCCGTAAAATAAGTAAAAATATCCAAGGTGCGATGGGGGAAGTGACGACGGCAGCAGAGCAAACTTTTAATGGCCATAAAGTTGTATTAACTTTTGGTGGTCAAGCAGAAGAATTTAAGCGATTTCAGCAGATAAATGACCAAAATCGATATCAGCGTATGAAATTAGTCGCGGCAAAATCTGCTAGTGTGCCGGTTATCCAAATTATAGCGTCATTTGCTTTAGCTTTTGTTTTTTATGCTGTTAACTCTGAAACTTTACGTGACAGTATTTCTGCCGGTAGCTTTGTGAGTATTATTACTTACATGGTTATGTTGCTCAGACCATTAAAAATGCTAACTAATGTTAATAGTGAATTTCAACGAGGCATGGCTGCTTGTGTTAGTATTTTCTCTGTATTAGATCAAGAAAAAGAAAAGGATACTGGTAGTAAACATTTAACTAAAGCACAGGGTAAAATTGCTTTTAAGTCGGTTAATTTTGCTTATGATTTTGATAAAAATGCACTTACTCCAGCTAAGTGGGCGCTTGAAAATGTCTCATTTGAACTAGATACCGGTGAAACCTTAGCGTTAGTAGGGCGATCTGGTAGTGGTAAATCAACAGCGAGTGCACTGTTATTACGTTTTTATGATGCTAGTGAAGGTGAAATACTTATCGATGGTGTGAATATTGAAGAATATTATTTAAACGACTTACGACAACAATTTGCCTATGTTTCACAAGATGTTGTGTTATTTAATGACAGTTTGGCTAACAATATTGCCTACGGGAAACCTGAGGCAAGTATCGATGAGATTATCGCTGCAGCGAAAAGTGCTCACGTGATGGAGTTTGCTGAGAAGATGGAGCAAGGTTTACAAACCAATATTGGTGAGAATGGTGCTTTGTTATCTGGAGGTCAAAGGCAGCGTGTGGCTATTGCCCGAGCTTTATTATGTGATGCGCCCTTTTTAATTTTAGATGAAGCAACCAGTGCTTTAGATACTGAATCTGAACGTCATATTCAGGATGCGTTGCAAACATTACAAAAAAATAGAACCTCTATTGTTATTGCTCATCGATTATCAACCATTGAAAATGCAGATAAAATTATTGTAATGGAACAAGGAAAAATCGTTGAGCAAGGTAATCACCAAAGTTTACTTGGTAAAGAAGGTGCATATGCACAATTACATCGTTTTCAATTTGAATCGTAAAGTGATGCTATTTTTTTGTGCTATCAGTGCTCAATTTGAAGAGTGGAGTTAGTGTGCGACTAATTGAAAAAGTATGGTTTAAAAAACACTCTGCAAAATATTGGCTTGTCCCTTTATTATTACCACTCACTGGATTATTTTATTTAATAAGTTTAGTAAGGCGAGTCGCTTTTCGTTTTGGTTTATTAAAATCGTATAAAGTTGACGTTCCTGTTATTGTTGTGGGTAATATTAGCGTAGGTGGCAATGGGAAAACTCCTGTTGTTATACACTTAGTTGAACTTGCGAAAGTGTTAGGATTAAAGCCTGGTGTTATCTCTCGTGGTTATGGCAGTCAAGCTGACGTTTATCCTTATTTATTGGATGAAAATAGCACGAGTTATCAAGCAGGTGACGAACCGCTTTTAATTTATCAACGTTGTAATATTCCGGTTGTTATCGGCGCTGATCGTGTTGCTAATGCAGAAAAGTTAATTGAGCAAGGGTGTAATATTGTCATCAGTGATGATGGTTTACAGCATTATCGATTAAAACGTGATTTAGAGTTGGTAATTATTGATGCCAAGCGTCTTTTTGGTAATGGCTTACTGTTGCCTGCTGGTCCTTTACGAGAAGGACTTTGGCGCATACAAGACGCTGACTTGATTATTTACAATGGTAATAACTCAGACCATACCGAACAGTTAGTGAATAAGTCTTTATTTATGGCATTAGCTGGCTGTGAATTAATTCAGGTAACAACAGGTGAAAAAATGTTGTTACCTGATTTTATTCAGCAATGGCAAGTTGTTAATGCCATTGCTGGCATTGGCGAACCGCAGCGTTTTTTTGATACGTTACAAACGCTAGGGTTTAATTTAGCAATAGAGCAAGGCTTTATCGACCATAAAAACTTTTCTGTTGATGATTTTGTTGAATTTAAAGCCGATTTACCGCTATTAATGACAGAGAAAGATGCGGTAAAATGTCGAACCTTCGCACAAGAAAACTGGTGGTATTTACCTGTTAGTGCCCAGTTTTCAGAGCAAGACAAAGAAGTATTAATTCAGGCTATAAGTAGCTTTAAAGTATAAAGTTTTTTTAAGTAAAGTGACGATAGTGACGAGTTAAACTATTAAGCTAATTATTAGTTTAGTTATAAAATTAGCTAGTAACTAATTAGTTAATTTAATTACCAAGGTAGAAGTGAACTGATTCTACTTAAAGATATAACCAATGAAGAGAATGAAATTATGGCTTTTGATGTAAAGTTAATGGAAATATTAGCGTGCCCTGTGTGTAAAGGGAAGCTTGATTATAATAAAGAGCAGCAAGAGCTTATTTGTAAATTTGATAAATTAGCTTATGCCATTGAGCAAGATATTCCTGTTTTGCTGGAAAGTGAAGCGCGCCGAATTAGTCTAGATGATGCTACTAGCCCGTTAGAAGCCACGGAATAGTCAACTAAAGTATGAGTGTATAGCGTACTAGTAACCATAATAGAAGTAATATAGCTAACCAGCTTTAACCTGACGTGGACAAATCATTTTTTAAAACTAATTGTTATTTGGCACGTGATTGAAACCTGCTTAAAGCATGGTTAACACTATTTCTTCTTTATTTTCCTGATGTTCACCAAGCAACACACCTAATTCTGACTTACAAGAGCCACAGTTAGTACCGCACTTTAATCTATCGCCTAACTGGCTAATTGAATGACACCCCGACTTTATTGCGTTAATAACTTCTTTTTCTCCAATATTAAAACAGCTACATATTTGTCGACCTTTAGCAAAACTCTCATTTGCTCTACCAGACAATAATGATTGAATATCGCTCTCAGGTAAATTATTTTGACTAAAAACATGTTCAAGCCATGCGTTTTCTATTGTTGGGGTTGCTGCTGCACAGTAACATAAAAAAACTAACTTACCTGCTTGTAAGCAAATGACATAATAGGTATTTTCTTTTGTGAATTGCATCCATTCACCTGAGATGCAGCTAGTAGTTTGACACCAATTTAACATATCTGTTTCAATGTGCGTATTGGCAAATTCAAAGCGCATACCATAACTGGTTTTGGCTTTAGTCCAAAATTCGTTATTAACTTGTGTTTGAACAATAAAGTCTTTATCAACATGTAGTTGACCAAATTGCTTAAAAGAAGTTTTATTTAAAGTAATTGCCCCATGTTTACTTTCAGGTTGACCAGAAATAGGGTCGGCAATACTTGCGTATAAATTACTGACGTTCGCGCTAGAAGCAAACTGTTCATTCCAATGAATAGGCATGAAGCATTCTTTGCTGCGTTGGCTTTTATCTAATTTTACATGAACAGTTACTTGGCCAGTATTTGATAAAACATTAACTATTTCATCATCAACTATGTGTAACTGTGCGGCATCTTCTGGATTAATGTAAAGATAACACTTGTCTGTGTGGGCGGTAAGTTGTGATGCTTTACCAGTACGCGACATAGTGTGCCACTGATCTCTTAAACGACCGCTATTTAACCTAAAGGGATATTTAGCCGATTTTTTTTGTGTTGGTGCTTGCGGAGTAATAGGAAAAAAAATTGCTTTGCCAGACGGTGTAGAAAACTTACCATCTTCGAAAACACGTTTTTTTCCTTCAGGGTAAGTGTCATTAACCGGCCATTGTACGGGTTTTAAATGATTATACTGTGCTGTTGTAATGGCTGAAAAAGCTGAAATATCAAATATCCGCTCACCATTATTTTCAAAACCAGATAATTGAGAAAACTCTCGAAAAACGTCACTTACATGTGAGTATTTAAAGCCTGAATACCCCATAGCAGTCGCTACGTCTGCAATAATTTCCCAGTCGTGTTTTGCTTGTCCGTTAGGTGCTATCGCATTAGTTTGACGCGAAATACGACGCTCTGAGTTGGTGACAGTACCATTTTTTTCTAACCAAGGGGTTGCCGGTAATTTTACATCGGCAAAGTCTAAAGTATCATTGCTTTCAACACAGTCAGAAACGACAACAAATTCACATTTAGTTAATGCTTGAGCTATTTTTTTACGATCAGGCAAGCTCACTAATGGGTTCGTCGCCATAATCCAGACAGCTTTTATTTTCCCTCCATTGATGGCGTCAAATAATTCAACGGCTTTATAGCCGGCCTTATCAGCCATAGTTGGTGATTGCCAAAAGCGCTGAACCGTAGAGCGATGCTTGGGGTTTTCGATGTCCATATGTGATGTTAACTGATTCGATAAGCCGCCAACTTCTCTACCGCCCATAGCGTTAGGCTGTCCCGTTATTGAAAAGGGCCCACAACCATCTTTAGCTATTTTACCAGTAGCTAAGTGGCAATTTATAATACTATGGCATTTATCCACGCCTGAGCTTGATTGATTTATGCCCATTGAGTAAAAGGTAATTGCTTTTTCAGTCATTAAAAATAGTTGGTACACACGTTCAACATCTTGTTGATCAATATCGCAATAAGTTGCGACTTTCTCTATTGACCAGTAACTAGCTTCTATTAATGCGGCTTCGAAACCTTGAGTATTATTGTTGATATAGTTGCTATCTAATCCTTTATTGTTAGCTAAATAATTTAGTAGGCCATTAAAAAATGCTGCATCACTACCGGGTTTTAACGGTAAAAAATAATCAGCTATTTGACAGGTTGCTGTTTTACGGGGGTCAATAACAACCACCTTCATTTTCGGATTACGTTTTTTAGCTCTTTCAATACGCTGAAATAAAACAGGATGTGTCCAAGCTGCATTTGATCCTGTAATTAATAAAAGCTCAGTCGTGTCTAAATCATCATAACTACAAGGAACAACATCTTCGCCAAAACTACGTTTATAAGCGGCTACCGCTGATGACATACAAAGGCGTGAATTAGTATCAATGTTGGCTGAGCCTATATAACCTTTCATTAACTTATTAGCGAGGTAATAATCTTCAGTGAGGATTTGTCCAGAAACATAAAAAGCAACTGAGTCAGGGCCATGCTTTTTAATAATTTGTGAAAACTTTTCAGCTACATGGTTTGTTGCTATGGACCAATTAACCGCTTGGTTATTTATTTGTGGCTCAAGTAAGCGATTAGTTAAGTCAGTCGTTTTTAATAAATTGGTTCCTTTAACACATAGTTTACCAAAGTTAGCTGGATGCTCTAGTGTACCAACGACAGCATTAGCTTCATTATTTTCAACCGTAATATCAATACCGCAACCCACACCACAGTAAGCACAAGTAGATTGAACAATATGTGACGATTGAGAACAACTCATAAAATTTACCTTTTCAACAACAGAGAGTAATACTCAGTACTACAAGGTTTATAACGCGTGTACTGAGTTTGTTTGCATATATTTAATAGTCAGCTGACATCATTAGACAAAAAGCTGTACTTGGTCTTCAATAATTCTTACGGGGAATACATCAATACTTATTTCTTCTTGTAAGCATTTTCCTGTGGTTAAACAATAATGTTGTTTATACAAAGGTGAGGAGACAACAATATCGTCACCGACATTACCAACAATACCTCTATACAGCACATTAGCGTCACCAATAGGGTCATAATTGTCTACGGCATATACTTTTTTTTCTGTATTAGGTAAGTGAAAAATAGCGATTTGCTTCTCTGTTAAGCCTTGTTCTACTAAAGCACAAACACCAGAATCTTTAACTAAGTCGCTTGTTTTACATACTGTTAGCCAGTCTTTATTTTTTACCGATATATTTTGCTCTGACATGATTAATTCCTTAGGCTTCTTCAGCAATTTTCTTGATTTTTTCTTCAATTAACACTTTTGTTGCTTTCTCATCTTTAGTCGCAGGGCGTATTTGGTCGCGCTCTTGCACAAAAATGATATTACTATCGGGTTTAGATGAGTTAACAAAAGGTCTAAAACGTTTTAATGCTTCTGGGTCTTCTAGCGTTGTTTTCCATTCACATTGGTAGGTATCAACAATTAATGACATTTGTTGTTCTAAGCTCTCAGATAATTCAAGGCTATCTTCTATAATAACTTGCTTTAAATAATCTAAACCGCCTTCCATGTTATCCATCCAGACCGAGGTTCTTTGTAAACGATCAGCGGTACGCACATAAAACATCAAAATACAGTCTATGTATTTAACTAAAGTTTCATCATCTAGGTCGATAGCGAATAGGTCACCATGTCGAGGTTTCATGCCGCCATTGCCACAAACGTATAAGTTCCACCCTTTGTCTGTTGCTATAATGCCTATATCTTTACTTTGTGCTTCTGCACATTCGCGAGTACAACCAGATACACCAAATTTTATTTTATGTGGCGCTCGTAAGCCTTTGTAACGATTCTCTAAATATATTGCCATTGCGGTTGAATCTTGCACACCGAATCGACACCAGGTCGAGCCAACGCAAGATTTAACAGTTCGAAGTGATTTACCGTAGGCGTGACCTGTTTCAAAACCGGCATCGATAAGCTCTTGCCAAATAGGCGGTAGCTCTTCAACACGTGCGCCAAATAGATCAACACGTTGGCCACCGGTTATTTTGGTATACAGGTTATATTTCTTCGCAACTTGACCTAAAACTATTAATTTATCGGGAGTAATTTCGCCACCAGCGACGCGTGGTACAACGGAATAAGTCCCATCTTTTTGCATATTGCCAAGGTAAGTATCATTAGTATCTTGTAGTGATAAGTGTGGCTTTTTAAGAATATAGTCATTCCATACTGAGGCTAATATAGAGCCAGTAAGAGGTTTACAAACCTCGCAGCCATGTCCTTTACCATGCGAAGATAGAAGTTCATCAAAGGTTTTTATTTCTTCGACGGTAATAATGTCAAAAATTTCACGACGTGAATAAGCAAAATGCTCACAAATATCCTTTTTAACTTCAACACCACGATTTTCAAATTCTGCGTCAGCAACATTTTTTAATAAAGCAGCACAACCACCACAACCAGTACTGGCTTTAGTACAGGTTTTTACATCACCGACGGTACATGCACCTTGATCTATTGAGGCAATAATATCGCCCTTAGTGACGTTATGGCATGAACAAATCATCGCGGTATCAGGTAATGCATCTGCACCTAATGTTGGTTTTTCACCTGAAGAAGGGAGTATTAATGCTTCTGGTGATTCAGGTAAATCAATACCGTTAAGCATGTATTGTAGTAACGAGTCATATTCACTAGTATCACCAATTAATACGGCACCAAGCATTTTACTTTTATCACTTGAAACAACGATTTTTTTGTAAACGCCTTCAGGTTGGTTTTCATAAGTATAAGTTAATGCGCCTGATGTTTTTGCATGTGCATCACCTATTGAGCCTACTTCAACGCCCATCAGTTTTAATTTGGTACTCATATCTGCACCAGTAAACGACTCATGTTCACCAATAACATGTTTTGCAGCTACTTTGGCCATGCTGTAACCAGGGGCAACTAACCCGAAGATAAAGTTGTTCCAAAGTGCACATTCACCAATAGCGTATATATCTTTATCAGACGTTTGGCATTGGTTATTAATAACAATACCGCCACGTTCACCTAATTCTAAATCGAAAGTTCGCGCAAGGTTATCGTAGGGACGAATACCTGCTGAGAATAAAATAAGGTCAGTTTCTAGAGTGGTATTATCATTAAAACAGAGTTTATAACGGCACGTTTCACCATCTTCGATAACATTTGTTGCTTTTGAGGTATGAACTTCTACACCCAAAGCTTCAATTTTTTCTTTTAGTAACCGACCACCACCAGCATCAATTTGAACCCCCATTAATTGTGGTGCAAATTCAACAACATGTGTTTTTAAACCTAGGTGGGTTAGGGCGTTTGCTGCTTCAAGGCCAAGTAAACCACCACCAATGACAACTCCAACTTTACTGACATTGGCACTGGCTTGAATTTCATCAAGATCATCGATAGTTCGATACACTAAACAATGGTCGCGATCTTTTCCTGGAATAGGTGGAACAAATGGATAAGAACCAGTTGCTAAAATAAGTTTGTCATAATTGATTATTTGGCCATTTTCTGTGACAACATTCTTATTGACACGATCAATATCAACGACTTTTGCATTAGTTTGAAAATTAACCCCCCAATCTTGATAGGTTTTCTCATCAGTCATTGCTAAATCTTCAGCGCTTTTACCGCTAAAGTATTCTGAAAGGTGCACACGATCATAGGCTAGACGAGATTCAGCTGATAAAACGGTTATCTCTATTGCTTGCTTAGCTGTTCTCAATTGAGCTAATTGCTCAACAAAATGATGACCAACCATGCCGTTACCGACAACGACCACGCTTTGTTTTTTTATTGATTGTTGATTATTTGAGCTCATTTGGATACCTGCTTCAATATTGATATTGGTTTTATAAATTTTGTTAACTCCTCATTTAAATATCGGGAGTTAACCTTGTATATTGTTATTCGTTCAAGTTAGTGATTGTCGGGTGAGATAATTAACGGTTTTCACTGAGTTAAAACTTAGCGCTAACCCAGACCCAAACCTTATCGGTATCAACTTTACCTGAGGCAGTATCACCTGCTGAATAAGCTGAATACTTGATACCAGCGGTATAATTGTTAGCAAATTTTTTCGCATATACGGCATTGATCTCGCTACCTAAATCGTCAACAGATTCACTTGCTTCATCAGCTGAAAAGTCATGTACTACTACTGTCCAACCGCCACCGAATGCTTTACCTGATAATGATGCATATAGATCAACTAAGCCTTCTTTAGGTGTTGCTAAGAATTGATCTGACCAACCATTAAATTTATGAAGGGTTGCTAGTGGCGTTGAAAAACCGTACATTCCGTCATCGCTACCTAACACTTCAGCACCTAGTTTTAAGGTTACGGCATTAAAGCTATAGCCACCTTCAAGCGCTATGTAAGTTGCCGAATAGTCTGTTGTGCCACTTTCAGAGTCTTGAGTAGAAAATTCAGCAAAATATGAAAAGTTATCCTTTTGTCCTTTAAAACTCAGACCAAAAGTATCTAAACCATTGGTTGTGCCTTCATCAACTTCTAAAAGGTAGCCATAAGTAGTTAGTTGCCCGTATTGGGTTTTGTAAGCAATATTAATTAAATGATCTTTTGAATGAAGGTCATTTGCTTGTGCAAATATGCGATTACGTTTATTAAGAAAACTGTAGCTGATATTAAGATTTTCTAAGGCGTTGTAGTTGATTGTTGCAGCATCGAAAGTTTGTCTATCTTGACGCCATCCTACATGGCCAACATAACGGTGATTATCTAACGCGATGACTTGGCGGCCAACTTTTGCGGTAAGCTTACCTTGTTTATATTGTACAAAAGCTTGATCAAGTTCGGTTGACTCAGGGTCGGCAATTACAGAGTACTCTGCGTTATTACCAACGGTATCGTTATAGTCATCCACTCCTGCAATTTGACGTGAGTCTTCAAATTCAACCACACCTGAGAAGCCATTGTAACTAGCAGTAGTATGATTTAATCGCGTTCTTAATGTTAATGCTGATGCGTCTTTTAACGTATTTTCTTGGTCTACTGCTTCGTAACGTAAGTTTAAATCAATGGTTGTTTTCGCTTGATTTTCTGCATTGGCGTTAGCTGAAATACCTACAGTGGCTAATAAAGTCAAGGCAGCAATTGTGTATAATTTATATTCTGTTTGCATGGTTATCCCTTAAATTTTTTGATGTTTTTTATTTTTTATTTTTTGTTCTTATTTTTATATTTTTTATTTTGCTCAATTAATTAAGCTACACTCGATGATTTCTGTTTTACTTTGTCTGTATCAGGTACCGATATATGTTCAACTTTTCTTTGTTTTTCATATAAGAAAGTTAAGACGGCTGATCGAAGTCGGTTATATTCAGGATCTTCTGCGAGGGCTAAACGGTTTCGTGGGTGAGGTAAATTAACATCTAATATTTCACCAATTGTTGCGGCAGGACCATTGGTCATCATGACAATGCGATCAGATAATAAAACGGCTTCATCTACGTCATGAGTAATCATAATCACGGTATTATTAAGCTTTTGCTGGATCTCCATTAAAGAGTCTTGCATATGTGCACGCGTTAAAGCATCAAGTGCACCAAACGGCTCATCCATTAAGAGAACTTCTGGCTTCATTGCAAGAGCTCTGGCAATACCAATTCGTTGCTTCATACCACCTGAAATTTCATCAGGACGTTTATCTTTCGCATGATCCATATGAACTAAACGTAAATTATGTTCAATCCATTCCTTCATCTCTGCTTTTGACATTTTATTTTTAAATACACGTTTTACGGCTAATTCAATATTTTGATAAGCGGTTAACCAAGGTAATAATGAATGGTTTTGAAAAACTACTGCGCGTTCAGGACCCGGTTCAGTTACTTCTTTATTGTTCAGTAAAACACCGCCAATAGTTGCTTTGTGTATACAGGCAACAATATTTAATACAGTTGATTTACCACAACCAGAATGGCCAATAAGTGAAATGAACTCCCCTTTTTTAATTTGTAAGTCAACTCCCTTTAATGCGGTGAAATCACCTTTAGGGGTTGGAAATACCATATCTACTTTACTGATGTCTAAAATAATACTCATGTGATTTCCTCTTTGTTATTGATTACAGTTGCGCACTTGATTTGTCCCAAGACAACATTCTTTGTAATTGCAGCATGGTGCGGTCAAGCATGTAGCCAATAAGGCCAATAACAATAACGGCTGTCATGATTCGACTTAATGACTGTGAACTACCGTTTTGGAATTCATCCCAAACGAACTTTCCTAACCCTGGATTCTGTGCCAACATTTCTGCCGCAATAAGTACCATCCACGCAATACCTAATGACATTCTCATACCCGTAAAAATGGCAGGAACAGACGCAGGTAAAACAATTTTTTGAATATGTACGAGTTTTGGCAGACTTAATACTTTACTGACATTTACCCAATCTTGATTCATCGACACAACACCAAACGAAGTGTTAATAACCATAGGCCAAAGGCTACATAGGGTTACTGTGATTAATGAGTTAACAAATGATTTTGCAAACATTGGATCCGGAGATACGTACACAGCACTTACTACCATGGTAACTAGGGGTAACCAAGCCAAAGGGGATACCGGCTTGAATACTTGTATTATTGGGTTAATCGCTCGATTCAAGTTTTTACTTAATCCGATAGCAATACCTAAGGGAATAGCAATAATTGCAGCCACTAAAAAACCACTTAATACGGTAATTAAACTGGTAACTATTTGATCTAAGAAGGTCTCTTTGCCGGTGTACATGCGTACTTTTGGTTGATAACTAGGATCCTTTGCCATGCGAGCTTCATTTCGTTCATCTTGGCGTATATAAAAAGCTTTTTCTTTATCACGTTCTGTATTGTGCTCATTAACTAAGTTAACCATTTGAGTTGCAACAGCACTAGGGCCTGGAAACTTACCTAGTGAAGTTTCAATGCTATTGGCAGTTAATGACCATAGCAGCAAGAAACAGCAAATACCGGCCATAGGTAAAATAAAGGTTTGTACTTTTTTTAACAACAAGGGCATGATGATTTTGTTCCTATTCATAGGCGTTATACCTGTCTTTTGTTTATTTATTAAGGCAGTCATTTTCTCTCCCTAGTGCGCTGGTTACAGCGCACTAATGCGCATTAAAGTTTGTTCAAGGACTAAAGCTTGTCACCATTTTTCAAACCAATATTAAACTTATTGATATAAGCGTTTGGTGTTGTGCCGTCATATACAATATTGTCAATAAAGTGTTTTTGTGGGGCACGGAAACCGTCTTCATCAGCTAGATCTGAGAAATCGCTTTTTGACATTATTTTTTCATCAACTAAAGATTGAGCGGCAGCCATATAAATATCAGGACGATAAACTTTTGCGGCAATCTCCTTGTACCAGCTATCTGGCTTGTCATCGCTAATTTGTCCCCAACGGCGCATTTGTGTTAAATACCAAATTGCATCTGAGTAGTAAGGGTAAGTTGCGTTATAACGGAAGAATACGTTGAAATCAGGTAATGAACGTATATCGCCTTTTTCATACTCAAAGGTTCCGGTCATGCTATTTGCAATAACTTTATAATCAGCACCAACATAGTTAGATTGAGATAAAATTTTAACGGCTTCAGGGCGATTGGCATTATTGTTATCGTCTAACCATTTTGCAGCGCGAATAAGCGCTCGGGTTAAGCGAATAGTGGTATTCGGGTATTTTTCGGCGAACTCTTTTGTGATACCAAAGACTTTTTCAGGGTTGTTTTTCCAAATTTCATAATCAGTAACTACGGGTACACCAATACCTTTAAATACCGCTTGTTGATTCCAAGGTTCACCTACGCAATATCCATGGATAGTGCCAGCCTCTAATGTTGAAGGCATTTGCGGTGGAGGCGTAACTGATAGCAATGCTTGGGCATCAATCTGGCCAGAAGTATCACCTTTATGAGGTGCATAAAATCCAGGGTGAATACCACCAGCAGCCAACCAGTAGCGTAATTCATAGTTATGTGTAGAAACAGGAAAGACCATCCCCATTTTAAAAGGGGTACCTTCATTAAGGAATTTGCTTACTACAGGTTTTAGTGCATCAGCTTTAATTGGATGAACAGGACGTCCATCGGCTTGTTTAGGAATATTAACCTTCATTTGTTTCCAAACATCATTAGAAACAGTAATGGCATTGCCATTTAAATCCATTGAAAAAGGCGTGATAATATCAGCCTTAGTGCCATAACCTATTGTCGCTGCTATTGGTTGACCAGCTAGCATATGAGCGCCGTCTAAGCGACCATCTATGACGCCATCAAGTAAAACCTTCCAGTTTGCCTGAGATTCAATGGTGACGTATAAGCCTTCATCCTCAAAAAAGCCTTTTTCATATGCAATAGCAATAGGGGCCATATCAGTTAGTTTAATAAAACCGAATTTCAATTCTTCTTTTTCTGGATAACCTAATTCAGCTGCTTGTAAAGTCGAGGTTAGCAAGGCACCTGATATACATATACTGGCAATGGCAGCATGGTATAACTTTTTACATTTCTTTTTTAAAGGTATTTTCAACATACTTTTCTCCAAATAAAAAAGCCCATAGCACTTTGGATAAATCCAAGTGCTATGGGCTACAATGCCAAACTAATAGTGACTACGCCGTTGCAGTGCGATTAGTTTTAACGAGATAAATTTTTAGTAATTTTTTAGCTTATATTGTTTTCAACTTATATTAATGCAACCGCTGTTGATTGTATTAATTCGAAAACATAATGCTAATAATAAAGCATATTTAGTGCCATTGTTTTTATTTATATGTAAATCAATGGTTTAGTGTTTTTCAGTTTTTTTTTTGTGGTGCTCAAACTGTTTAATTGATCCAATATTGGGAAAGTCTCGCCTTAATTTGGTGCGCTTATTTGTCCGCTTAACCTCTACTTTACATTATCAGCCTTAATTAATGTTCAGTGTGAATCGAATTTATAAGTTGATAATTTATACTAATATTCGAGATTAGCTATTATGTAGAATTAAGTTTGTTTCAAATGCTAATAGCCGTTAGATATATATCTTCTCTATAAATATTGGCAATGCTCAGTTCAGTTCGTTGTTTGGTGCTTATATGCCCACATTCTTGCATTAAATCGGCAATTTTTTCACCGCAATTTAGGGCAGGCTTGTTAAACTCTGGGTCGTCTAGTGTGGAAAATTGATTATAACTTGTTACTTTTCGTGGTGTTGTGCCGTTAAAGGTTAAGCAACTGCCAAGCAATGAAGGTGCTATTACATCAATGTGTGTGTCTAGGTAGCAGGCACGGCTCAATAATCTTGCTGCTTCAAAACGATTGGGAACATTTTCAAGCCATTGGCAGGCTTCATATAAAGCTGACACTAAAGCGAGCGTTGTTTGAGGGTATTTACTTTGCCAAGACGACATTAACCCAAGTACTTTTTCTGGGGAGTCTTGCAATAAATCTGATGAAGTTACACCGGTTACGCCTACGCCTTCACGAACGGCTTTAGCATTCCACGGGCCACCGACACAAAAACCATCAAGATCGCCTGACTGCATTGATGGTACCATTCCAGAAGGCGGTACAAATAACAAGTTTATATCTGATAAAGCGATATTACCTTCTTTTAACCATTCAATGAGTTCATAGTAATGACAGCTATAAGGAAATACCACAGCAAAGGTAAGTTTTTCGCCCTCTTTTTTACGTTCTTTTATTTCAGGGCTAAGAATATTTGCTGAAAATGGCATGCTAATTTCAGTATTATTTTTATGTGCTAATAATTTTTGATATAGGGCTGTTGATATGGTGATACCGTTGCCGTTTCGACTTAAGATCAATGGCGATATCACTTGTGATTCTTGACCATACAAACCTAAGTTACTTGCTATTGGCATGGGTGCCAACATTTGTGCAGCATCAATTACACCTAAATGGAGCTTATCCCTTAGGGTAGCCCAAGAATTTTGCTTGGTTAAGGTAACATTTAACCCCCATTTTTTGAACATGCCCATTTCGTAAGCAATGACCACAGGAGCGCTATCTGTTAAGGGCATAAACCCTAAGTTTATATTTTTCTTTTCAATTTTAAACATGATTTTTTCTCTAAAATATACTTGCAACAGATAGAATGTTTTTAGCAACATCGTCCATTTTCTGGCTGTTATCCATAGCTATTTTTCGGATGAAATTATAGGCATCACTTTCAGAAAGCTGTCTTGTTTCCATTAGCCATCGTTTAGCTTTATCAATATTTTTTTGACTCGATAGTTTTTGCTTAGTATCAGCAAGCTCTTGTTTCATGCCTTGAAAAAGGCCGAATCTAGCAATTGCGACATCAATAATTGATTTTACTCTATCTTGACCAATATCACCGACCACATAAGCACTGACACCTGATTTAACTATTTGATTAATTGTTGTTTTATCGTTTTCTTGTTCAGAAAAAACAACAATAGGTTTAGGGGCGAATTGAGATATTTTATTAAGATTCTCGAGCATATCCCGATCAGGTGACTCTATGTCGATAATGATGACATCAGGATTTAGTTGTTCTACATCCTTTAACAAAGGAACACCTGAATTAGCGATATGATAGATGTCATATTCAGTATTTGTGAGCACATCCATTAAAGCTTTCGCTTTTACATGATTATTTTCTGCAAGTAATACTTTCAACTTAGCAGTTGGCTCTTTTATATGATTATTTTTAGATAATGATAAAGTGCTTTTTTTCAATTTATTCAAATTAAATTAACTAATAACGTATATTTTATAGAATGAAGCAGTATTCGTGCCATTTAATAAAGTCAATAAAATCAATTTATTAAATTGTTTTCATTACTTTTTATGTTGTTAATTGTTAGTTTATGATGCAAGACTGCCCCATAATAACAAATGTAACAGAAGCTTAATGGTGGGTTATTCTTGTTGATTAAGTATATTCCTTAAAAGTAACTTATTTATTACTTTATTGGTGCATCTATGTGGGAAAGGTAACAATAGAAAACTAATTTTGTAAGGAAGTAAATTTTTTGTACTTAATAACATTCAAACTAGGTTCACTTCCCCGTATAATCTCAATAATAAAGCGTAAGCCAATAGTAGTAACCACACTTAAACACCTTAGAGAGCATTATGTATAACTTAGATTTAAATCAAATGAGCAAAAATGAATTTTTAACGACTTATTGGCAGAAAAAACCAGTGGTGATTCGTCAAGGCTTTAAAGATTTTGTTGACCCTATTGCAGCAGATGAATTTGCTGGTATTGCGATGGAAGAAATGGTGCAATCTCGTCTGATCTCTAAAGAAAATGGTGAGTGGCAAGCCGAATTTGGCCCGTTTGAAAGTTATGAACATTTAGGTGAACGTGATTGGTCTTTAGTTATTCAAGCCCTAGATAACTTTTCTGAAGAAGCAGCTGAATTAATAGAGCCCTTTAGATTTTTACCGCATTGGCGCTTAGATGATTTAATGGCTAGCTTTGCTACTGAAGGCGGTAGTGTTGGTCCTCATGTTGATAACTATGATACTTTTATTTGTCAAGGATCTGGTAAGCGTCATTGGAGAGTTGGAGATAATGGTCGACATAGCGAAGTTATTGCCCATGAAGCGTTATTACATGTAGAGCCTTTTGAAGCGATTATCGATGTTGAATTAGAAGCTGGTGATATCTTATATATTCCACCTGGTTTTCCACATGAAGGTGTTGCTTTAGAGCCATCAATGAGTTTCTCAATAGGCTTTCGTGCTAATTCTGCTATTAGCTTGTTAAGTGGTTTTGCAGATCACTTAATTGATAATGAATTAGGTGGTCAATTACTTCAAGACCCGCAGCGAAAAGCAATTACCAATAGCGGAGAAATTACTAATAGTGATTATGCGAATATTAAACAGCAGTTACAAAATTTACTTGATGACGATAAATTATTCAAAAATTTTGTGGGTAATTTTTTAACTAATGCAAAACATGAATTAGATCTAATGCCGAGTGATGAGCCTTTTGAAGCAGCTGAAGTTAGTGAACTTCTAGCTATTCATGCGATTAAACGCTTAGGTGGATTACGTGCTTTTTATTTTGAAGATACGTTAAACGATGGCGTTTTTTATCTCAACGGTGAGCAAATTAATTTTAATAGTGAAATAGCGCCGGTGATTAAACTTTTATGTAATCAGGTAGTCGTTACGCCAAGTGAATTAGCGCCATGGAGTACAAATGAGCACTTTGTTACTTTGATGGTAGGGTTACTTGATCAAGGTTATTGGTTTTGGACTGAAGCCGAATAATTTAAAACTTATAGCGCAATAAAATTATGTATTAGAAAGAGATAAAACATTAAAACTAATATGTTTGAACAAACAAAACATCGACATAAGCTGATTTACCAGGAAATAGCATGCGTTTAGATAAATTTATTTGTAAAAGTACGGAGTTAACACGAAACGAAGCAAAGAAACTGCTTAAAAGTGGTGAAGTACGTGTTAATGGTGAAGTAGCAAAAAATTCAGCGATGCAGGTACATGAAAACAATACCATTACCATAGATGGTCAAGTATTAACTGCTCGTACTTCACGTTATTTTATGCTCCACAAAATGGTTGATTCTATTTGTTCTAACGTGGATGAAATTTATCCTTCAGTGTTAAATTTTATTGATGTTGATAAAGCATTTGATTTGCATATTGCTGGTCGGTTAGATGCCGATACCACAGGTTTAGTACTTATTACGGATGATGGTAGATGGTCACATAATGTTATTTCACCGAAAAAAGATTGCCAAAAAACATATCGTGTATGGCTTAGGAATGCAATTGTTGAACATCAAGCCGATGAATTAATTGAGCAATTTAAACAAGGTATTCAACTACAAGGAGAGCCGGCATTAACACGTCCGGCGATTCTAGAGTTAGTTTATAACGATGAGGAACATAACAGTACAGAAAGTAACGATGAAATTGATACTCGAGAGAAGGCAACGAGTGAGGTATTACTCACTATCACGGAAGGTAAATACCACCAAGTAAAACGAATGTTTGCGGCTGTTGGTAATCGTGTTGTAGGTTTACATCGAGAAAAAATTGGCGGTATTGAACTTGGTGAGTTAGCACCGGGAGAGTGGCGATCGCTAACCGAAGACGAAATAGCGCTGTTTTCTTAAATAATCAGAGTTCAAGTTGAATTGTTTATTTGACAAGTGGAAGTATTATTTTTGAATTTAATGTCACTTATTTTAAAAAATTGACTACAATTATTACTTTATAATTAAGTTTATATGCTTCATTGAATTGTTAAGTAAAATAAGGAATTCTTTAGAATGGCAGCTAATTATCAGCAACAACTTAAAGAAGAACAAGAAAAAACTAGGTTTTTGCTAGATATTATTAATGCTATTCCTGAGCCGATAATGGCAAAAAATTGGCATGGTAAGTTTATTTTTTCGAATAAAGCTCTTGCTGACTTTTACAATACCACACCTCAGAATTTAATTGGCAAAGATGACTCATATTTCAACTGTAATAAAGAGCAAACAGAGTTTTTCACTGAAAGTGTACAAGCCATTATTAAAAGTAAAAAGCCCCAGGTTGTCTATGAGAATGTTACAGATATAAAAACTGGAAAAATTAACAATTTTCTTTCTTTAAAAACCCCATTTGTTAACAGTAAAGGGGAAGATAATGTTGTTATTATTGCCAATAATATTACCGATATCACTATCTTAAAAGATAAAGCTGAAAAAAATGAAAAAAGGTTGGCAGGGGTTTTAGAAGTATCACACGAAGGAATGTGGGACTGGAATACTGAAACTAATGATGTATTTCATAATAAAAGATGGGAAAAAATTACAGGTGTTGTTGATTTAGAGAATTCGTTTGAAGAATTTCAACGTTGCATTTTTGCCGGTGATAAAGAAAAAGTCAATGAGGCTATTGAAAAGCTAGTTACCGAAAATGTTCCTTATAGTATTGAATATAGAATGATACGTCCAAGTGATAATAAACAAATTTGGATTTGGGATAGAGGAATTATTCTTGAGCATAATGAGCAAGGTAGGCCTTTATGGGTTGTTGGCATAATTCAAGATATTACTCGTCGTAAGTTGGTAGAGGAAAAAATTAAGTTAGCTGCCAGTGTATTTACACACGCTAGGGAAAGCATCATGATCACTGATGCTACGGGCATTATTGTTGATGTTAATGATACCTTTTCCTCCACAACGGGATTTAGTCGTGAAGAAGCTATTGGGCATTACCCAAGTGAGCTTCAGCCTGGAAGACAAGCAAAACAAAACTATGCTGACATGTGGCAAGTGTTATTAAAAGATGGCTATTGGTCAGGCGAAATGTGGAAACGTCGTAAAAACGGCGAAGTATATGCTGAAATTAAAACAGTCAGCGCAGTACGTGATGAACAAGGTGTTACAACTCATTATGTATCTTTAGGAAACGATATTACTTTAATAAAAGAGCATCAAGATCAATTAGAGCGTATTGCTCATTACGACATATTGACTAACCTTCCTAATCGAGTATTACTTTCTGATCGATTATCTCAAACTATGTTGCACTGTAATCGTCATGAAGAATCTCTTGCCGTTGTTTTTTTAGATCTGGATGGCTTTAAAGCGGTAAATGATACTTATGGCCATAAAATGGGTGATGAAGTCTTGATTGCTATTTCCGCTCGTATGCAAAAAGCATTGCGAGAAGGTGATAGTTTAGCGCGTCTTGGTGGTGATGAATTTGTTGCAGTGTTAACGGATTTAACATTATCAACAGCAGCTGATGATTGTGAGCCAGTATTAACACGATTATTACGTGCAGTCTCCGAGCCTATTATTATCGGCGAGATCGTGTTGAATGTATCTGCCAGTATTGGAGTAACCTTGTACCCACAAGATAATGTCAATGCCGACCAACTGATGCGTCATGCGGATCAAGCTATGTATGTGGCTAAAGAGTCAGGGAAAAACCGTTATCACTTATTTGATACAGCACAAGATGTTGCTGTTAAAGTGCAACGAGAAAGCTTAGAGGCAGTTCGCAGTGCTTTAGAAAATAACCAGTTTGTACTCTACTATCAACCTAAAGTGAATATGAAAACAGGTACAGTGGTTGGGGTTGAAGCACTTATTCGTTGGCAACATCCTAAGCGTGGTTTGCTAAGTCCAATAGAATTCTTATCCGTTATTGAAAATACGTCTATGATGATTGAATTAGGGGAATGGGTAATTGACACTGCCTTAGCACAAATTGGTGAGTGGCAAGCTATGGGACTGCAACAGCCATTTAATACCAGTGTTAATATTGCAGGTATTCAATTACAGCAATCTGATTTTACGCAGCGATTAACGGCACTACTTGCTGAGCATAAAAATGTAGATCCATCTTATTTAGAGTTAGAAGTACTGGAAACAAGTGCTTTAGATGATGTCCATCATGTGTCAGCTATTATGTGTGCTTGTATGGCGCTAGGGGTAAAATTTGCGTTAGATGATTTCGGCACGGGTTATTCATCGTTAACTTATTTAAGACGATTACCAGCTAAAATCATTAAGATAGATCAGACTTTTGTACGCGATATGTTAGTTGATACAGATGATTTGGCGATTGTTGAGGGGGTAATTGCGTTAGCTAAATCATTCAAACGAGATGTGATTGCTGAAGGTGTTGAAACGATTGAGCATGGTACTGCGCTCTTGCAGTTGGGGTGTGATTTAGCCCAAGGTTATGGCATTGCTAGGCCGATGCCTGGAGCTGACATTCCAACGTGGTGTGAAAATTGGAAGCCTGATATATGCTGGCAAAGCTAAGAAATATACTAACATTGTTTTTAAAGAGCTAGATACGTTAGTCTCGAAAATAAAGGGGGATAATACAATCTATATTGATATAGAACGTAAAATACAGTATGAATTTTAGAAGTCGTAACGCTTTTAATTTATACTTACTCTTTATTATGTCTGGAAAAACTTATCTTCGTAATGTTAATTCGAAACTTGTTCACTATTGTTTTATTAATTATAGGCAAAGCTTGTCTGGCTATAGAGCCTATTGTTTTAGCTGTCGAAAATAGCTGGCCACCTTATTCAGATAAGAACGGAAATGGTCTTTCTAAAAATATTATTATAGCAGCGTATAACGCGGTTAATGTTAACGTTGAGTTTATTTCTGTTCCATATGCTCGAGCACTTAAAATGACTGAGCAAGGTCAAGTAGATGGTGCGTTTAATGTGACAAAACAAAAGAGCACGCAAGCAATGTTTAATTTCGGTAATGTTCCAATTTTACAGGCTAGTGCTTCATTTTATTATCATAATGATTCGTCATTGAATTTTACTTCAGTCAAAGATATTCCTAAAGGTACTTCTATTGGAGTCATTATTGGTTACGAATATGGTGATAATTATGATATTTATAAAAGTCGATTTAGAGAAGTTAAAGTAGCGAGTCAGTCACAATTAATTGGACTACTAAGAAACAAACGAATAGATATGGCAATTATGTTCGATGAAGTTGTTAAAAGTAAGTTAAACGAAATGGGACTTCAATTTAACGATATCAAAAAAGGCACTATTAACCACACAAGTGATATTTATGTTGCTTTTAGCAAATCAAAAAATACGATAAAAGCAATGAATCTACTAGAAAAAGGGCTAATTAAAATAAAAGAATAATTGTACTTATTTAAAATACAGCAATGCTTCATCAAATAAAAAAATTAGGCAGAAAGGTGAAGTAAATAGTTACTTTTGCCAATTAACATCTGGTTTCCAGTTATTAATCCAGGTATGAATATCATTTGCCGGCATAGGTTTAGCAATACCGTAACCTTGAGCTAAATCACACCCCAACTGCAAGAGCGCAGTACCATGCTCAATCGTTTCAACACCTTCAGCAATCACATCTCGTTTGAATGATTTAGCTAACGCAATTACCCCCTCAACAATCGCCAAATCATCTGTATCAACTAACATATCGCGTACAAAAGTCTGATCTATCTTAATGATTTTAGCTGGTAATCGTCTTAAATAAGTTAACGATGAATAACCCGTGCCAAAATCATCTAACGCAAATTTTACTCCTAGCGCCATACAAGCACACATAATAGCTGACACATGATGGACATCATCTAAAGCACTTGTTTCTAATACTTCTAACTCTAAACACCGAGGATCGACATTTGAGTGATTCGAAAGAAGCTTTGTTAATCGCTCTGTAAAGTCTGATTGTTGTAATTGAACCGCTGCAATATTAACACTGGTATTAAATGGCTGTTGCAGTCCCATAGCTTGCCACTCACCAATTTGTGTTAAGGCAGTGTCAATTACCCATTCCCCTAGCTCAACCATCATGGGGTTGTTTTCTATAACGGGTAGAAACTCTATTGGACCTAGTAAACCCCGCTCAGGATGTTGCCAACGAATAAGTGCTTCAACCCCAACTACAGTGCCTGTTTTCATATTCACTTTAGGCTGATAGTAGAGTACAAACTGGTTATTTTCTAAAGCACTGCGAACTGCCTCTAAGCTTTCTCGTTGCACTTTAACAGCAACATCTTGTGCTGTATCAAATAAGTGATAACGATTCTTTCCTGATTCTTTAGCCACATACATAGCTTGATCCGCATGACGCATCAGTTGATCGGCATTGACATTATCTTGTGGGTACAAGGTTACCCCTATGCTGGCAGATACATTTAAGACAATGTCACGGATAGTTATAGGCTCAGAAGCGGCCAGTAATAATCGTGATAATACCGGCTCACAATCGTTAGCTGCAGTTGATGGTGTTAAGTCTGTTAACACTGCGACAAATTCATCACCGCCAAGACGCGCTAAACTATCACCTTCTCGTAACGCTTCTTGCATGCGAATAGACAGAGTAACTAATAACTCATCTCCGATATCATGGCCATAAGTATCATTTACTGCTTTAAAACCATCTAAATCTAGAAAGACAACCGCAAGAGATTCTTCATGACGGCTACAATGTAACATCGCTTGAGATAATCGGTCCGCCAGTAATACTCTGTTAGGTAAACGTGTAAGTATATCGTAATGTGCTATGTGTTCTAACTGATCTTGATGTTCCTTTATTGCCGTAATGTCATTGCCTAGAGCGACATAATGGGTAGTAATTCCTTGTTCATCTTGAACGGCACTTATTGTTTTCATTTCAACAAATAAGTCGCCATTTTTACGATAATTCCAAAGTTCACCTTGCCAATGTCCTTCTTCGTTTAAGGTTGACCACATATTGTTATAAAATTCAGAAGACTGGCGACTTGATTTTAGAATACGTGGGTTCTGCCCAATGGCTTCTTCACGGCTATAGCCTGTCATTGCTGTGAATGTATCATTAACATCAATAATTATGCCTGCTGTGTCAGTGATAATGATGCTTTCCCGAGCATGAGTGAATACGCTTGCAGCGAGTTTGAGCTTTTCTTCTGCTAATTTACGATTGGTAATATCATTATGAATACCACTCATACGTAAAGGTTTACCATCCATATCACGCTGCATCACATTTGCTTGATCATGTATCCATCTAACATCACCTTCTTTTGTTAACATACGATATTCAAGGCTATGGGATTTTGAACGGCTCTCTAATACGTCATTAATTGATTGCCAGGCCTTTTCTCTATCGTCAGGATGGATAAAGTCAGACCATTGATTTGTGGTTTGTTTGATTTCTTCATGAGTGTAGCCTAACATTGTTGCCCAGCGTTCATTCCTTTCAACAGTGCTTTTTACTATATTCCAATCCCAAAACCCTAACTCAGCTCCTGCCAATACCAAGCGCATTTGTTCATCTCTTGATTTTAGTGCTAAGTTAGCTTGATTTTTTTCAATAGCGATACTCGCTAAGTTAGCCGATTGTTCAATTAAAGCTATGTTATCTTCTGTTGGTGTATTGACTGTACGATGATAAATGGCAAAAGTACCTAGTACCTTTCCTTGGGTCGTACGTATTGGCTCTGACCAACATGAGCTTAATTTTGCTTTGCTTGCAAGATCTTTGTACGACGTCCAATAAGGGTGGTGGTGAATGTCTTCTACGACAACTCGCTTATTTGTAAATACTGCAGTACCACAAGAGCCCACCCCAAAGCCAATCTCAGTTCCATGAATAGCTTGGTTGTAAAAGTCGGGGAGACTAGGGGCGGCTCCAACTAATAGATGTTTACAGGCCTCATCGAGTAATAAAACGCTACAAAGCATACCTGTGTTTTCTTCCTCAACACCATGCACAATAGCTTCTAAGACTACTGAAAGCTTCTCATTTTTTGTAATAAGTTCTAAGACATAAGAGCGTGAACGTTCGCGTAATTCAGCTTGTTTACGCGCTGTTATTTCATGATGTGTACCACAAATCTGAAGAGGTTCATTAGTGTCTTCATCATATTTAATGACAGAGCCAGAGCCTTTAAGCCATATCCATCTACCATCGGCATGCTTCATTCTGAATTCAATCATGTAGTTGCTTCCTGATGCAATACGAGATTGGATAATGTTTTCTATGTACTCTTTATCATTTGGGTGAATAAGTTTTTCCCAATCACTAATATGGTTAGTAATATCTTGTCTAGTGAGACCAAGCATGGATAACCATTCATCATTAACAATATTTTCACCTGTTTGATAGTTCCAATCCCAATATCCTAATTTTGCACCATTAATGATATTTTGTAGTTGGTGTTGAGATTTTTGAGCACTATCTTTATTTTGTTTTAATGCATTAATACTTTTTAGTTGCTTGTTATTATAACGAAGGAATAATCCACCTATGACAGTACATAATATAACAATAAAAATTGTGATGAATAGTTGTCGTTCTTTGAATTTTTTAATATCTGCGGCGATCGACTTTTTTAATGATATCTCAATATTATCTGCAGATGTGGTCAGTTTAGAAAAGGCGAGATCTAGCGCCTGATCTAAATCAGACCCTATGCCAGATGTTGACTTCGATGCCCATCGTTTTTGTGCTATTTGGCGAAAATAATGAATATCCTCTATCGTTTTTTCAATTTGTGTACGTAAATTGGCATCGTTTAAGGGGATGAATACGGTTTCTTCGTAAGTGGCGCCATCAAGCATTGCTTTGGCGTACCATTCTGATTGATCAAGGTGGAGCCAGACAGTTTCAATATTTACATTTTTATCACCACTAATAACTTCTTCAAACCACAAGTGTGCAGTACTTACTTCAAGCTTAATTTTTATAGCAGCGTTAATTAGGGGGGAGTGTCTTTCAGCTATGTCACGTCCGGTATTAAATGGATAGTAAACAATCGTGATAGTTATCAATGTTAAGATTAAAATAAATGAAATTATTTTATGAGAGCCAGTTTTCATCAGTAATATCCGCACTTAATATAGGAGGTGAATTCTTCTTGTTAACAAAAAATTCTTTGTATTTAACCTTAAGCACAGATATTTCTTATAAAAAACAGCGCTTGATATTGACATAGATGTCATATCAGCAATTATAGCAAAGATTTGGCTCAACCATTATATTCCGGTAAATATTTTTGTCGGGTATTGGTTAATTCCTTACATAATTCCCCTAATCTAACTAGTGCTTGTAAACGAGATCCTGTTGTTGGATGTGCAAAAATTAATCTAAGATTATTTGAAAATTTATTAGTGGTAGAAAAGAGTTTTCCTGGCGTTATAATAATGCCTTCGGATATTGCTTGATTATAAAGTACAAATGTATCAACTTCGGGGGGTAACTCTATCCAGATTGTTAGGCCGCCATCAGGTACCATAAATTTAGTCGGTATTTTCCAGTTATCTTTTATGCCATTAATTAATTGATCACGCTGTTTTAGTAAAGTTTTGCGGTATTGATAAATATGCCGATCAAAACTTCCTTCAGCCATAAAACTTGTTAAGCCGTTTTGAATTGCTTGGCTAGTAGAGAGTTGATTAACTAATTTTAAATGAACGATTTTTTTGTAATGCTTATTCGTTATTATCCAACCAATGCGTAGATCTCGTGATAGTGCTTTAGAGAATGAGCTACAAAGTATAACATTTCCTTGTGTATCATAACTTTTAAGTGGCTCGACAGTGGTATGAAATCCTAAATCACCATAGATATCATCTTCAATTAACGTGATATTGTTCTTTGCGGCGAGCGCAACGAGTTTACGTTTTTCCTTATTTTGCATCAAAGCGCCTGTTGGTGTAGCAAAATTAGGAGTTAAAATACAGGCTTTAATCTCCCACTCTTCAGCTGCTTTTTGTAACGATTGAACGGTTAAGCCAGTGGTAAGAGAGCTAGGTAATTCTATGACTTTTAATTTTAATTGCTGGAATAATTGTAAGGCGCCATAAAATGCTGGACTCTCAATAGCAACAATATCCCCAGCTTCACAAGTTGCCATAAGCGCTAAAAACAAACTATTTTGGCAACCAGAAGTAATGCAGACTTGTTCTTCTGCTATATTGAGATTCCGTTTTCGGTAATGCTTACTAATTTGATGCCTTAAGTTGCGATCACCTGGGGGCTCTGAATAATACAAAGCATTACTTTGTGGTTTTTGTCTTAAAGCGCGACTGATATGTCTGTTTAATAACAATAAGTTAGTCGATACTTGTTCGTTATTTATGTGTTGAGGCGTAATGTCAAAAGCCGCACTTCGTTCCATTATTTCATAAAACACTTCAGGTACATCAACAAGTTTAGGTTGGCTAATTTTTTTTAGTTCAATATGTATATTATGATTTTGGTTAACGGGGGATACATAATAACCAGATTTAAACTTTACGAAAACTATATCTCTTGCTTCTAAGGTATGCAGTGCTTTTTGAACCGATATTTTTGAAACACCATAGCAACGGGCTAGCGATCGAATTGAAGGAAGCTTTTCATAGGCTAACCATTCTTTGTCGTCTATTCTGGCTTTTAAAGTATTTGCTAGCTGTTCATATTTAAACTGTGTCATAAGTTAATTATCATTAATTAAACTGTACCTATTATAGTTTATTTATTTGTATCTATTAATAACAGATTGAATATTTAAACTAAGCTTCGTGTAACTTACTATCGGAGTAGCAAGGTGAATTCGTCATATTTATCGAAAGAAAATCTTATTTGTAAAACATCAGTAGTTGATGAAAATATATATATTAGAGAACAAAAAGGGCGTTTTCAGCGAATTCGTCGTTATTTAAGTTTTACCTTAATGGCTATTTTTATTTTGATTCCTTTTATTGAATATCATGGTTCTCAAGCCGTATATTTTAATCTTGAACAGCAAAGGGTTTCTTTGTTTTCATTAACACTTTTCCCACAAGATTTGCTGCTTCTTTGCCTAGTATTTATTTTTTCCGCGTTTTTACTATTTTACATAACTAAAATTTATGGACGAATATGGTGTGGTTTTAGCTGTCCTCAAACTATTTGGATGCTACTCTTTAATTGGGTTGAACGCAGAATTGAAGGCTCTCATAATCATAGTAAATATCTTAATGCACAAAAATTAAACTTTAATAAATTAGTTAAAAAACTCGTTAAGCATTGTTGTTGGTTGATTATTTCACTGTTTACTGCCTTAGTATTTATTTCTTATTTTGTGCCCGTTAAAGAACTCTATATTAATTTTTTTACATTAGAATCATCTTCATTGGTTGTTTCGTGGGTCTTATTTTTCATGGCTTGTACTTATATAAACGCTGGTTGGATAAGGGAGAAAATGTGTTTACATATGTGTCCCTATTCACGAATACAGTCTGCAATGTTTGATAAATCAACTAAGCTTGTCAGCTATGACTTTAAGCGAGGCGAAAGCCGAGGTAAAAGAAAACGCACACAGGAAAAAGCAGCAGCGTTAGGTGACTGTGTTGATTGTAATTTATGTGTTCAAGTTTGTCCGGTAGGCATCGATATTCGAGACGGTTTACAATACGAATGTATTAATTGTGGTTTATGTGTTGATGCGTGTGATATGACAATGGATAAATTTAATTACGAAAAAGGGTTAATCTCTTTTACTCATGAACAAGCGCCGAAAAACAGGTGGAAAAGGCATATAGTTTATGGCGCTATAGTATCTTTAAGTATTTTATCTATGCTGGTGTGGGTTTTAACTTGGCAATCTTTTGAAGTGAATATTATTAGAGATCGACAAGCATTGTATCGTGTTAACCATGAAGGCCATATCGAAAATACGTATGTTTTTAAAATCAGAAATAAATCGAGTGAAACTAAAACCTTTAAAATTGCTGTCGCAGATTTAACTCATGCTCGTATTATGGGACAAGCAAAGGTACAAGTTTTACCTGGGGATATGAAAACATCATCAGTAACAGTAGCTGTTGAGCAGCCTTTAGTCGATGGGAGAAATGATATTCGCTTTAATATTGTCGATATAGTTGATAATAAGCAGGTAATAAAAAATACATCTTTTTATAGTGGTGATGGTGGTTGGTAATATTCACTTACTAGGGCAATAGCAATAATAACTCTCTCGTATATTTCTACGTTGACAGAGTTATTATTTTATTTAGAGCATACTGAGTTTTTACACCTAATATTGTTGATATTATTAAGCCAAGCTCTGATTACTTAATACTCTTTAGTGAACTTAAGGGGAATAAAGTCTCTAAATGCTTTTGGTAATTATTGCACCTACCTGAAGAGCTATTATATAGTGGTCTTCTTACCTGCCAAACACTTGCTGTTTTAACTTGATTTTTATATTGATGAAAATTAAGGCAGTTATCCTCCCAAGGTAACCCTATAAATGAAAGCAGTCGTTGGGTTTGCTCTTTAGGTGATTGGATTAGATTGTCATAATTAAATGTTAAAATATCTTCTGGAAATAATGACTGCCAATGTGCCATTAACCTTTCTTGTTGCTGGTAAAAATGAATAATATTTTTTAGCTCTGTCGCATAAGCCATAGAAGATCCTAAACGCAGAAAATAAATTGATAAGCAATTATCTAGTATTGAACGAGTAGTCCATATAACTTTAGCATTAGGCATAAGTAATTTAATTATCCCTAAGTATAAAAAATTATCTGGTCGTTTGTCAGTTAATTGATCACCTTGGTTTTTAAAGCGGTTAATTTCCGTTAAGTATTCTGAAAGTAATCTATCTTTTTTTCGATCTACCTGTATATCTTCAAGAACATTTTGTGGAAAATCAGGGTAATTATTAAACATTAAACGATGAAAAAACTCTTGCTCACCTCCAATACTGATACCTGAATGTGCAGCTAATATTTGTTCGCAAAGTGTTGAACCTGAACGAAACATACCACAGATGAAAACAGGTGAAGTGCTGCTAGACTCTGTGCTATCTACAGTAGAAAACCACTGCTTATTAAAAGTAGCTATAATACTGTCTACTGTATGTTCAAACTTTATAGCATCGTATGACGGTAGCGTTTTTTTATCTAATTCATTAGCTTGTTGATAATAATGAAACGCAAGATCATAAGCTTTACAATCATCAAAAGCCTTTCCTAGAGCATAACCAACATTGATTTTATCTGACTGAGCAATATCAGAGCTTAAGAAAGCATCTTTTAATTGATTAATTAGTGGGTGCTCTTGATTTTCAATTTTATAAAGATCAGCTTGTCTAGCTAGAGCAGTATAATTTTTAGGATTGATTGTACAAGCTAACTGAAAGTAATATAGCGCTTTATTTCTATTACCTAATTGTTCATATAAATTGGCTAAGTTGTAGCATAAAGAATCTTGTTCAGGATGCTTAACAATAGCTTTAGTGAGAATATCGATGGCTTTATCTGGTTCAGATAAGTGTTCACTGAGAATGGTTGCTACATTTAAAGATACTTCATAATCTTTATCAATACCAATGGCTAATGCTTTATTATAAAAAATAATGGCTTGCTCAAAATTACCCGAAAGCTTTTGATAATAGGCGCAATTGAAAAAAGTTGTGGCATTAGCAATGTTACTTTTTGATTGTTTTTCATATAAGTTTGCTAGATCTTGCCAACGAGACTGAGCATTATAGAGCTCACTTAAGGTATTAAAATAGTTTTTAGATAAGGGTTGAAAGGTTAGCAGTTTAATTAAATGTTTTTCAGCTAATTTATAATTTTTATTAGTGAAACCAAGTTTTACTAATAACTGGTGTATTTGGATATTGGTAGGATCTTGTATTAATAAATCTTCAAGTGCCATTTGGCCTTGGTCTAATTTATTTGAATTTAGTAGCCGTAAAGCATATTCGATTGTAACTTCAGCTTTCATAAGTCCATAATTAAAATTTAATGAGTAAGTAACTTTACTTTATTTCGTTTATTTTAAAGCACTTATTAAAATAAACGAAATAAAGTATATATGATTATATAAAAAAAGAGCCAATGTAATATTGGCTCTTTTATCTAAATTACAAACAAACGACAATTAGAAGCTAATTGTTACACCTGCATGAATTAAACGACCTAGTGCATCATACGCGCCAGGGAATGTATTACCATTACCGCTACCTGATGGTGCATTTGGTACCATTGGTGGCGCCTTATCAAGAAGGTTATTTACACCTAAACGTATTGTTACATGTTCAAACGTGTTAAATGATGCTGCAAGATCTAAGTAGTTTTGAGCACCTAACGTAGTTGGACCTGCTTCAATAGTATTTGATTCAGCATTACGAGTGAATTCTTCAGCTTCACCAAAGTAACGCCATGTTGCTGTAACTGTTGCATCCCACGGAGTTATCCAAGCAGCACGTAAGTTACTACGCCATTTAGGAGAAGGAGAACCACACACTGAACGATCCCAGTAACCTTCACAAGAGTCAATAGCAATACCCGGAGTATTTTGCGTATCAAGTTGCATCAAGTATGTACCAACAAAATTGAAGCGAACCTCACCCATATCATCTAAAGAAAGTTCATAAGAAGCATCAACATCAATACCTGAAGTTTCAATAAAACCGATATTACTATTAGTATCAATGATGCTATCTTGTCCAACCCATAATGCACCTGTATTTGCATTACGGTTGATTAAGTCACATGAAGATTGAAGATTATCAACCGCACATTCGTTATGAACAACAGCAGCACCTTTCGATTGAATAGCATCTTCAATTTGAATATTAAAGTAATCGAATGTGATATCTAATCCATCAAGGAAGCTAGGAGATAAAATTAAACCTAATGAAACCGTATCTGATTTTTCAGGTCTAAGATCTAGGTTACCACCAGAAACAGAGTTATATTGACCAGCAGGACTCTCTAAGCTAGAAGAACCATATTGTGCGGCTGTAACACCAGTACGTGCACATTGCTCTTCCGTTAACGTAGGGTTAGGTCCACAAGGATCTGACCAGTTGAATAAACCAATTGATGTTGGTGCAAATAATTCACGTACATTACCTGTACGTACTGCGCGTTGGTAACTAGCACGGAAGCGAACTTCGTCGTTAACAGTCCAGTTAAGTGCTGCTTTATAAGTATCTGTAGACTTGTCAGTAGTACCTTCTACTGAATAATCTGAATAACGATATGCTAGCTCTACACCTAACTCTTGTGCAAACTTAGCATCTTCAATTAGTGGTAAATTAAATTCAGTAAATAAATCTGTTACTGAGTACTCACCTTTAACACCGGCAGTTGGGCCACCTTGACCAGCACCATCACCTGAAGTAAAACCATTATCTGGTTCAAGAGTTAATGATTCTTTACGGTACTCATAACCAAATACAACACCAGCACCAGTAGTGGTACCTGGTACCATAAAGCCAGATTCAGTTAAATCACCCGATACGAAACCAACCATTTGTGTACTTTTTGTATCACCACGAGAGTATAAGTTTTTAATTAGGTAGTCTAGGGAATCCTGAGTAACACCACCTTCTTCAAATACATTCCATGGTACACAATCAGGATCTGAACCATCAATAACAGATTGACACGTCGCTACGCCATCAACATCTTTAACATTTAGCGCACGCTTAATGTTCGTTATTGACATTTCATTACGGTAAGTTTCTAAATAAGCAACTGAACCAAAGTTTACTGATGCATCATAAGACCAGTCATCATTGATATAACCACGTAGACCAAGAACAAAGCGTGAAGACGTATGTCTTAAATCATCTTGACGAGGACCACCTTCAACATTACGACGACCAATATAAACGGTTTGACTGTCGCTTGCGGTTAAGCCTTGGCTACCACAAATTGCATCAAATTGTTGATCTGATAAAAGTGGGTTATCACAATTTAAGCTATCAGTTACAAAAAACGCACCTGATGGCGCTATCTGTGCAACACTTCGGTCATCCATATAACTCGCTTCAGCATAAACTTCAAAATGCTCATTAATTTCATAATGACCGAAACCACCAAAGGTTTTACGTTTATCTGGACGTTGATAATAATTTAAAGGACCGTAGTTATATAAGAGACCGTTGCGATCTACAAAATCAGTACCTTGAACTATGTAATCAAAAGTAGCAAAATCGGTAAAACGACCTTCAGGTATAGTACTTGAACCACCACAAACACGCTGACCATTACCATCAATATCCATTGCACAAGCACTGTAATCACGGTTATCTTGTGTTACTGCTTTAATATCACGGTATGTAGCATATAACGTAACATTACCATTGCCGTCAGCAGTATTTCCACCGATAATCAATGAAAAATCGTTAGTATCACCGTCAGTTACATTACTTGAAGGTAAAGGGAAACCAGCCTCAGATACAGCACGCTGCATATCGCTATGGTCATTATTGTGTTGATAGAAGCTGTTTTGGTATTCAAATTGAACACCTTCAAAATCATCTTTCATGATAAAGTTAACAACACCAGCAATAGCATCTGAACCGTATGTAGCAGAAGCACCACCAGTTAAAACTTCTACACGTTCTACTAGCGCTGCTGGAATTTGGTTAATATCAGCACCAGTACCACCGGCTGCAGGTGAACCTGATGGTAATCGACGACCATTCATTAATGTTAGGGTACGTACAGAGCCTAAATTACGTAAATCAACCGTTGCTGTACCTGTTGCGCCATTAGCTACACCAGATGTTTGGTCAGCAAAAATAGCCGGCATTTCATTCAATACATCTTCGATACGAGTAATACCAGAAACTTTAATATCTTCAGCGGATATTGTAGTAATAGGGCTTGTACTTTGGATATTTGCACGTTTAATGCGAGAACCAGTTACTTCGATTTTTTCAATTTGTTCTGCACTTTCTTCAGAAGCAGCAAATGAGGTTGAACTCATTGCAGCCGTTGCGCCTGCACCGAACATTACGGCCAAACGAACAGCTTTCGCTATTTTAGTATTGTTATACATATTTTCTCCCTGAACCACTAACGTGGTTACTTGCAGTGTTTAAGTAAAGTGTTAATCCTAATATTATTTTGCTCTAACGGCAGGAACTAACCTTTAAAATACTAGTACTTAGCGCTTAATAAGGCAACACTAATTGTAACATTTAAATTCAACAAAAGGATAAACGGAGAAGGGCGGGTAATTTTATTTTAAATCAACTGGTTACAAGTTGACTTTACTTTAATATAGTATCATTTACTTAAATAAAAAAACTTAGAAAAAGTAAACTTAGCATGTTAGATTATGATAAATATATAAAAATCAATATGTTACTTTGTTTTGGAGGTAGTAAAGTTTTCGTTACTAGTTGTTTAAATATTAAACTTAGTAAAAAATAAATAAAAATCAATTAGTTATATTTTTTTGCGTGTTTTTATCTATTTAAATTTAATTTACTAGTACAAAAAAAGAACAATTGAATTTTTTTAACTTATTAGATGTAATAAGTTATTACGTCCTAAGAGCGGTAATTATTAATTTTAAAAACTTTAAATAACGTGCCTATCGAGTTAGAAGCAAGAGCTGTTTGTATTGCCATTATCGATAAAGGTGATGATAAGTAGGTGATAAAATGATAATTCTCTGAGGCTAATCATTTCAGAGAATTATCATGAGTTTAATAGTGTAAATTAACGAGTACTTTATATTCTTGATAACGTTAATTTGTTTCGTTAACCTTTATTAAATTTAGCAAGTTGCTCTTCGGTAGCTGGCAGCTGATATTTTTCTTTCCATTCACTGTAAGGCATACCGTATACTTGTTCTCGTGCGCTATCGATATCGACTGAAACACCAAGTTTTTCTGCTTCAGCTACTGTCCATTTACTAAAACAATTACGACAAAAACCCGCTAAATTCATCAGTTCAATGTTTTGTACATCTTTTCTACTATCTAAATGAGCTAATAAACGACGAAAGACTGCAGCTTGAATTTCAGTTTCTTTGTTCATGATATTCCTATTAAAGCTAATTGTTATATGATTTCTATGAAGAAGTTGCTTGCTAAGACTATTTTATCGCTTGGCTTACTTGTTCACCTTCTGGTTTTGTTGGATCGAAACGTCTTATTTGTACTATCATGCCAATGTAAGGGTGATCAAAGTAGTGTATTTCACCTGTTATTACTCGACGGTTTTGGCTAAAGTTAATAAGTTTTGCTGTACTATCATTACTACTAGTTGGCACATTTTTAATTATTTTTTCAAGATCACTTTCATTAAATACATTGAAATCAGCAGTTATATAAAGATAATGATCTAGGTGTATTTTAAGAAAACCATCTAAGAACCAAGGTTGAATTGGTGTCTTGAGTGGGGTACCTAGTTCTGAGTGTTGTTTGTTGACAATAGTCTCTACAGAATTGGTGGCTATAATAGTTTCCAAATCCATTTCGTTAACTTGGTTAACTGTCTTATTAATTGTATCTATATCAATAGGCTCTCGACTAAACGCATTAAAACGTGTAAATATTTGGTTTAAGACTTGCTGATTATTACGAGATCTTTCAATGTTAGTCGACTCTGTTGTCAGTGTTGAGTTTTGTGTTTTAGTTAGCTGATTAATTAAGTTTTCTTCTAATAGTTTTTCTTTCTCAACCTCAAGTTGATATTCTTCTAATGCTTTTTGGTATTCATGCGCTAAATTTTGACCCGCAAATAACTTAAGTGGAATAGCATCTTTTTGCGTTACGCCAACTTGTCTCCAGCCAAAATGTAGTAGCGGTTTAAATGTTTTGCTCCAGCGTAGTCGCTGACTAATATCAGTTAATAGTAAAGATTCATCAGCAATTAAGTAAGGGTTGTATTCATTGTGTATACCTAAAGCATTCAACTTATTTGGCAGCGCATTTATCTCGACTGAATTTATATTCATATTAGCGAGCTGCTCTTTATCAAATAATCTTTCCATTTCTTGCTGAGAAATAGCACATATAGTGTCAGTAGATAAAAGTTTATGGGTTAAGTTGTCGAATAGTAAATTTTGAGAAGAGATATCCGCTCTTTCTCTTAACTCAAATGTATTAATCGCGGTGATTTGTGTAACTTGATTAACTTTTTTATCAAAAGTAGCATTAGTACGTTTAAGAGGGTGTAACAATACTGGCTGAATATTATTTTCACTTTCTTTAGAGCAAAGTGGCAAGAACTGTTTTATGTTTGTTAAATCGGGCTGGATGTGAGGCCCTAATAAATCAAAAGATTTTTGGTAATTAGGCAAACTGGATACGTCAATATCCTCAGGAAATTGTTCTTTTAATTCGTTTTTGTTGCCTAATTGTTGGAAAAGTATCACTTCAACTTCAAACCAACGTTCATCTGCTGCTTTATTTTTAGCGTACACGTCTGAACTCATGGTTACTGTTGAGATGCCAAGAGCAAATAGTGAATAGAAAAAAGCTGGATTTACTTTCATTAATAGTCCAATTATTTTAAGTTATCTTTATTTAGCTGTGGTTAGATCATTTAATAAAGTGGTGATTAAGCTAAACCTGGCTTGTTCACCTTCACTTGCTCGACTAAACTTAAGCTTATTAGGAGGCACCATTTTATACGTTGTTGGTTGCTTTTGCACTAAGGCAATGATCAACATATGATCCACGCTGGTATCGTCATTGAATTCAACTGATCCACCTTTTTCGTTGACTTCAATACGTGAAATACCAATAGTTTGAGCTTTCAAGCGTATTTTAGCTATTTGAATTAAGTTCTTCGTTGCTTGTGGTAACAATCCAAAGCGATCGATTAACTCAACTTGAATATCATCCAGTTGATTTTTATTTTTACAACTAGCGATACGTTTATATAAGCTTAATCGTATACTTACATCAAAAATATAACTTTCAGGAATAAGGGCAGGTAAACGTAGCTCTATTTCAGTTTGTTTTGCGGTGACTTGTGTTAATGATAATTGCTTACCATCTTTTAGGGCTTCTACCGCATGGTCAAGCATTTCCATATATAAACTGAAGCCAACTTGGCTCATGGATCCTGATTGATCTTCACCAAGTAATTCCCCTGCGCCACGTATTTCTAAATCATGTGTTGCCAATGTAAATCCAGCACCTAAATCTTCTAATGACGCGATAGCTTCAAGACGTTTTTTCGCATCTTTAGTCATGCGTTTTTCGTGAGGTGTTAACAGGTAAGCATAGGCTTGATGGTGCGAACGACCAACACGGCCACGTAGTTGATGTAATTGAGCTAACCCTAAATTATCAGCTCGATCCATTATAATGGTATTTGCACTAGGTACATCAATACCTGTTTCTATAATGGTCGTACAAACGATAACATTGAACCGTTGGTGATAAAAATCACTCATGATACGTTCAAGTTCTCGTTCTTGCATTTGTCCATGAGCAGTAATAACCCTAGCTTCTGGTACTAGTGCTTGAATATCTGCGGCGGTTTTTTCTATGCTATCGACATGATTATGTAAATAGTAAACCTGACCACCACGTAATGTTTCTCGTAAAATCGCTTCTCTAATTAAGGCATCATCATGCTGGCGAACAAAAGTTTTAACAGCTAGTCGTTTTGCTGGTGGTGTCGCAATAATTGATAAATCACGCATGCCACCCATTGCCATATTAAGTGTTCTAGGAATAGGGGTTGCAGTTAAGGTAAGAATATCAACATTGCTACGTAGTTGTTTAATTTTTTCTTTTTGTTTTACGCCAAATCTATGCTCTTCGTCTACTACCAATAATCCTAAGTCTTTATATTTAATACTGTTTTGCAGTAGTTTATGAGTGCCTATTAAGATATCTATCTGCCCAGATTCAACTTGTTTTATAATTTCAGTTTGTTGTTTTGCTGTTTTAAAGCGAGATAATACTTCGATTGAAACTGGCCAGTTCGCAAAACGATCGCGAAAACTTTCATAATGTTGCTGGGCAAGCAGCGTAGTGGGTACTAGTATGGCAACTTGTTTACCATCATTTACCGCCACAAAAGCGGCGCGCATTGCGACCTCGGTTTTACCAAAGCCGACATCACCACATACTAACCTGTCCATTGTTTTTGCAGACAGCATATCGCTAATAACGGCATTTATCGCTTGTTGCTGATCAAATGTTTCTTCAAAACCAAAACTATCACTAAAGGCTAAATAATCATCTTTATCTCGCTTAAAAGCATAGCCGGTATTGTTTGCGCGGTTGGCATAAATATCAAGTAATTCAGCTGCTACATCACGTACTTTTTCAGCTGCTTTTTGTTTCGCTTTACTCCAAGTATCTGTACCCAATTTATGTAAAGGAGCATGCTCAGCGTCGGTACCTGAATAGCGGCTAATTAAATGTAAAGAGGCAACAGGTACATAGAGTTTTGCGTCGTTAGCATAACTAAGCATTAAAAATTCAGTGGTTATGCCACCGGTTTCTAGTGTTTGTAAACCTAAATATCGACCGATACCATGTTCTATATGTACAACAGCTTGACCGATAGAAAGTTCCGCTAAATTTTTGAAAATAGCGTCAGTTTCAATTTCTTGTGATTTGTTACGTCGTCTTGATTGGCGAACATGATCGCCTAATAACTCAGCTTCAGTAATTAAAGCAATCGCATTTTTCTTTGCACTGCTTTTTGATTGAAAACTAAAACCTTGGTTAAGTGCATTAACACTGATACCTAATAATTCATCTGACTCAATAAAGTCTTCAATAGTATTAAAAATGCTGGGTTTGACATTATCACGTGCGAGTAACTCTAAAACACTTTCACGTCGACCTTGACTCTCAGCGATAAATAAAATTTTATTGGGTGTCTCTTTTGACTGAATGAAGTTATTTATTAATTCAAAAGGTTGTTTTAACTTATGATCAATAGTCAGATCGGGCAGGGCATTAACATCGAAATAAATAGCACTCGATTTTTGTTTTTTGTTATCAATACTACCACTGATATTGTCATTTTCATCAGTGCTTAGTTGAGCTTCTTCTTCACAGCTTTTTATAGTAATACGTGCAAATGGCTTTAATGCGCTATATAACTCATCTTTGCTTAAGAATAGTTGCTCTGGTGGTAATAAAGGTCGAGTAGGATTGTAGCGTCTATTTTCATAGCGATATTCAATGTCTTGCCAGTGTTTTTTTAATGATTTTTCTAAATCACCTGAAATAGCAATTAGCGTATCAGGCATTAAATAATCACACAGTGTATTGGTATTTTTAAGCGTATCGGTGCAATCTTCAGTACTTTCATTTTTGAAAAAAAGCGGTAAATAATATTCTATCCCAGGAGGAAGAATTCCATTACTTACTTGATGATAGATAGACTCCTTATCAATCGAGCTTTTAAACAGTTCACGATATTGGCTACGAAATAAGTTAATGGCCTCTTTGTCTGTTGGAAATTCATGAGCGGGCAATAAATCAATATTGTCTACTTTTTCATTTGACCGTTGATTTTCAGGATCAAACAAACGGATTTCATCAATTTCGTCATCAAAAAAGTCTAAACGAAATGGGGTATTACTGCCCATAGGAAATAGATCTAAAATAGCACCACGAGCAGAAAACTCACCATGCTCCATAACTTGATCAACACAGCGGTAACCACTTGCTTCTAGATCTTGTCGAAGTTGATGTAAGTCTTTCTTATCACCTTTTTTAATGACTAAACTATTTACTTCTATATATTTCTTAGGTGCTAGCCTTTGCGCCAATGTTGTTACAGGCACAATAACAATGCCTTTTTTCATGCGGGACAATTGGTAAAGAGTCGCTAGCCTTTGAGAAATAATATCTTGATGAGGAGAAAAAGTATCGTAGGGTAGTGTTTCCCAATCAGGAAATAAGCAAATCGATAATGCATTTTCGTCTTGCGATAAACTTTGTAGCTCCTGCTCTAGTTTGAGTGCAGAAGGCGTGTCATGAGTGAGTAATAATATTGGAACATCACTTGTTAACGCTCCTCGATACAAAGCAATACTCGCACTTGAGCCTTGCAAATTGTGCCAAGTTTTTCTGTCAACTGTGGTACTTGTATTAGTTGTTTTATTTTTAGCTAGAGTTGGCGCCAGTAAATAGCTTTTTTTGCTCATGGAATGCTTTAAATGATAGTTCAAAAATTATAACTGTATAGTTTAACTATTTCTGTACAATTTTAAATGCATTTGACAAAAATATATTTCACATCTAAACATAATAATGAACATCTAACCAGTTGCATCGATGTTTGAACTTTTAATGGGACTATTTATAAGGAATTAATATGAAAGTTTTAATTATGAGAGCACTGCTCTGTGCGTTATTCACTACTACGTTATTGTTCAATTCAAATTTAGCTATTGCTGCACCAACGGTCACGAAGGAAGTTAAAGCAATACAACAAGTTGTTCATTTGAACAAATCTACCCTCGAAGAGTTAATGACTTTAAAAGGAATTGGTCAGAAAAAAGCACAAGCGATTTTAGCATATCGCAAAAAAATGGGAGATTTTAAGTCTATTAACGATTTAATGAATGTTAAAGGTATAGGCGAAAAAGTATTAAAGGATAATATGGGTCGCCTGAAAATATAGCACGGATATCATTAATGTGTGTTTCTAAAAGTCAGCATTTCGCTGACTTTTTTATAAGTTGAGCTACTAAATTAACACTACTGTCTAACTATCGTTATGAAAGTTAGACAGATCACCTTGTTATTCCTTTTGGTTATAATAAAGCTGTTTCTTATTATAGAAAAATCAAGGTAGGTGTGGCATTCTTACCTTATTAATTTTATCAACAGTTGTGTATTGGCAATGAATTTAACTCATTTAAAAAAATTAGAATCGGAATCTATTCATATTTTTCGTGAAGTGGCTGCAGAGTTTGATAACCCTGTAATGCTTTATTCTGTCGGTAAAGACTCTGCAGTTTTGTTACATCTTGCTCGCAAAGCTTTTGCTCCAGGTAAAATCCCTTTTCCATTATTGCACGTTGATACGAATTGGAAATTTAAAGAAATGATCGCTTTTCGTGATCAAATGGCAAAAGACTATGGTTTTGAGCTACTTGTTCATCAAAACCCGGAAGGTATTGCCATGGGAATGGGACCATTTACTCATGGTAGTGCAACCCATACGGACGTGATGAAAACACAAGGCTTAAAGCAAGCGCTAAATAAATACGGATTTGATGCTGCTTTTGGCGGCGCACGCCGTGATGAAGAAAAGTCTCGTGCCAAAGAGCGTGTTTACTCATTCCGTGATGATAAACATCGTTGGGATCCTAAAAGCCAACGTCCTGAATTATGGAATATCTATAACGGTAAAGTTCATAAAGGCGAAAGTATTCGTGTTTTCCCTTTATCTAATTGGACTGAGCTTGATATTTGGCAGTATATCTATCTAGAAAGCATTCCAATTGTGCCACTTTATTTAGCTGAAAAACGTCCAGTTGTTGAACGTGATGGTACATTAATCATGGTTGATGACGATCGTATGCCAATTGAAGAAGATGAAGAAATACAAATGAAAAGTGTTCGTTTTAGAACGCTTGGTTGTTACCCATTAACAGGTGCAGTTGAGTCAACAGCGACTACGTTACCTGAAATTATTCAAGAAATGTTATTAACAAAAACCTCTGAACGCCAAGGTCGTGTAATAGATCATGATAGTGCTGGCTCGATGGAAAAGAAAAAGATGGAAGGTTACTTCTAAGCCTTAAATATAAACCTTATATGTATAACTAAGGTGAGGCTTCTATTTTCAACATAACATTTTATTTGATTAAAAATTTTCGAAGGAAAACATTATGAGTAACCAGCAAGACTTAATTGCAGATGATATTCAAGCTTATTTAAAGCAGCATGAAAACAAAGAATTAGTACGTTTTTTAACGTGTGGTAGCGTAGATGATGGTAAAAGTACCTTAATTGGTCGCTTGTTACATGACTCTAAAATGATTTTTGAAGATCAATTAGCCGCTATTGAAAAAGATTCAAAAAAATCAGGGACCACTGGTGAAGCTATCGATTTAGCATTATTAGTTGATGGTTTACAATCTGAACGTGAGCAAGGTATCACCATTGATGTGGCATACCGTTATTTTGCTACCGATAAACGTAAATTTATTATTGCAGATACTCCTGGCCACGAACAATATACGCGTAATATGGCAACAGGTGCGTCTACTTGTGATATCGCAATTATCTTAATTGATGCACGCTACGGGGTGCAAACACAAACACGTCGTCATTCATTTATTTGTTCGTTATTAGGTATTAAGCATATTGTCGTTGCCGTGAACAAAATGGACTTGGTTGATTACTCGCAAGAAAAATATCAAGCAATCAAAAAAGATTACCGTGAATTTGCTGAATCACTTAACTTTGAAGATGTACGTTTTGTACCTATGTCGGCGCTTAATGGTGACAACGTAGTAGAAGAAAGTGCAAACATGGATTGGTACCCAGGCGCAACATTAATGAAGTTGCTAAATACCATTGATGTAAAAGAACAAAATGCATTCACAGAATTACGTTTTCAAGTGCAGTATGTCAACCGCCCTAACTTAGATTTTCGTGGTTTTGCCGGCACTATTTCTTCAGGTCATGTACTTGTCGGCGATACCATTGTTGCCTTACCTTCAGGTAAAGAAAGTGTTGTGAAAGAAATTGTTACCTTTGACGGTAACATAGACCGTGCCGATAAAGGTATGGCAGTAACACTAACATTAGAAGACGAAATTGATATTAGCCGTGGTGAAATCATTGTTAAAAAAGGTTGTTTACCAACATCGGCTAAAGAATTAAATGCAACAGTAGTATGGATGCATGAAAATGAATTAGAAGCGGGACGTGAATACTTTATTAAGCATGGCAGTAAAATGACTACTGGTCACGCAAGTAAAATTGTGAATAAGTTTGACGTTAATACCATGGAAAAATCGGCTTCAGCGCAACTGGCTGTTAACGAAATTGGTAATGTTGATTTTGTCATGGGTGAAACATTGCATTTTGACGATTACCAAGTTAACCGTGGTAGTGGTGCTTTTATTATTATTGATAGACTAAGTAACCTAACGGTTGGTGCAGGTATGATTAATCATGCTATCGCTGAAGAAGTAAAAGAATACTCAGCATTTGAGTTAGAGTTAAATGCATTAGTTCGTAAGCAGTTCCCTCACTGGGGTGCTAGAGATATAACTAAATAGATTAGCTATAGCTCAGTTTGTCGTGACGCCTTCTTGAATTAGTTAGGCGTACATATTTTCTTTGTCATCAACAACGCTAAGTATGAATATCTAACACCTAGGATAAAAATGACAATACAACAGTGGTTGATTATAGCGGTTTTTATCGCCACTTTTGTCGGCCTTCTTAAATATCAACAAGCACCCGAACGGGTTTTCTCTATTACAGTACTTGTTTGTTTAGCACTTTCTTTTGTAAGTGTTGACGATATTCTTAGTAATGCAGTAAACCCAGGTTTAGTCACCTTAATTTTATTAGTGCTTTGCTCATTTTCATTTGAGCGAACCAGTATATTACGCCGTTTAAGTAATAGCGTTTTTAGTGGTTCAAAAATAAAGTCGATGTTACGACTTGTGATAGGTACTGCTTTTGCTTCTGCACTTATGAGTAATACTGCAGTAGTTGCGACGCTGATTAACAGTGTTAAAAGTAATAAGCTAATTAATGCGGGTAAATTACTACTTCCCTTATCTTATGCCGCTATATTAGGTGGTACTCTCACCTTAGTGGGCACCTCTACTAACCTTATTGTCAATAGTTTGTTAATTGAACAAGGTGGCCAAGGCTTAGCTTTTTTTGATTTTACCGGTATTGGTATTGTTGCACTTGCTTTTTGTTTATTAATTGTTGTTTTACGTGCTAAAACCTTGCCTAATATGGCGCAGGGTGAATTGTCGACTCAAGATTATTTGCTTGAAGCTGAAGTCTCTATAGATTCTAAGCTCATTGGTAAAAGCATTGAAGAAAATGGTTTAAGAAATTTAGATGCTTTATTTTTAGTTGAAATCGTCCGTTATGGTCGATTGATCTCGCCTGTTACGCCTGAAGAAACATTACAAGTAGGCGATAAGCTTATTTTCAGTGGTGATATTTCTAAAGTATTAACCTTACAGCAATTTGATGGACTAACATTATTTGCAGAGCGTAATGATCTGTTACGCGATAATTTAACAGAAGTACTTATTAAAAGTGAGTCAGCTATTGCCGGTAAAACCTTGAAAAAAGCAGGGTTTAGAGCTCGGTTTGACGCTGCAGTTGTTGCTGTTCGCCGTGAAGGTTGTGCTTTATCAGGAAAATTAGGCGATATTGTTTTACAGTCAGGTGATTTTTTAGTGCTAGCAGTAGGGCAAGACTTTGCAAGTAGAACTAATTTATCGAAGAATTTTTTTATTCTTTCAGGTCATCAGGCTGTCAACATGCTGAGTGGCTGGCGTGATCATGGTACTATTTGGGGTTTTGTACTTGCTATTTTAGTCTCAGTTTTAACGCCGGTTTCTTTATTGAGTTGTTTATTTATTTATGTGGCAGCGCTTATTTTTAGCGGAGCATTAACGGTAAATGAAATTAAACGTCGATTTCCATTAGAAATTTGGATGATAGTACTTGGCGCATTAACATTAGCTAGTGCTGTTGAAAATACTGGTGTTGCAGCAGTTATTGCGAGTAGTATCGAACAGCTACTCAATGGTAGTAGCCCTTATATTGCTTTTGTGGCTATTTTTGTTTTAACGTTATTATTAACCGAGCTAATCACTAATAGTGCCGCCGCAGCATTAATTTTTCCTATTGCTTATAATATCGCACTAGGTTTAGGTGTTGATCCCATCCCTTTTGTGATGGCGGTTGCTTTTGCTGCCAGTGGAAGCTTTATTAGTCCTTATGGCTATCAAACCAATATTATGGTTTATAACGCAGGTAACTATCAATTGGGTGATTTTGTTAAGTTTGGTTTACCTGTGTCAATCACATACAGCGCTACGGTATTATTGATGATCCCTTTAGTGTTTCCTTTTTGATCTTAATTTTTTAAAGAGTACATAATGAAAACAGAAAATACTGTTTGGCATGAACAACATATTTCTAAAGAGCAACGTGCTAGCCTTAAAAGCCAAAAGCCTTGTTTGCTTTGGTATACTGGCTTAAGTGGCTCGGGTAAGTCGACAGTAGCGAATGCTGTTGATGCTTTATTATTTAAGTTGGGTTGTCACAGCTATCTACTTGATGGTGATAATGTTCGCCATGGTTTGAATGGTGACTTAGGTTTTACCGATGAAGATAGAGTAGAAAATATCCGCCGTATTAGTGAAGTGTCAAAATTATTTTTAGATGCAGGTCTAATTGTCTCAACAGCTTTTATTTCACCGTTTACAGAAGATAGAGCGAGAGCAAGAGCGAAATTAGAAGACGGTGAGTTTATCGAAGTTTATATCGATACGCCAATCAGTGTTTGTGAGCAGCGAGATCCTAAAGGGCTTTATAAAAAAGCACGCGCAGGTGAAATTAAAGATTTCACTGGCATAGATTCTACTTATGATGTTCCCGAGAGTCCGGAGATTCATGTTAAAACCGCTGAGTTATCAATACAAGAGTGTGCTGAGCAAATTGTTCATTATTTAATTGAGCAAGGTTTTATTACTATGAATAAAAATGATAGTGACAATATTGGTCGTTTAGGGCAAGGATAAGTTATGCATTATGATGTTTTTAATGGTGATGCTGATGGCATTATCGCGTTGTTGCAACTTCGACTGTCTAAAAATAAACTGCATCCAAAAGAGTCGGTTTTAGTGACAGGTGTAAAACGTGACATTAGTTTGCTTAAAAATGTTAATGCAGAATCCGCAACATCAGTGACTGTTTTAGATATATCATTAGAAAAAAACATTGAAGCTTTATCTAATTTGCTGGAAAAGGAAGTTGACGTGTTTTACGTCGATCACCACAGAGCAGGCGAAGTTCCACAATCAAAATATCTAACAAATTTAATCGACACCGATGCCAACACTTGTACTAGCCTAATAGTAAATAAGTATCTACAGAATGAATTTGTTCACTGGGCTATCGCAGCTGCGTTCGGTGATAATATGCAATTATCAGCGCAAACACTCGCCAAAGAGCATAATATATCAAGTGAGCAGCAGGCATTGTTAAAAGAGCTTGGTATTTATATTAACTATAATGGCTACGGTCGTAGTGTTGATGATTTACATTTTCATCCCACACAACTATTAGAAAAGCTATCTGATTACGCTGATCCATTTGATTTAATTAATGAAACTAATTCAATATTTTATCAACTTAAAACAGCCTATTTAGTTGACATGGAAAAAGCGCATAAGTCTCCTGTTTTAGTGAATAATGAGCAAATCTGTGCTGTACAATTAGCTGATCAACCTTGGGCAAGAAGAGTTAGCGGTGTTTTTGGTAATGCACTTGCGAATGGAGCACCTAACAAAGCTCATGTTGTTGTCACCTTAAATGAAAGTCTTGCTGATGAAGAGCCTACTTATACTATTAGCCTTAGAGCTCCATTAAACAATAAACAAGGAGCAGGGGAACTCTGTGCAAACTTTCCTACTGGGGGAGGGCGAGCTGCTGCTGCGGGAATTAATGCCTTGCCAGCAGAAATGCTTGGCGATTTTTTTGCTAGCGTGGCAAAATATTACCAATAAAGTTAAATACTAGAAGCAAGGGAATATAATGAGCTTATTAATAACAGGTGGTACAGGTTATATAGGTAGCCATACAGTTGTTGAATTGCAAACGTTAGCATTAGAAGAAGCATCGAACCAAGATATCATTATTGTTGATGATTTATCTAATTCTTCCACGCTAGTTCTTGATAGAATTAAACAGATCACCAATAAAACAGTCACTTTTATTAAAGCGGATGTTTGTGATTATAACGCGATAAATGCTATTTTTGACCAGTATGATATTGATGCGGTAATTCATTTTGCAGGTCATAAAGCTGTGGGGGAATCGAATGAAAAGCCCCTTAGTTATTATCATAATAATGTTTCAGGTACCGTTACTTTATTACAAGTGATGGCTGAGCATAATGTTAAGAAATTAGTATTTAGCTCTTCGGCTACTGTTTATGGTGATAATGTTTCGCCATTAAATGAAAGCATGCCAACGTCGGCGACTAACCCTTATGGTCAAACTAAGCTGATGGTCGAGCATATTTTGTTTGATCTCGCAAAAAGTGATAGTGAGTGGTCGATTGCTTGCTTGCGTTACTTCAATCCTATTGGTGCGCATAGTTCTGGTTTAATAGGTGAAAACCCTAATGGTATCCCAAATAACTTATTACCCTATGTAGCACAAGTTGCAATTGGCCGATTAGCACAATTACAGGTGTTTGGTGATGACTATGATACTGTTGATGGTACAGGTGTTCGTGATTATATTCATGTGGTTGACTTAGCTCAAGGCCATGTGAAAGCGTTACAAAACTTAGATAAAATATCTGGTTGTAAGGCTATTAATTTAGGTACAGGTAATGGTACCTCAGTGCTTGAAATTGTTAACACGTTCAAAGAAATTAGTGGTCAAGATATTCCGTACAAAATAGCCCCTAGAAGAGCTGGTGATTTAGCAACGGTATACGCTAATGCAGATTTGGCTAATGAATTACTTGGTTGGCAAGCAACTCGCAATTTATATACTATGATTGAAGATACTTGGCGTTGGCAGTCTGAAAACCCAGAAGGTTTTTAATTAATAATTAAGGCCAATAACTTGTTAAATATTATTTGTCTATAATTGAGATTGCTAAACAGGAAATGAGTGCATTATTGAAAATAATACCCGTTTCCTGTCATGGTTTATTCAGACATCTGACTTTGTTCATCAGCCCATGCTAATGCTTCATTATAATGTTTTAGGGTTTGAGTCTTCTCTATTATAAGTTTTTCCATAATAATATTTGTTTTATCCCATTCGGCATGCTCAATTAGTTCAGCTAATCTTATTATGGCTGCCATCAAGCCTTTTCGCGTTAATAGAGGATCTTTAATTTCACTGGTTAGCGGAAGTTTATCTAAGATAACCTCTATTTTTTCATCTAAAATTGCATCTATCATGGATAATAACCCCGTAAGAAAAGCAATTGAAACATCAGATCTATAGCTCATATCACGCGCAATAAGCTCACAAAATTTAGCACGAGCAAGTGCGGCTTTTATTAATTCATTGGGCTTTTCAGGGTTTACTGTTACAGCAAACATTAAGGCAAGAAAACGTTTAAGTTCGCTCGAACCGAGTAATATTAATGCTTGTTTTATCGTTGAAACTTCACTACGTCGTTTAAATGCGGCAGAATTTGCATAACGAAGTAATTTATAAGATAGAGAAACGTCCCGCTCAAAAACGTGGGTAATACCTGCAAGATCTAACTCTGGTTTAGACGTTTCATATAGTAGGTCTGCCATTGTAAGTTGAGAAGGTGATAAGTTTTTAGTTTTCACCATTTCCGGTCTAGCAAAAAAGAAGCCTTGAAAATAGGTAAAGCCTAACTGCTTAGCTTGTTCATATTCTTCATAAGTTTCTACTTTTTCTGCGAGTAATTCTATGTGAGGGTAATCTCTAGTTGCTTCAATTATTTGATTTACTTCACTTAAAGCTGTTTTTTGAATATCTACCTTAATAATTTTTATATAAGGATAAAAATGTATCCATACATTTTGGTGTACATAGTCATCTAAAGCAATGATGTAATTTTTACTATGCAAATTTTTACATAGGCCGAGTAATTTTTTGCCAGGTTTTACTGTTTCTAAAACTTCAACTACTACTTCTTCATTTGTCAGCATCTCGGGATAACCTTGAACTAAGGTTTCTAATGTGAAGTTTATGAAGGCGAGTTTATTATTTGTAAATTCACTTATACCCATATTGAATTTACTTGCTTCAATCATTTTACTTGTTGCTTCATCACCATCTATATCAGGAAAAACATTGTCTATACTATCGCGAAAAAGTAACTCATAACCAAAGAGTTTTTTGTTTACATCTAAAATAGGCTGTCTAGCGGCATAAAAGTACATAGTTTGAGCAATATCTTTTTTAATAAAAGCAGTTACTAATCAATATACCTGTTCTGTTTGAAGATGCAAGATAGCTGAGCTTTATTGTTTGTCGTAAAATCTATTTAATAAGTACTTTTTATAGGAAGATTATGCCACTAAGGTTTATTTTTAGTGGCTTTCTTGATAGCGTAGGTAGGTATTTCACAAAATAAAAACAATTTAAGGGGTAACACTTGGAATTTGGAACAATGGTTTCGTTAGCGCTATATTTTATCATTATGTTAGGTATCGGAATTTACGCCTTCAAAACATCAACAGATGATGTGTCAGGATTTATGTTAGGAGGGCGAAACTTAAGCCCTGGAGTTGCAGCTTTATCTGCAGGTGCATCTGATATGAGTGGCTGGATGTTAATGGGGTTACCAGGAGCAATGTATGTTTCAGGTATGAGTAGCTTGTGGATTGCATTTGGTTTGGTTATTGGTGCTTTTTTAAATTATATAATTGTCGCGCCACGCCTGAGAACTTATACCGAAGTAGCGAATGACTCTATAACTTTACCTGACTTCTTTGAAAACCGTTTTAATGATAAATCTCGTTTATTAAGAGTGGTGTCTTCTGTTGTTATTGTCGTCTTTTTCACTCTGTATACCTCAAGTGGTATTGTTGCTGGCGGTAAACTGTTCGAAAGCTCTTTTGGTTTGAATTATGAAGTTGGCCTGTATGTAACAGCGGGTGTTGTCGTCGCTTATACTTTTTTTGGTGGTTTTTTAGCTGTTAGCTTAACTGATTTTGTTCAGGGCTGCATTATGTTCATAGCACTTGTTTTAGTGCCTGTGGTAGCGATTAACGAAGTAGGTGGTATCAATGAGGTACAACATACTGTAAGTAATATTAACCCTGAACTATTAGATATTTTTAATGGTGTTGGCGCAATCAGTATTATTTCGGCAATGGCATGGGGCTTGGGGTACTTTGGCCAACCTCATATTATTGTAAGGTTTATGGCGATACGAAGTGTAAAGGATATGCCCGCAGCACGACGCATTGGTATGAGTTGGATGATAGTGGCTATCATTGGTGCAATGGGGACAGGCTTTGCGGGGATAGCTTATGTTGCTAAAACAGGTATGTCTCTTAAAGATCCGGAAACGATTTTCATTTTATTATCGCAAATTCTATTTAGTCCACTTATTGCAGGCTTTTTATTAGCTGCAATTTTAGCTGCTATTATGAGTACAATCTCGTCTCAATTATTAGTGACATCAAGCTCTTTAACAGAAGATTTTTATAAAACATTTTTACATAAAGAAGCGTCTGATAAGCAACAAGTCATGGTGGGGCGAATTTCTGTTATCTTAGTTGCATTAGTCTCAATTTCTTTAGCTTATGATCGCAATAGCACTATTTTAACTTTAGTGAGTAATGCTTGGGCTGGTTTTGGTGCCGCGTTTGGACCGGTTATTATCGGTAGCTTGTATTGGAAAAAAATGACCAGAAATGGAGCCCTAGCAGGGATGATTACTGGCGCAGTCACAGTATTGCTGTGGATTTATTTACCGGTCACTATTAATGGGCAATCATTAAGCTCAATAATGTATGAAATAGTGCCAGGCTTTATTTTATGTTCTTTGGTTATTTATATTGTTAGTAATATGGCGCCTCAAAATGATAGTGCTATTTTAGCCAAGCATGACGAAATGTTGACCCACCATCCTTAATACATAAAAGAAGGATAATATAAATGAACAGGCATTAGTTTAATGTCTGTTCAGTGTAAATTAATCACTGTTAACAGACGTTGTTTATACAGTTATAACTTGGACAACCCATTGAAATTTTATAATAGTTATTTTGAACTAGGTGCACAATTTTATCAGCGCGTATCACCAGATACAGTGCCAGATCCAAAGCTTTTGTTGTGGAACAAGGCATTAGCCGATGATTTATCGATTACTGAAACATTGCAAGCAGATCACAAACTATTAGCTAAGTACGGCTCAGGTAATGAATTACCTAAAGGGGTCAACTCAATTGCCTTGGCTTATTCAGGACATCAATTTGGTCATTTCAATCCTAATTTAGGGGATGGTCGAGCGCATTTACTTGGTGAGATGCTAGATAAAAAAGGTATTCGTCGTGATATCCAGTTAAAAGGCTCAGGGCAAACTGTTTTTTCAAGACGCGGCGATGGGAAGTGTGCATTAGCGCCAGCTTTACGTGAGTACATGATGAGTGAAGCTCTCTATGCGCTTGGTGTGCCCACCTCTAGGTGTTTAGCTGTAGTAGGTACTGGTGAGTTGATTAACCGAGGCTTGGCTAAACCTGGCGCTGTGGTAACCCGTGTTGCCGCTAGTCACATTCGTGTTGGTAGCTTTCAATACTTTGCCGCTCGCGGCGATATAGATTCATTAACTGCCTTGCTTGATTATACTATTGAGCGTCATTTCCCTGAAATTGATGATCCTAGTCTTAACAATGCAGATGCTGATAGTACAAAGGTTAGTAATCAAAAGCCTTCGCAAGAACAACGTATTTTACAGTTTTTAGAAAAAGCAATTGATAAGCAAATAACCTTAATTACACAATGGTTACGTATCGGTTTTATTCATGGTGTGATGAACACAGATAATACTGCTATAAGTGGCGAAACCATTGATTTTGGTCCTTGTGCAATGATGGGAATCTATGACAATAAAGCTTCTTTTAGCTCTATTGATGAATATGGTCGTTATGCTTTTGGTAATCAAGGAAAAATTGGTCAGTGGAATATGGCTAGATTAGCCGATTGTCTATTAGTGTTATTGAATGACACAGCTGAAAAAGATGCGGATAATAATATTGAAGACGAAGTTAACCAAGAAAAAACGTTAGAAAGCATTGAAGCGATCATTCAGCAATATACAAGTAAATTTGATCAAGCTTATTATGCAATGTATGCGAAAAAGCTGGGTATTAGTGACATAGGTGAAAATCATATGACTTTAATTAATGAGCTTTTAGCCATGATGCAAGCTCAAGAACTGGATTACACACAAACTTTTTATGCACTAACACAATCATTATCAAATAGTGCCCAAGAAAAAGCGTTAATCTCTGAATTTGGTCAATGGTATCAAACATGGATGGAAACCCTAACTCAGCTTAACATCTCAAAAGTAGAAGCAGAAAGCTTGATGTCTAAAAACAATCCATTAGTAATTCCTCGAAATCATCATATCGAGGAGTTACTTGATCGTTGTGAGTTAGTAGTAACAGATAACATGAATTCTAATACATCAGATAACCCAAAAGTTAGCGATATTGTAAATGACTTTCTTCAAGTTATCTGTTCACCATATAAAGAACTTACGAATACTAAATATTACCAAGACGCACCGCAAGATAAAGACCAATATTATCAAACCTTTTGTGGTACTTAGTTTTTCTAATTAGTGTCCTAATTAAATAGACCAGTTAATATTGTTGCTAATAGCACGTTGCCATTGGCTTAATGATTCGTTTTTATTAGCAACAACAATAATATCATTTTCTTGATAACTAAGAGATTCACCTTGTAAATTATCATCATGAAACTTATCAACAAATTCAAGATGTTCTTTCTTAGGCACAACAAATACCGCCACAGTATCGGTTACCCCTTTAAATACTAAGTGTAGGCTTTTCATACCATCAAATCGGCAGTAATCTGCAGCAATCAATTCACCCATTGAATCACTAAAGCTGCCATTAAAAGTAACCATTTTTTGATTTAATGAGTCTAAGCTGACTTTAGCATTTGTACTATTAGAAAATGAACCTTGTTCATAGTAGACGTGGGCAAGAGCATAATCACCTAAATTGTCATAATTATAGCTATTAGAAAATTGTAAGTAATTCACTACTATTCCAGCAATTATTGCGACAGATGCGGCTAAAGCTAAATGGATACGTGATTTACGTTTATTTTGTTGGTGGCTTTTGAGTGTTTGACGTAAAAGTAATTTATCACATAAATCGTCAGGCACAGGAATACTCATTGCTTGTTTGATTCTTTCATCAAGCATGCAAAGCTCTTGGGCTAATTGCTTTTTCGCAGGATCATCATTTTGAGCCGCGATTATATCTTCATCTAAGCTGCTAGGGTCAGCATAGATGCTGCGCCTAAATTGTAAGTCATCCATTTTCGTTTCAGATGTCATATCTTTACTCGTTGTACTATTTTTCATGGAGAAATCTCGCCTTTTCAGGCTCTTTTTCTAAAGCTTCTTTTAACTGGTTTCGAGCTCTAAATAATCGAGTCATTACCGTATTTTTGTTTAAGTCTAATAATTTAGCTATATCTTCACCACTGTAGCCACCTAGTATTTGTAGTACTAATGGCTCGGAGTATTCCGGCGGTAATTGAGCTATTTTATCTCTTAACCATTCGTTTTCTATCTCTTGTTCAGTACTAGTGGATTGCGTATCCATTATACTGTCCTCTTCATATTCACTCATATCAAAGCGTTTTCGTTCAAATCGCCTTGCATTTTCGCGCCTTAAAATGGTTATTAACCATGATTTAGCGGCTTTTTCATCTTTTAATGAGTCAAGTGCACGCCATGCTCTTAAAAAGGTTTCTTGTACTAAATCTTCAGAAACCTGTTTGTCGTGAGTTAACCAATATGCGTATCGGTATAAATCACTATGCAGCCCTTTTACCAGAGCTTCATACCTAACTTGTTTTGTCGCCATGCAAATGCCTTAATGGACTCAATATATCAGACCTGATATTTATTATATTAATTTCAACTTTTATTTAAATTCTTTATTAAATGTGTTTATTTTAGTATTAAGACGGATTTAATGTGAATTTAGGTTGTTGTTTATTTTTATTACCTGAAGCATTAATTTGTTGAATTGCCTTTAATAGTTTATCTCCAACCCATGTTTGTTCAGTTACGTCTTTACCATATAGGTATAGCTGAATTTCATCAATAGCTGAAGTAAATTCTTCATTATCTATTTTTATTAAAGCCTCAGATAAGGTCGATATTGCACTTCCTTCCTGATTTAAAGGTAAGGTATTTAACCAAGGTAGAACTAAATTAAGAGTTTGTTCGGCATCATTTTTTTTACAAGCAGCCATCAAGGCAAGATAATGATTATTTACTGCCTTTATCTTGTTAGGTTCTACTTGTTTAGTGGTAGTGCGTTTTAAATACCAAACATGGCACGCCCAAGCAAAAGTGGTTAAAATCCATAAGCCTAAAAATAACCACTGTAACGAGCTCGTTTTTTCAACAATGTTAGGTGGCGATAGGGGTACAGGTGAAACTGCTGTTTGTCCTTGCGATACTATAGGTGTATTTACCATATTGCTTGTTACAGAAGTCGGGGCATCAGGATTCGGCTTAATGCTAATTGTCTGCTCTGGTAAGATTGCTTCTTGATATTTATTCGTTATGGTATTCCACCAAGCAATGGTTATTTTAGGTAGAGTATAGTCACCAGGTTGGCTGGCAACTAAAGCAAAGTTTTGTCTTTTTTGACTAATTAAGCGTTCTTTTGTTAAGTTTGAATGTAATTCAGGTTGATCTGGATATATTTTCAAACCGCTTGGTGCTTCCATCATTATTTGAGGAAGCTGTGCTTTAGCTAAACCGGCTGCGGTTAATGTAATTGTACGTGTAATCGGCTCACCTACTTTAAATTCTTGAGGCTCTGGTTGCCATTCTTGATGCAAGGTAAGTAATTCACTAGGTAACCAGCTAGTATTCTTATCTAAAGGAAAGCTGTCAGGAATTGGGCGTACATTAAGCGCTATTTTTTCACCTATAATATTAATAGGTTTAGTGTCACCAAAGCTTAAAAACCCAGAGCGACGTTGTGATTGAACCATAATATCACCAGAGAACATTGGTGTTTCTAGTATTAAATTACCACTTTGCTCGGGCGTAATAGCATAGGTACGTTCAATTATTCTATAACGCTTACCGTTAACAATATTATCACTTTCTTGATCTTTACCTACTTGCTCTATGGTTGCTCCTTGTAAACTTGGTTCAGTTAAGCTACCACGCTGAAGTTGAACACCAACATGTAATTTAACGGTAAGTGTAAGTAGCTGCTGAACATAGATATCTTTTGAGGACAGCTCTGTTGATATAAACACATCTTTTTGTTGAGTCGACGTTGCGTTACTTTGCTCGACTACTTGTACATTAATTGGTTGAGAGCTATGCCCATCTATAGTTAGAGGTGGTATTGTTAAACTGCCAATTGTTTTTGGAATTAATATAATTTTCCAGCGCGTGGTTCTGCTTGTTTCAAAATTGATCATACTCGTTTGTGAGCTGACTTCTGTGCGCGCAACAACAAAATCTTTTAATAGCATTGAGGTATCAAGTGCATCTCGCTCAACATTGTCATCCGCGATAACGGTTAAAATGATTGAGTCATTTTTCATTACAGGATTAGCATCTATGCTTGCCGTAACGCTACTAAGAGCAAAAGCTGTTTGGCTTATTGCTATGGCGGTAATGACGGTTAGTAAGGCTAATACGTTCAAAATAATTTTTACCACTGTTTTTTGACTCCTGGACTAGTGCTATCTTGTTTGCGTTTTTGATATTCTAATTGCATTTTGTTGCGCAGTAATAAATAGGGATCATCTGTTACTTTATTCAATAACTGTTGATGTTTTTGGTCTGTTTCTTTAGCTTGTTGTTCGGCAGCAATTTGTGCGGCTGTTTTTGCTTCATTTTCATTACCTTGTTCTTCAGTTGGCTCTGTACTTTCTGACTGCTGTTCTTTTTCTTCAGACTCTTGCTCTTGTTGTTCTTGGTTAGATTCTTCAGGCTTACTATCTTGTTCTTTGTCATTATTTTCATCTCCTTCAGAGCCTTGTTGACCTTCTTTATTGTCTTGCTCTTGAGACTGATCTCCTGGAGATTGATCATTTTCTGATTGCGAGTCTTGTTGTTCTTGATTTTTATTCTCGTCAGAATCTTGTTCTTGTGAATCCTCGTTTTCTGATTGGTCACCCTGTTGCTCTTGCTGCTCTTGCTCTTTTTGTAGCTGCTTTATTTTTTCTATATTATCTTTAGCATCTTGGAGCTCAGGATTTTTACTTAATGCTTCCTCATAACTTTCAATAGCTTGCTCGTATTGTTGCATTTTAGCTAACGCATTACCTTGATTGTACAAAGAGTCAGCACTATTAGCTTCATCGCCTTTTCTAAAAGCATCTAAAGCTGCTTGGTAGTTACCCGCTTTATAATGAGAGCTACCTTGCCACTGTGAATTTTTAAATTGTTCAGCAGCTCCTTGAAAATTTTCTTGGTTATATTTTTTTTGTGCTTGTTGATCGCTTGTTTCCCATAAGTTTTGCCATAATTTTTTGGAGGTACTTGCGAAAGATGATGTAGCCATTTGCGAATTTTCTACAGTGTTATTTTTTTCAATTTCAGCCGGTTCAGTTGCTGCAAAACTAGAAGAACTAGCGAGTGAAAAAGAAAGTAAAAATAACATAGGCATACAAGTTAAAGGTAATAGTAGAAGTGTACTGCCACGACGAAAATAGCTCAGCATCAAGGGCAGTACTAGTAATAATAACCATGCCCCTTGTTCTTGCCATTGATCACCAGTTTGTTGGCTTTGTTGTTTTTCGCTTTTATTTCTTTCAGACATCGTGTCTTTTACAATTAAATTATTAATATCACTATCATCATTTTTTATGGTTTGATAGTTTCCTTGTCCACGCGATGCTAGCGATTGTAATTTATGGCTTGGCAGCTGTGGCACAACGATAGCACCAGAAGAATCTTTTAATAATTCACCGCTAGGTAAGGTTATAGGAGCGCCACTTTCAGTACCTACACCTAAAATATTTAATTGATGACCAAATTCATTTGACCAGTCATAAATATCGTTTATTTCTTCATTATCGATATCGTCAGTGAACCAATAAATATCGCCATTAAGGTGTCCAGCATTGATCAGCATTTCATGGGCAAGTGTTAATGCGGCCAAAGGATTAGAGCCAGATACTGGCATAATGCCTGGTGTTAATGAAGGTAGTAATAGGGTTATGTTTTTTACATCTTGGGTTAATGGGCTAATGATAAAGGCATCACCAGCATAAGCAATTAACCCAGTATCACCTTCATTGATTTTATTAAGTAAATCAATAGCCTTAAAGCGTGATCTTGTCAGTCTATTAGGCTTTACATCAGTGGCATACATGGAATAAGACATATCCATAATAAGAACGGAGCCGCGTTCCGTTTGGTAAACCGGTTGTGGTAATTTTTTCCACACAGGCCCAGCTAAGGCAATGATACCCAATAAACCGATAATAAAGGGTTTTAACAAAAAAGTTTTACTGCTAAATGAGTTTTTGTTGGTGCTTGAATTAGCACTTCCTTCTACGAGCACTTGGCTTAAATGGCTAGGGAGAAATTTTTGCCAAGGTGATTGATGAAAACGGTGTTTTTTTAATAACCAAAGTACCAGAAATAAAGCAAAGAGTGCCAATAGCCAATAAGGTCTGACAAAATGAAAGTTGCTTAGAAATAAATTAAAAGAGGTCATTGTGATATTTAAACCTAGGTTATTTACGATTGAAGCGAGTAAAATTGATGGCTAAAAAATAGAACATACTAATCAGCAAAGCTAAGGCCAACGGAAAATAAAATAACGCAGTAAGTGGCCTCATTTGTTGTTGCTCTTGTTCTAATGGCTCAAGTTGATCGAGCAATTGATAAATTTCGCTCATATCTTGTCCATCTCGGGCACGAAAATATTTACCGCCCGTTTCTTCAGCTAATTTTGTTAAGGTTTGTTCATCTAATTCGCTCGAAGGGTTAACTCGGCGTGTGCCAAATAATGATTTTTGTAACATTACGTCAGCACCAATACCAATAGAATAAATAGTGATATCTTTGGCAATGGCAAGCTCAAGCGCTTGTTCAGGTGATATTTTTCCTGCGGTATTTTGTCCATCAGTTAATAATAATAAAACTTTGTTAGACTTTTGCTTGGCATCAAAACGTTTTACAGCAAGCCCGATAGCATCACCGATTGCGGTTTTTTGTCCAACTAAACCTAATACACTTTCATCAAGCATTTGTTTAACGGTTTTTCTATCAAAGGTCATTGGTGTTTGCATATAAGCATCATCAGCAAAGAGTATTAAACCAAGCCTGTCTCCTACACGACGTTGTATAAAATCACCTAACACTACTTTTAGCATGTTAAGGCGGTTTACGGTGTTACCATTTAGCTGCATATCTTCTATTTGCATACTGCCAGATAGATCAACGGCAATCATCATTTCTCTGCCTTCGGTAGGAATATCAATAGCATCACCAAGCCATTGTGGTTGACTTAATGCTAATACTGTTAATAGCCAGCATAAGGTCAAAACAATTAATGGCGCTTTCTTATTTTGTTGATGAGTAACATCGACAGAATGACTATCAATTAATTGCGGCATAATTAATGCTGCACTTACTTGAGTACTGTCCTTCTTAGGTAACCAATAAACTAATAGCGGGAGTGGTAAAAGAAGTAATAACCAAGGCCAAGCAAACGTTATCATGCGCTAACTCCTTGACTTTTCTTTAAAGGTGAACTCATATTTTCGTCGGTATTAGTCTCAATCTTTTTTGATGGTTTAGGTGGCAGTGCGTGCGTTAGCCAAAGAATAGCGGCGTGATAAAAGTCGCTATCTGATGACGGAACATTATGTTCATCTTTTTGAGACTGATATTGGTTGATAAAGGCTTCTTTACTTAAACTAGTGAACTTTTCTTGATATTTTATTGGTAATTGAGCTGTTAAAAATGACTGTAATGAATCACCAAAAAGCTTAGCCAATTCTGTCCGAGAAAAATAATGCATAGCCGCCCATTTTAATAGGGCTACCGTGTCATTTATTGAAAGGTTAGGCGTATTTTTTAATTGTATTAATGCTTGTTTTTTTACTTGGTTACGTTGCGCATTTTTTCTCATTTTAATGATAGTGATAATCGCGATAAAAACAATCATTGCGGCTAATAACCACCAACCATAGGCAATAGGGAAGTTAGATATTTGCTCTGGTACATGAATATCTTTTAATTCTATTGTGTTCGCTTGCATTGGGGCTTGAGTTGGTAGAGCGTTTATCGACTGCAAAATTTTGCTCCCTCTTTCAGTTGTTGCTCTAGTGTTCGACCAGCGCTCAAATTAAATACTCTAGCACCAGCTTTAGTAAGTAGTTCAGAACATTGTTCATTGATAGTTTGTGCTTGTTTGTGATAATTCTCTTCAGCTTTTCTATCACCTAAGGTTAATTGTTGGCGATTTTCACCATCCGTTAATACAACGTTAAGTTTTAAAGAACTGCTTGGTAGCGCTTGCTCTAATGGATCGTCAATTAAACAAACGACTAACTCACAATGTTTACTTATTTGTGTTAAATGTCGTAAAGCATCTTGTTGTGCACGATTAGGGGCTTGTTTTAACTGTTGGCCATCGGTAATTAAATATACTAAAGAACCTGGTTTAGCTACTTGTCTAATACGAGCACAGTTATCACTAAAGTAATTTTTATTAGCAGTGCTACTATCTGGTTTTTTATTGATCTCAGCTTGGTTTTCTTGAGGAGAATTGTCATATTGCGCTTTATGTTGAGCAAGATGAATAGCAGTTAGTGAGTGTAAATAATGTAACACGCCTTCCTTGCGACTTCTCGGTTTTAGCTCTAGATGATCATGTTGGTTAAAAACAATGCCACCTAAACGATCACCACGGTTTTTAGCATGCCAAGCAACTAAAGCGGCTAAATGAGCAGCTTGAACAGATTTAAAAAGTAATTGGCTACCAAAATGCATACTGGCACTTAAATCTGTGGCGATAAGAACAGGGCGTTCTAATTCTTCACGAAATAATTTTGTGTGAGTTTTACCTGTTCTTGCCGTAACACGCCAGTCAATTGCTCTAATATCGTCACCCGTTTGGTAATGACGAACTTCGTCAAACTCCATACCTCGACCTTTAATGCGTGATAAGTAATTCCCAGACATTTGTCCTTGAATATTCTTACGTGCAGCTAAGTCAATAAGTGCCGTTTTATTTTGATAATTTAATAGCTCTGTCATGGCAAGTTCAACACCATTGCTATCAATGCTTGCTAGCTGACTTTGACAGTCATTTATCGCTAAATTCTGTTTATTGCGGGTTGTTTTTTGTTTAAACCACATAGTTATTGCCGACCGTATTACTCAATGCTAAGCCACTGCAACTAAGCTTAAAAGATGATCAAGTAATTGATTAGACGAGATACCTTCAGCTTCTGCTTGATAACTAAGTATTATTCTATGTCTTAACACATTATGTAAAACTGCTTGAATATCTTCAGGGCTAACAAAATCACGGTTGTGTAACCAAGCACGAGCACGAGCACATCTGTCTAAGGCAATTGTTGCACGTGGGCTAGCACCAAAAGCTAACCATGATTTAAGTTTCTCATCATATTTTTCGGGTTGACGCGTCGCCATGATCAAATCAACCATATAGGTCTCTAGGGAAGGTGCCATATGGATATTAAGCACTTCATCACGAGCATTAAATATTTCAGCTTGACTTAACACTCTTAATTTTGGCTTTTCTTCATTAGTATTCGTACGCGCTTCGCCACGATTGAGTTTTAAAATCTCTAACTCACTAGCCGCATCAGGATAATCAATTTCTAAATGCATTAAAAAGCGATCAAGTTGCGCTTCAGGTAGAGGATAAGTACCTTCCTGTTCAATCGGGTTTTGTGTTGCCATAACTAAAAATAGATCAGGCAATTGATATGTTTTTCTACCTACAGTTACTTGCCCTTCAGCCATTGCTTCTAATAAGGCTGATTGGACTTTTGCTGGTGCACGGTTAATTTCATCTGCCAATACTAAGTTTTGAAACAAAGGGCCAGCCTGAAAAACAAAAGTGCCATCTTCTGGTCTATAGATGTCAGTACCTGTTAAATCGGCAGGTAATAAATCAGGCGTAAATTGAATACGATGAAAATCAGCTTCAAGCCCATCAGCTAAGGCATTTATAGCACGTGTTTTCGCTAACCCAGGAGGACCTTCAACAATTAAATGACCATTTGCTAATAAAGCGATAAGTAAATTTTCTACAAAAGCAGGTTGACCAATGATTTGTTGTGATAAATGCTGTTTTAATGCTGAAAAATGTTCAATTGCCATAATTATTTTATCTTTATTAATTGTTTAAGAATGCATTGAAATACATTCTGGTATTTAAATAGTTCGACGTACTAAGCCCGAATATTGAAGTGACATGAGTATATATAAGGGTATTGTTAAAGAAAACAAGCATTCTTTGACTTAGTTGTAACAATTTTTTTCTTTTGGTGGTGGTTTAATAAACTATGCTTTTATACTAAGAAAAAAATCAGGCATTGATATTTTCGTATAGTGAGTTAAAATCAGGGTAACAATTGAGAGGTCAGACCTCTTCGCGCTTCGCCTTTTTATTAAAAGAAGCGCTACTAATTAGGAGAAAAAATACATGACAATAAAAATGACCACATCAGCAGGTGAGCGAATTGCTGTTGTAGCAGGGCTTAGAACCCCGTTTGCTAAACAAGCAACTGCTTTTCATGGTGTACCAGCCGTTGATTTAGGTAAGTTAGTAGTCAACGAGTTATTACAAAAGCATGATATTGACCCAAAAATTATTGATCAGTGTGTATTTGGTCAAGTAGTACAGATGCCTGAAGCCCCAAACATTGCACGTGAAATTGTTTTAGGCACAGGTATGAATGTGCATACCGATGCTTATAGCGTATCAAGAGCCTGTGCGACAAGTTTTCAGTCAACAGTAAATGTTGCTGAGTCTATAATGGCTGGTTTTGTTGATGTTGGTATTGCTGGTGGTGCAGATTCCTCGTCAGTAGCACCTATTGGTGTATCGAAAAAATTTGCCCGTACCTTATTAGATTTAAGTAAAACAAAAACACTTGGACAAAAAATAGCCTTAATTCGTAAATTAGGCTTTAAAGATATTTTACCGGTAGCCCCCGCTGTTGCTGAATATTCAACGGGAATTTCTATGGGACAAACGGCTGAGCAAATGGCCAAAACATATAATATTTCGCGTGAAGACCAAGATGCACTTGCTCATAGATCACATACGCTAGCGACTCAAAGCTGGGCGGAAGGTAAATTAGCCGGTGAAGTGATGAGTACACACAGTGAACCTTATAATCGCTTTATTGATAAAGATAACTGTATTCGAGAAAATTCAGTATTAGAAGGTTATGCAAAATTACGTCCTTGTTTTGATAGAAAACACGGCACTGTAACAGCTGCGACTAGTACTGCGTTAACTGATGGTGGCGCGGCTATTTTATTAATGCGCGAAGGACGAGCCAAAGAGCTAGGTTATACGCCATTGGGGTATATTCGTAGTTATGGTTTTGCTGCAATCGATGTTTGGCAAGATATGTTGATGGGGCCAAGCTACGCAACGCCTATTGCTTTAAAACGTGCTGGATTAGAATTGGCAGATTTAGATTTAATAGAAATGCATGAAGCCTTTGCAGCTCAAGCACTTGCGAATATGAAAATGTTTGCTAGTGACAAATTTGCACAAGAGCATTTAGGACGTGATAAAGCTATTGGCGAAATAGATATGAGTAAATTTAATGTTATGGGTGGTTCATTAGCTTACGGTCATCCGTTTGCGGCAACGGGCGCTCGTTTAATTACACAAACGCTAAATGAATTAAATCGACGTGGCGGTGGTATTGGATTAACAACTGCTTGTGCGGCGGGTGGTTTGGGTGCAGCTATGGTAGTGGAGACAGCCTAATGAGTGATAACAAAGAAGTAGTAACGAGTGAAACTTCATCAGTTTCAACTGATGATAATGTAATCAATAGCAATAGCGCTTTCACCTTAGTCCGTCAGGAAAATGGTATTGCTCATTTGGTTATGGATGTTGTTGGCGATACGATGAACACGCTAAAAGCTGAATTTACAGAGCAGGTTGCTGATGTCTTAGCTGAAATCAAAGCGGATGCAGCTATTACGGGCATTGTGCTATGTAGCGGTAAACAAGACTCTTTTGTTGCTGGTGCTGATATTAATATGATCAATAATTGCCAAACAAAAGAAGAAGTAGTGTCGCTTTCTCGTCAAGGGCAAATGATTTTTTCACAGCTTGAACAATTGAATATACCCGTTGTAGCAGCGATTAATGGTGCTTGTTTAGGCGGCGGTTTAGAGCTTGCGATGGCATGTCATGCACGTGTGTGTAGTGACAATGTTAAAACAGCGTTAGGTGTGCCAGAAGTTCAATTAGGCTTATTACCAGGAAGCGGTGGAACACAACGATTACCTAAACTTGTTGGTATTCAAAAAGCGTTAGATATGATGTTAACCGGCAAACAACTTCGCGCAAAACAAGCGTTGAAATTAGGTTTGGTTGACGATGTGGTTCCAAATAGCATCTTAATTGAAACAGCTGAAAAAATGGCGCTTTCGGGTAAATTTAAACGAACAGTGAAGTTTAAATCTTCATTGATTAATAAGTTTTTAGAAGGCACATCTATTGGTCGCGGTATTGTTTATAAACAGGCTGAGAAATCAGTTTTGTCTAAAACAAAAGGTAACTATCCATCACCAATGAAAATTATTCATTGTGTGAAAACTGGTGTAGAAGAATCAGCGGCAAAAGGTTATCAAGTTGAGGCTGAGCATTTTGGCGAGCTAGCGATGAGCCCAGAATCGGCACAACTTCGTAATATTTTCTTTGCGACAACAGAGATGAAGAAAGAGCAAGGTGTTGAAAATGTTATGCCGAGCAAAGTCCTCAAAGCCGGTGTACTTGGTGGTGGCTTAATGGGTGGCGGTATTGCTTTTGTTACCGCAACTAAAGCCAATATTCCAGCGCGTATTAAAGACATTGGTCACGAAGGCATAAGCCATGCGCTAAAATATAGCTACGACTTACTGAATAAAAAAGTTAAGCGTCGCTTTATGCGAAAAAGTGAAATGCAAAAACAAATGTCCATGATCACTGGCTGCACTGATTATTCTGGTTTTAAAAATGTAGATATTGTTGTTGAAGCCGTATTTGAAAACTTAGAATTAAAACAAAATATGGTTGTTGAAATAGAAAGTAAAACTAAAGATTCAACCATTTTTGCTAGTAACACTTCTAGTTTACCGATTGGCAAAATAGCGGAAAAAGCAGCACGACCTGAGAACGTTATTGGTTTACATTATTTTTCACCGGTAGATAAAATGCCATTGGTAGAAATAATCCCTCATGCGACAACTTCAGATCAAACTATTTCGACCACAGTAGCTTTTGCTAAAAAACAAGGCAAAACACCTATTGTTGTTAAAGATAAAGCGGGTTTTTATGTTAACCGTATTTTAGCGCCTTATATGAACGAAGCCGCTATATTATTATTGGCAGGTGAGCCAATTGATAAGCTTGATAAAGCATTAGTTGATTTTGGTTTCCCGGTCGGGCCAATGCAATTACTTGATGAAGTAGGTATTGATGTTGGCGCTAAAATAGGACCTATTTTAGAAGCTGATTTAGGTGAACGATTTGCTGCTCCACCTGCTTTTTCAAAGTTATTAGATGATGGCCGTTTAGGTAAAAAAGCAAATAAAGGTTTTTATTTATACGGCAAGCAAGCTAAAAAAGGTAAGAAGCAAGTTGATGAAGGAATTTATACTTTATTAAACTTAAATCCAGCTGGTAGCTTATCAAGTAATGAAATAGTAAAACGTTGTACTTACTTGATGCTTAATGAAGCGGCACGTTGTCTTGATGAAGGTATTGTTCGTAATGCTCGTGACGGTGATATTGGCGCCATCTTTGGTATAGGTTTCCCACCATTTTTAGGCGGCCCTTTACGTTATATTGACAATATTGGTGCGCAATCTTTAGTTGCACAATTAACGCAATGGTCACAACAGCATGGAGAACGTTACGCACCATGTGAAGCTTTAATTACAATGGCTGAAAATGGTACTAGCTATTATTAAGCTTATACAAAGCTGTAAATGAAATTAAGAGTGTTAAAAAAGTGTCACTTTATTAACCCTATAACTAGGCGGCATAGTTAATCTGTATAGTTAAGCGGTATAGTTAAGTGACATGACTATACCGCTTTACTCTATTCATTGAGCAAAATGCTCACCTACCAAATTAGCTCAGCATATTGAATTACCTTAGTATGCTGAGTGCTTCTCAAAAAAATTAATATTACTTTTTATTCTGTCAGTTAAAATGCTACTCCTTTTATTAAAGGTTATAATACTAACTTTTTGGATTAATGCTGTTGGCTTAATCTCTGTTTATTAATACCAGTTTCATTAATTAAGTGAACAAATTTATACGTAGAAAAAATTGCCAAATACAAGGCATTTATTTCAATAACTAGTTGTTCTAATTATTAAATAAATAACGATGTAGTTGGTGATTTTAGCAAGTAGAAATGATCACATAGTTAGTGAGATTGGTATAAGACTATTTAGGGTTATATTTGGCCGTTATGTGGTAATAATTAGCCACGAAGGCGGATAAAATATGCCGCTTTATTTCTGGTATGAATAATAACTATAGGTATTTTAACTTGAATAAAAGTGGGCAGTTAACTATATTATTGTCGATTTTTTGACGTCTTTAAGTGTAGATAAATATCTGTTGAATATAGGTATTTAGGCGAGGAACTATGTCGTTATTTTTAGTGTTTTTAGGCACATTATTAAGCGTTGTTTGCGGTGCCTTTTTCTATTGTCAGGCATTAGTTGCAGGTTTTGATCGTAAACGATGGACTGTTGCTGGAATAATATTTGGCCCGCTTATATGGCCGATGTTTGTTATGAAAAAGCGTATGCGGTTAAATAGCTTGTTTGGTTTTGAACAGCTTATTTTTAGGGCTTAGTTTCTATTGTATACGGTCTTATGCTAAGTGAACGTGTCACTATTGAATAAATATCTAACATCCATATTAGATATTTATTTATCATTTCTGACAATTGATTTACCAGATAATTACGCTTTTTAAATAAAAGATAAGTTATTAATAACTTATCTCCACCAAGTATTGGCAGAGGTTTCTTTTATTTCGATACGAGCAGCAATAGGGTTACCTTTTTTAGCTTTGCTAGTATTGAAAAACGATTTTAATAAGTTGAACATGGTTGACCTCTGAAATTAAACTTATTTTTAAATATTAAAGTCTACGAGAGCCACGTTTAGCACTAGCTTCTTGCACATCTAGGTTAAATTCATCACTTAAACGACGAGAGCCACGTTTAGCACTAGCTTCCTGAACATCTAGGTTAAATTCATCACTTAAACGACGAGAACCACGTTTAGCACTAGCTTCTTGCACATCTAGGTTGAATTCATCACTCAAACGACGAGAACCACGTTTAGCACTCACTTCTTGAACATCTAAATTAAATACATCGCTTAATCGGCGAGAGCCACGTTTAGCACTAACCTCTTGAACATCTAAATTGAATTCATCACTTAATCTACGAGAGCCACGTTTAGCGCTAACTTCTTGAATATCTAGAATATTAGCATCTGCTGCTGGAACAGGTGAAACTGACATCGCCATTGAAAGTACAATTGAACTTAACATGTATTTTTCCTTTTATAGTTATTAGTTGGTTTAAGATTCATTTCCAATAGGAGTTATGCTTAAACTATGCCAATGAACTATTTATTTAGGACATGTTATCTCTTTAATTACTGTTAATGGGTTACGTTTAATGATTTTAAAGGGCTATACCTCCCTTAATATAACATCAATAATTTTATTTTAAGCTATTGATATTTAAGCTTTAGTTTTGGGGTTAAATATTTTTATTAATGGTAGTTAAGTCTAAATTACATTGTAGTTAGGTTATTTTTAACAAAGCGCCAAGCAATAAAACGACTGACTTTTTGTCCTTGAGCCATGTTAAAAACTTTAATTTCTGACGCTTTCGCTTTTTTTAGCGATAACTTTATTTTAGATAAATGATCTTTATTTGACACTAAACAGGTAAACCAGAGCACTTGGTTTTGAAAAACGATACTTTCTTTGATCATTTGACGAATAAAGGCCAATTCTCCGCCTTGACACCATAACTCAGCTTTTTGACCGCCAAAATTTAATGTATCTACTTTATGCTCTTTTTTACCCGCTGTTTTGCCTTTATTTAGGTTTTTCCATTTACGGTTAGTGCCTGTTGCAGCATCAGTTAATGATTTATGAAATGGAGGATTACATAAAGTGACATGATAAAATTCATTTGGCTTAATAATACCTTCAAAAATCTTAGTGCTGTTATTTTGCAAGCGACAGTTTATTTGCTGCTTAATTTTGGGATTGGCATTAACATTTGCATTTGCCGCTTTTATAGAGACGGGATCTATATCTGAAGCGACAAAAGACCAATTATATTCACTAGCACCTAACATAGGATAAATACAGGTAGCACCAGTACCAATATCTAATACAGAGATTTTACTGCTAATGGCTTTATTCTTTTCCGCTATCAATGCCTTACTTTCTTTCAATAAGTCAGCAAGGTAATGTATATAATCAACACGCCCAGGAATAGGAGGGCACAAGTAGCCTTGAGGAAAGTCCCAATGATCTATTTGATAATGTTTTTTTAGTAAAGCAAAGTTTAAGGCTTTTACTGCATCAGTATTGCTAAAATCAATAGTATCTTGTTGATTATATGGGTTTTTTATAATAAACGCTGATAAGGGAGTATGGACCTTTTTTAAGGTCGCAAAGTCGTAGCCATGACGATGTTTATTACGTGGATGTAATATGGTTTTTATAGTCATTACTTTGGTTTGTCGCCAATTTTAAAATAACCATTACTAGTAAACTGTACTACTTGTTGACGTTTTTTTCCTATTAAAATAGGACCATCATCCATAAATAAGAAGTTTTTCCAACAACGTTTAAACACCGCCCATGTTGTTTCAATAACATTTTCCCTATTTGAGCAATAATAAACCACAGTGTTATTATCCCAAGCAATATGAGTATTGATTAATTCAGGTAATTCTTCATCGTTGCTGTCCCAAATACTTTCCCATTTTCCCTGCTCTTTCCAATTACTTTTGTCGAAAGGCCAGTCGCCTTTTTTAAAAAAGTCAGGATGATCTACTTGGCGACTAATAAAAGTATCCCACAATACATTCGCGCGATCTTTGGCCATAGGTTTAATTTTGGTTAAATCGTTTTCACTAATAGGAAGACTTTTATGTTTAAAGATCCAAGCATTCTTTAATTGTTCTAGTGGGATGTAGCTCATTAATTAGGCTCTATGATTATACTAAGGCTTATTGGTAGATTATACGGGAGTCGATATTATTTTATATAGGAAATCAGTGACTTTTTTTAAGGAAGTAAAGTAAAGGATGAAAATAGCGTCAATTAAGCAAAAAAATAGCGGTTTATCTCATAGCGGATGATTTAGTTTTGTTAATCGAAATCATTTTTTCTGAAGAATTATTCACTCTTATCTTTCAAGTTATTTATTAGTGTTATTTTCAATCAACAATAGTACAACTATAAAGCTAAAATAGAATAATATTTACTATTCATTGCAATGCCTCAATAAATCCGTATTATGCGCGACTTTCGTTATTATTTTTAGCCTATATTAGCTTGTATAGCTAGAAATAAATCATCAATAAGAGTGTGTAAAATTTAATGAGAAAATTGTTATCTTCACCCGTAAAAATGCCATTGTCTGCCGCTGAAAACCAGATTTATCAAAATGTACTTAAATATTTTACGCCGTTAAGTTTAAATTTAATGGCAGTGAAAGTAGTAAATAGACCTGATGAATTTACAGGGTGGTGTCGAGAGTTCATTAGGCTATGCCGTGAAGATCTTAATATGGAACTTTTAGATGAAGAACAATTTTTACCATTAAAAAAATTACAAGATACATTGGAAGCCGGTTTTACTATTAGTCAATGTAAAATGGCACGTATTGCACCTTGGCCGATATTTGTTGGTTTTATTGAACAGCAACATGAATTACATGCGTTAGATGAGCGTTTACGTTTATTGAATTATGTTAAGAACAATTGTCAACTTCCGCTAGCTGAGCTAAGTATGGAAGACCGATTAGTATTTGCTGGTAAGCATACGGCCAGTCACGTATATCATACCTATGACTTTGATACAGAATGGTTTGCCAGTACGAAAGGGGCTAAGCTTTTTCATCTCTTACTTGAGCAATGCCCTGAAAAGTTTGATGCGGCGTTAGCACATATTCCGTTAACGGGTGATGTAAACTATGACGAATATCAAAAGTTTGTTACGGATTTTCAGAAAATATTTTCAGACTATGCTCAAGAGCAATCGCAAGACAGCTCTGTTAAAAGCAAAGCGCCATTACCTGCTGCAACGCGATTACTCGCGATGCGTCGTCCGGATCAATTTATCGCTTTAAACAATAATAAAATTGATATGTTCTGCAAAGGGCTATCTATTGTGAAGTTTTCAAACACTGACTTTTCATCATATTGGCACGATATGATTGGTACTTTACGTACGTTGCCATGGTGGAATCAAGCAGAGCCTGAGCAAAGTATTACAGAGAGTAGTACGACAACAAGTCTTGATGATAGCTCTGATGTTGACTCTGACCTGATTACTGAACAAGAGGAAGCGATTGACGAAAAAGAAAACCCTGGTCTTGAGCTTATTATTTGGCAAAATCGTGCCATATTAATTGATTTATTTTTATTTGCCGATGCTGACTTATCACAAAACTCGAACTATATTCGTGCTCGTGATAAAGCGCTAAACAAAGCACCCAAAAAATCAAACTCTACCTTTAGAAAAAATAGTAAAGAGACGGTAGAGGAAATGGTAGATAAAGCATTAATGTCTGAAGATCTACCAGAATATATGTTAAGCAAGCGTGACTCGATTATTGCCCAAGTAAAAAAAGGTAAAAGTGTTGAGAAAGTTATCGAGCTTATGCGCGCTATTTTTGGCTAAATAACACAAATGTTTTTAAGCCATTAAGTTGAGTTATCGTTATTTGTATGTAAATAGCGATAACTCATTTATTTTACATAAACCACTTCAGTCTCTCATCAACTGCCTTTCTACTTTTTATTTTCATCGTCAAACAATCATACTACGTGTGCATCTACGCAATTGTTGTCTGTTTAAGTTATCACTTACTTACAGTGTCACCGCTTAAATTATGGTCCGCTTACAGTAATGTCCGCTTGAATAAATCGGACACTCACATCGTCCGAACGGACACTTATTATTAAAAAACCGGACACTTTAGTTGTAACGTTTTTCATTTAAACCCTTTAAAAACAGTTGGTTATTTTTTTATTTTACTGTTGGCATGTTACTCGCTATATCCTGTATATATATGACAATACAGTGAAATTGATATGATTAGCTCTACCGACGGACAAGACGAAATAATAAGTAACCCTACTAATAAAAAACCTTGGATTAAGTTAATCATAGGTGCTGTTGTAGTGATTGGGATTATTTGGTTTATTTTACCAACTTTAAGCCAATGGTCTGGCGGCATTCCAAGTGTTAACCCACAAACTATTACCCGTGCTACCGTTGTTAACGGTACCTTAATTCGTGACATTGCTGTTAATGGTAAATTGGTTGCTGCGAATGCCCCTACCATTTATAGCTCAGAGCCGGGGCAAGTTACTTTATTAGCGAAACCAGGTGATATTGTTAAAAAAGATGCCATTGTGGCAACTATATTAAGTCCCGAATTACAATCAACAGTTAAACAAGCAACAGCCAAGTTAGAAAGTTTAAAAATTGATGCTAGAAGAAGTGAATTACGTGATCGTGAAGCTCAGCTTGATCTCGAACAGGTGCTTGATACTGCGCGTGTTCGTGCTAATGCGAGTACCCGAGAATTAACCCGTGCAGAGCTGTCATATGAAAAACAAGTGGTTAGTCAGCTTTACTTAGTTAGTAAACGTGATGCAAAGCTTGAGGATGACTTACTATTCGAACATGCCAAAAAACGTGTCGAACTAGCAATACAACGTCTTGAATTTGAAAACCAAACACGTGATCTTTTAGTTAAAAGTCAGCAATTAGTGGTTGATGAACTACAGCGACGTGTTGAGCTACTGAATATTCGAGCACCCGTTGATGGTATTGTTGGTAACTGGTTAGTACAGAAAAAAGAACGAGTTAGCGATACCCAAGCCATTATGACTATTGTTGATTTAAGCCAGTATGAAGCGGAGCTTAATGTACCTGAATTTTACGCGGATGATTTAGGACTTGGTCTTGATGTGAAAATGCAAATATCAGGAAAATCACTTATTGGTAAAGTTATTTCAGTTTCTCCTGAAGTTAAAAACAGTCAAGTTATGGTTAGAGTGTCAATCGATAACTTAGCCGAAATTCAACTACGCCAAAATCAACGTTTGAATGCACGTATCGAATTTGAAAATAAAGAAAACGTATTAATGGTTAAACGTGGTGGCTTCCAAGCTAGCCACGGTGGCCAAGCTGCTTATGTTATTAAAGGAGACGAAGCCAAGTTAACCCCTATAACAACAGGTTCGCAAAGCATTGAATTTATTGAAATAACATCGGGATTAAAGTCAGGAGACACTATTATTATTTCATCTACAGAAACGTTTGATATGCACTCAACGATTTCGCTAAATTAAGAAATAAATATCGTACAAGTAAGTAACAAACCAATTATAAAAGTAACAATCAACAGGTCTACAAAAGACTATTTAGGAAGATAATTATGCTTAACATGAAAAACATTAGTCGAATTTATCGTAGTGATACTATTCAAACCCACGCATTGCGTGATTTCAACTTGCAAGTTAATGCAGGTGAGTTTGTCGCAGTGACAGGGCCTTCGGGATCAGGTAAGTCTACATTTTTAAATGTGGCGGGGCTATTAGATAGCTTTGACCAAGGTGCTTATGAACTCGACGGTGTAAATATTCAAGGACTTAATGATGATGAATTATCGCGCTTACGTAACGAAAAAATTGGCTTTATTTTTCAAAACTATAACTTAATCCCTGACTTTAACCTGTTTGACAATATTGACATGCCATTACGATATCGTGGTTTTAATGCTGCCGAGAGAAAGCGCCGCATTACTAACGCGTTAGAGCAAGTCGGTTTAGCTAGTCGCGCTAACTATTTACCAAGTCAACTATCAGGTGGACAACAACAACGTGTGGCTATTGCTCGAGCGTTAGCGGGAGAGCCCAAAATATTATTAGCCGATGAGCCAACAGGTAATCTAGATTCTCTAATGGCACGCCAAGTAATGGAATTACTACATACATTAAATACTGAAGGCAGCACCATTATCATGGTAACGCATGATCCTGACCAAGCGCGTGCAGTAGGTCGAAATGTACAAGTGATTGATGGCCAAATTACCGATCATAGTGTCTATGCACCAACGCATGATAACGCATCGATCGCTGTTAAGGTTTAAGGACTTCTTATGGAAATGTTTAATTATTACCTCAAATTGAGTTTTAGAAACTTAATCCGTAATCGACTGTTTTTTATTTTAATGATCTCAACCTTAGCGGTAGGCGTTGGCGTGTTCTTAGCTAACATCGCCATTATTAAATCGATGTCATCAGACCCAATTCCTTATAAAAGCGATCGTATTTTTAATGTGTCACTGAATATTTGGTCACTGGACAACCCTGATGCAGAATTAATTGAAGTTATGCGATATAACGATGCTATGCATATTTTGAAAAATGACATAGCAACTCACACTATGGTGCATTACCAATCAAAAGTTTACACCCGAGATATTAATGCTAAAAGCCTAACGCGTCATCAGGCAATAGTTCGAGCCACTACGCAAGGCTTTTTCCCGCTAACTGATGCGCCTTTTGCCTTTGGCGGTGTTTGGCAGCAAGACTATGCCAAGCAGATTGTTATTGGTGACACCTTTAATCAACAAGTTTTTGGTGGTGGTAATAGTGTCGGTAAAACCCTTGAAATTGGTGGTAAACCTTTTGAAATTGTTGGTGTGCTGAAACCATGGAATTTAAAACCTGTTTTTTATAATGCCGCATTTGATCAAGCGTTTAATTCGACTGATGATATCTATGCCCCCATAGAAACGGCAATGGATAATGAATGGGCTATTGATTTGCGAAACATGTCAACTGACCGAATTCATTCAGTGTCTGATAACCGTGGAAAAAATGGATTCTTTTTACAAGCTTTTGTACAACTTGATACGCTTGAGCAGAAGCAGTTAATGCAACAATATCTTGATAACTATTCACAACACCGTAAAGCACAAGGTGAATACTTGCGAGCTAATGACAACCGTTTGTTAGACGTTAATGAATGGCTGACACACCAAAAGGTAGTTGATGAACGGATGTTGGCCTTCGCTTTAGCTAGTTCACTCTTTTTAGCTGTTTGTATTTTTAATGCCAGTAGTTTATTACTTGCTCGTTATCATAGTGCAAGATTCGAAACTGGACTCAGACGTGCGGTAGGTGCTCGAATGAAAGATGTTTTCTATCAAGGTGTTGTTGAAAGCATGTTGATTGGATCATGTTGTGCAGTTTTAACGCTGTTATTTGGCTGGTTGTTTTTGCAAATATCAATGACATTATTTCCAGCACTAAAACAAACCAGTGATATAGACATAACATTAATATTGATGGGGATTGGCATTGCGCTAGTTACTTCATTTATTAGCATGTTATATCCGTTAATTCGTTCTTGTAGAACGTCTTTATCAACGACGTTGAAATAAGGTATTATTATGAATATTAAAGCATTATTTAAGGCGTTACGTCTTCGTAAATTCGCCACTACACTATTAATATTACAACTGAGTTTAACCATAGGTTTAATGGTTAATACGGTTATATTAACGGCGAGTACGATTGAAAAACTCAATAAGCCATTAGGCTTTGATGTTGAACAGCTTATTACCGTTGACTTAATGCCAACCTCTGGTGCCTATCGTGATACTGATTATTATCAATCGATTACCCAACAAGATATTGCAAAAATATCAGCGATAGACGGTGTTATTAGCGCTGCTCATTATAACCAATTGCCAATTCAACGAGGAGGTTGGAACGGTAATATGCAAGCTGCTGACTTCCCTGAAGATGCAGTTTTACCCGTGGAATTACGTTATGTACCGCAGTTTTATAGTAGTAAAATTGGATTAGAAAATTTAGGCGTGGAAATTATTGAAGGGAGAACACTAACTGATGCTGATGATATAACGAAGGATTTCTATACCTTGCAAGATAGAGGGAAAATAGAACAAAATATTATTATTACGCAATCATTAGCTAAAGCAATATTCCCGAATAGGCCAGCCTTAGGTGAGTTAACTAATAATGGACGAGTAGTGGGTATAGCACGAGATTTTACTATTAGCCCTACACGTAAAGGCATAGATAAGACTTTTGGTTTATTTGGTAACTTCATGTATTCACAAGCAGACTATCAGCAACATTATGTGGTACGTGTTGAGCCAGGAAAATTAGCGCAAGTGCAAGCACAGCTCAGTGACACTATTTTATCTGTACAAGCAGAACGTGACATTATACGCGTGCAAAGTATGGCAGAGCGATTGAAAAATTTTTACAGTCAAGATGCAGGTCTAGCGAGTTTGTTTGGCATGTTGTCGTTATTAATGATTGTAGTTACGGTTGTTAGTAGCTTTGCACATGCCCACTTTCATGTAACACAACAACGTAAGTTTATTGGTATTCGTCGTGCGCTTGGTGCGCGTAAAAAAGATATTATGTTGTATGTGTTTAGTGAAAATTGGTTACTTAATTTGGGCGCTAGCATTGTCGGCATAGCAACTATGATAGGATTAAATATTGCGCTATCACAAGTGATCACTATCGAAAAGCCAACAGCATTGTTGTATGCTTTAGCAGTATTTGTTGTCTTCGTTTCTGGTTCATTAGCGACTTGGTTGCCTGCATATAAAACAACAAAAATATCGCCTGTTATTGCAACTAAAACGCTGTAGTACAGAGTGATAATAGAATTGTAATACAAATTTTTTACTTCCATTTTTAAATACAAGGTTGACCGTCACTACCTGTGATGGTCAATAACTCTAATGAATAATCAACAATTAATAAAAATAAAGAATAGCCAAGGATTGATAGAATGAAGCGAGTGTTAGTAGTAGACGACAATCCTGATATTTTAGATGCATTAGACTTATTACTGAGCTTACATAACTATAAAGTAAGTATCGCAAGTACCATAAAAGACGCTGTATTTGCAGCTAACAATCAATGTATTGATTTAATTATTCAAGATATGAATTTTAGTCAAGGAACCACATCGGGCGAAGAAGGGCGCTCTCTGTTTTATCAACTTAAAGAAATATCGCCAGCCACACCTATTATAATTATTACCGCTTGGAGTCAGCTTGAAATTGCGGTTGAATTAGTTAAAGCAGGTGCAGCCGATTATTTGCCTAAGCCGTGGGATGATATGAAACTACTCGATATTATCGCGGAAAACATTGTTGTTTCAGCTAACATTGTTGATTCAGCTAATAATAGCAACGAAAAATCACCTCAGAGAACAAATAACGCCAGCCAGATTAAGTCATCGTCAAACTTTATTGTCGAAAGCCAACCGATGAAACAGCTTGTTGCTATGGCCGATAAAGTCGCTAACAGTGATATTAGTGTCTTAATCACAGGCGCAAATGGCAGCGGTAAAGAGCGTATTGCTGACTATATTCATCAAAACTCCCCGCGTAATGCTAATCCTTTTATTAAAGTTAATATGGGGGCGCTGGCGAGTGAATTAATGGAAGCGGAATTATTTGGTGCCGAAAAAGGTGCCTACACAGGTGCAACAGCAATGCGAAAAGGGCGTTTTGAAGCAGCAAATGGCGGGACATTATTTTTAGATGAAATTGGTAACTTGTCGTTAGCAGGGCAAATGAAACTACTACGGGTATTACAAACAGGGCAATTTGAACGGGTTGGCTCGAGCGAAACAATTACTGTAGACGTGCGTGTTATTAGTGCTACCAATAGTCATTTACCGCAAGCAATAGAAGAGAATACCTTTCGTGAAGATTTATATTATCGTCTTAACGTTGTTGAACTTAATTTACCGCCACTTGCCCAGCGACAAGATGACATTATCCCTTTAGCACGTCATTTTATTTCAGGTAGTCATCAATTAAGCGAGCAAGCGGCATCGCTTCTAAAACAACAGCCGTGGCCGGGTAATGTGCGAGAATTAGAAAACCATTGTCAACGTGCAATGGTGTTATGTGCCGATGAAATTTTATTACCTGAGCATTTTATGCTTGGAGTAAATTCAAGTAATGTAGAGAGCTCTTTAGCATTAAATAAAGTAGAAAGTGCAGCGCAAAAAGCGAGTAGTGATAAAGATAATTTGAAAGCCGTGTTAAACAAACATGAATGGATAATTTCAAGAGCGGCTAATGAATTGGGATTAAGCCGACAAGCGTTATATCGACGTATTGAAAAATATCAACTTAGCCAAGAAGAGCAATAAATGCGATTGATTATTCTTTTAGGAATATTACACAGTACATTAATGGTAATGGTGTATTATTTTGCCGTAGACTACCCTATTTATATTAGTGTGTTGTTAATGTTTTCATTATTGATAACATTTTTATTATTAACAAAGCAATATAAACGTCATCAAACAGTTTTACAAAGTTTAGAACATGGTCTACAAAGCCTACGAGATAACGATTTTTCGGTTAGTTTAAATCAGCAAAAAGAAGCAAGTTATAATGCGCTTATTAATGCTTTTAACCAAACCAGTAATAAATTACGTGAAGAGCGTCAACGGCTTTATCAACGTGAAATGATGTTAGATAAGGTGTTGAATGCTTCGCCCATGGTAACTATTTTAGTTGATCATCGCGATACCATCACCTTTACCAATAACAGTGCACAACAAGCTTTTGAATTAAGTGGCTCTATTGTTGGGCTTAGGTGGAGTAAATTACTTAAATCGTTAGCACCAGAGTTTCAACATGCGTTAAGTCATCAAGGTGAGTCCATTTTTACTTTAACTGATAATCAAGGTGCGCAACAAGCTTGGCATGTAACTCATTCAAGTGTGGTTATTCACCAAGCTAAACATCAGTTATTTCTATTAAAAACCATTACCCAAGAACTCTCAAAGCAAGAAGTCGCTACTTGGAAGAAAGTGATTAGCGTGATTAGTCATGAACTAAACAATTCTATCGCACCCATCAGCTCTATGTGTCATAGCGGTGAATTGTTGGCTAAAAACTTAGAAGAGCCAAGGTTAAACCGCGTTTTTAATACGATTAGCGGTAGAATTAATCATCTTAATGACTTCATTAAAGGTTATGCGACACTGACAAAAGTTAAACTCCCAAATAAGCAACCCATCAATTGGTCGGCACTCATTGAACAGTTACAAATACTTTATCCGTTCTCACTTACTACGCCATTGCCCACTTCAAGCATTCATGTTGATATAGCACAGTTCGAACAAGTATTAATAAACATTCTTAAAAATGCACATGAAGCTGATGAAACAGGCAGTATTACCTGCTCTTTTAAAGAGACTAGCGATGTTATTGAAATTAGCATTAATGACAACGGCAGTGGCATGTCGGCTGAAGTTATTCAAAATGCCTTATTGCCTTTTTATTCCACCAAGCATTCAGGCACAGGTTTAGGGTTAGCATTATGTCGAGAAATTATTGAAGCGCATAAAGGACAGTTAGTCTTTAAAAATCGAGAGCAAGGTGGTCTTAGTGTGTTAATAATTTTACCTTTATAACGCTAAAAATATAGTGTGTATACTAAGTCATTACTAATACCTTTATCATCCATCAAAATATTATTGAGTACTAAATTATGAAAATGGTTTATTCCAACGAAAGTATCTTTCTTGTTAGTAATGTAAAAAACCTTATTGAAGCACAAGGGATAAGTGTCTTTATAAAAAATGAATTTGCACAAGGCGCAATAGGCGGTATTTCAGCCTTTGATTCTTGGCCAGAAGTTTGGGTTACAAATGATGCCGACTTTGAACAAGCAACACAAATAGCTAACTTGTCACAAAGTAACGCTAAAACTGATGATTGGATCTGTCAACAATGCTCCGAGCAAAATGCACCATCATTTGAAGTATGTTGGAGCTGCGGCTTTGAAAATTCATAACCGCAATTCATATAATAGCTTACACGTAATTACTCAAATAATTAAATAGCTCGGCTGAATCAAATGGTTAAAAAATAGCTAAATTATGTCAAAACCTAATAGCAAAGCGCCAACTCGAACCGTTAATATTTATTGTAATAAATGTCAGTACTTACTATTTAAATACAAAAAGGGCGGGAAAGGCGCGTTGGTGAAATGCTTTAAAGAACGTATATTTAAAGATTATACAACTGAGCCTTGCACTTGCCCTAAATGTGAAACGGTATTTGCGAGAGAAATGTTAATAAGAGGGACTCCAGCCTATAAAATGATAGGCGGCAAGGTTTGGTTTAAATAGCGTTTTTATATGTGACTTCAATTTCTTTACTATCCTACTTGTTGTTTTAAATAGACTAGTTCATTATCTCTTTAGAAATGGAATTCAAATATATAAAGATTTTCAATATTTTTTATCTTTTTTCCTACGAATAATATCAAAATTTATAGATAACCAACGGAAGGTGCCCAAAAAAATGACCAACATTAAAACGCTTAATTTATTACTCGTTATAATATTCTTATATGGCTGTGGAGGCTCTGCTGACAAAGCGTCATCAACAGCGCCAGATACTTCAATTCCTGCTAATACACCACCTACCGCTATCGCTGGCGATGACATTGAAACTTATGTATCTACAACAGTGTTCTTAGACGGAAGTGATAGTTTTGACTCAGAGAGCGCTGAGCTTACATATAGTTGGTCAATTATTACGTCGCCAGAAAACAGTAACGCTGATATATATTATGCAGAGACTACTAAACCCCAGTTTATCTCTAGTATGGATGGTGATTATATTATACAGCTTACGGTAACCGATGAAGAAGGTGCTTCAAGCCAAAGTGATATTGTGGTTACCGTTAATGAATTGGGACAAAAAGATGTCACATTATTAACGCAAGAGTTAGTTGACAATAAAGCTAAATGGGAATCTCAAAATATTCAGCATTATCAAATTGACCAACGTGTTTCTTGCTTTTGTTTTACTCCTCCGGTAATTCTACAAGTTAAAGACGAAGATAAAAGTTTGGTTTATTATACAAATAGAAGCATTTGGTATGAGGAAGAATCATTAATTGATCGTGATATGATGGTTTCAGAGGAGAATAAGCAATCATTTAGAACCATCAATGAAGCGTTTTCTCTTATCGAGTCAGGGCTCAAAGACGCTGACAGTGTAATAGTTAGTTATCATCCTGAATTAGGATATCCTCAAAAAGTATACATTGACTGGTCTTTGTCATCTGCAGATGAAGAATCTAGCTTTAGTATCGCTAACCTCATTAATTTGAGCGATACGAGCTGTGATGATATTGATAATAACTACCCTAATTTACAACTTAATATTGTTAATGAAGATACGGCTGAGCCTATAAGTTGTGATGTTATTGTTGATTTTAAAAATTCAGATGGTGAAGACCAACAAGTTGTGAATGATGAGTATGTCAGCGTTGGTGAGTTTAACATTGTAGGTCTAATAAATTGCTCGGACAACCTCCCTGTGATTCTCGAAACAGAAACAGGTGGAACCTCTTTAAAAATAGCAAAAGAGGGTTATATAACAAAAACTGTTGAGCTAAATATTCCAGAAGGTGAAAGTTGTGGCTTAATCCCAACAACGATTGAGGTAATGTTAGATCCAGTGAATTAAAGTTTTTTATTGTTCATTTATCCTTTTATTACCATCATTACAGCACAGTGCTAGTTAAATAATAGCCGTTACAATTAACGGCTAAAATGAACAACTAACAATGAAGGATAAAGCTTAACTGCTATTTTGTTTGATAAGGCAGGGCGTTTTCATATTTACCCCAATTCGCCACTATTTCTTGAACAACTTTATTCCCAACTACATACGCTGCATTGAGTGCTGGAAAACCATCATCAGGGTAAGGAGCGGTGATACTCCAGCTTGTTTCTTTATCTGCTGGCGCCATTGTGTAATTACTTACCGTTCTTAGCACCATAACTCGACTAGGATCAACTTTATCAATACGAGCAAGGCGCATTAAAGACGTTAATGTACCTGAATCTTCCATGTTACTAGTCATGAAATTTGCAGACTCACCACCGTAGAGTTTTAACCAATCATTTGCCCATTGATTCAAATGTTTACCATGCCAGTATTTACTCGCACTTAAGGTATCACCCATAGTAACAAACGGAGGCTTTTGTGCATTTGGGTAAGTTTTGTATAACGCTCTAAATTCTTTAATGGCTGCTGAATCATCAATTTTTACATCTTTTGTTTGTGCATAAGCCCAATCAGCTAATTCACTATTTAACGCGAAAGAAACGGTGTCTAAAGACCAGCCTGTTGAGATATCTTCTGGTTTTTCAGCTGGCGCTTTTGCACCAAGTGGGATAATACCATAAGGCCATGACGCTGGTATTTCTCGAGCATCGACTTGATAAATAAGATCACCATCAACAATATGTTTAGCCCAAGCCGCACTCGCTAAAGATATATCTTGCGGATCGCCACCAGCGATACCCGTAATTAACCAATACGATTTACTAAGATCAAAGCGAGTATCAAGACCAAGCGCCATAATTGAAGCTGTTGCATTAGGAATACCACCACCAACACAAATAACTAATACGCCGTCTTTATTAAGGTATAAATCATACATACCTAAAGGAAAATCTAATTTAGTAGAGAAATTTCCTCGCTCTAACCATAGTTGTAATTCACCAGGATCATCGCCCATTGCTTCACCATCTTCAAACATAGTGACAACCACTGTTTTAATAGGAATAATTTCTGTAGAAGCAGCATTAGCAATTTGATTACCAAAGACACTTAGGGACAACAACACAAACAATGCCTTTTTGGCATATTTTAAACACGACATACGTAACTTACCCACCTAATCATTAAAAAGTTGAACATAGTGTCAGCAAATATCATGCCTACCAATTTATGGTAATACTGATTGCAAAATTTGTAGCTAATAACTCCTTGCAAGGCCATGTAATATGGAACTTGCGTTTCAATAGTAAAGATTTAAGTAACTTGCCCTTATTTTTATTTTGTACCAATAAGTAGCAAATGTTAGCACTAGTTTAGGGCGATTCTACTTTTTAGCCCAAGTAATAAGAGGTAATAACCAATAATTATAGGTTTGAATAGAGTTGTAAAATTATTAACTAGGCTTTATGTAAGAGGAGCTGTTTTTATTGATTTTTAATTAAAAAAGCTGTGACAGAGTGAGTTAAACCGGGTGTTGATAGCGAACTTAATTTGTTGGTTATCTTATTTAGTCGTATTTCAACTTAGACATTTACTATTTAGATAGTAAGTTTGAGAATATTGCTTTAACTTATTATAATTATAATCAATTCAAATAAGTGGAAGTTGCTTTTAGCTATGAGTAAATATCAAAAACCATTTTTGATCATGTGTTTTTTACTCGTTATCGTGTTTATTGCTAATTATGTATATAAACAAAGTAGCGCGCCATTAAATGTTGACGTTTTACAGGTGAATGCTGGTAAAGCAGAATTAGTATTAGCCGTAGTGGGACGTGTTCGTACTAAAGATGTCGTGAATGTTAGAGTTGAATTTCCTGGTAAAATTATCCGCTTGCTAGCAGATGAAGGCGATAAAGTAAAAAATGGAGAAATTATTGCGGAATTGCGCTCTGCCTCTCAACAAGCGGTACTTGCTGAAGCAGAAGCTAATTTGCATATGCTTGAAGCACAATTGGAATTTGCCCAACAAGACTTTGACCGTATTGCTGAATTATCAAAAAAAGGCTTAGTTGCTAATTTATTACTTGATCAATCTCGCACTAACCTTGCCACCGCTAAATCAAAATTAATTGGCGCAAAAGAAGCGCGTAATCAAGCTTTTATTCGTGTTAACGATTACCTGATAAAAAGTCCGCTTGACGGTATTGTGCTGTCCCGCCCAATAGATCAAGGGCAAGTTGTTAGCCTTAGTGATACGCTTTTTCAAATAGGGTCGCTTGGTCCTGTTGAAATTGAAGCTGAAATTGATGAAGTTTATGCTTCAGAGCTCTCATTACAAATGAAAGCATTACTTGCCCCTACAGGTAAACAACAAATTGAGCATGGTTTTATTTCTGAAATATCGCCAAGGGTAAATTCGTTAAATGGCTCAAGACTTACCCGCATAATGTTAGACAAAGCGAATGTTGACTTTGTACCTGGGCGTTCAATTGATGTAAATATTTTAGTAAAATCTTTTGATAAAGCGTTAAGTGTGCCAAGAAGTGCACTGAAAAAAGAGGGAGAAACTTGGCTTGTTTACACTGTTGTTGAGCAGAAGATAAAACCTACAGTTGTCACTTTTATTGACTGGCCAGGAAGCTCAGTGGTATTAAAAACAGGGCTGAATTCTAAAGCGTTCGTTGTGCTTGATGCCACTATTGCCGCTCAAGCGTTAGCTGAAAATAAGCGTGTTAATCCTCGTAAAACTAATCTTCCTGATGCTCATGCGTCTAATACTGCTACACCCGATATTAATACCGCTGAAATGAACCTTAGCAAAGATAATCACTAATGCCATTTTCACTGATAGTCGCGTGGCGTTATATCACTGCCAACAGCCTACAAACACTGTTATTAGTGCTTGGTGTATCGCTTAGCGTTGTGGTGTTTGTATTTATCACCGCGTTAATTAACGGCCTAAGTATCTTTTTAACACAAGAAACTACCAGTAAAATTGCCCACATAGAATTAGAGCCTGCAAACAAAATAGCGAGAGTATTAACCAACGACAATCGCTTTGTGGCTCAACCTGTCTCTACCTTACAACGAAAACAAATACGAAACTGGCAGCAAGTTATCGATATTGCACAATCAACGCCGGGCGTGAGTGTGATCAGCCCAATTGTTGATGGCAATGCGTTCTTAGTTCGCGGTGAAGCAACTCAACCAATCGCTATTCAAGGCGTTGAGCCGAGCAAGGTTGATGCTATTACTAACATTAGCCGTTACATCATAAAAGGGACTGCTGAGTTAACTACGGGCGGTTTAATTATTGGTGCTGATTTAGCTGATGAATTAGGGCTACTTGTTGGTACCCCAGTATTGTTGAAGTCGGAACGAGGCCCAGAACGTTTGTTGCCGATCACAGGAATTTTTAGAGTGAATTTAGCCAGTTTAGACAAACGAGTTGGTTTCTTATCAATTAATGTCGCAAGGCCATTATTCGAGTTGCCAGATGGCATAACGTCATTAGGACTAAAAGTGGATAATCCCGCTGACGCACCAGCGATTGCCATGGTATTACAAAATTCGACTCAGTTAAAATCGACCCCTTGGCAAGAAAAAAACAAAAGCTTGCAAGACGCTACCGATGCACAAGGGCGCACAGGTAATTTTATACAAGGCTTTGCACTGTTAGCCATTGTTATTTCTATTGCTAGCGCGCTTTTATTATCGACTTATCGTCGCCGTGCTGAAATAGGCATTATGCGGGCAACAGGAATATCTCGACAATTTGTTGCTACTGTCTTTATTTTACAAGGTGTTTTTATTGGCGCGTTAGGTGCTTTTTTAGGCGCAGCGGCAGGTTATCAATTATGCGTTCAATTAGCCTCTATTACCAAGGCTGATGGCAGTGCAATGTTACCAATAGCGCCAAGTGAGGGCAGTTATATGTTAGTTATAATATTGACCATTGTTGGCTCTGCTTTGGCGGCTGTATTACCTGCAAGATCGGCGTCTTCGGTAGATCCTGTTGAGGCTATTCAACAATGACAAACACACTGCTGTTCGCAAACAATATTATAAAAACTTTCCGTAATGGTGAGCACGAAACTTGTGTGCTTAAGGGCATTAATTTATCTATCCCGCACGGAAAAATGATGGCATTGCAGGGTGCTTCAGGCTCAGGTAAGTCAACATTACTTAATATTCTTGGTTTGTTAATGCGGCCAACATCAGGCGAGCTAAGGCTGTTAGATCATTCATTAATCAATTTATCTGATGCGCAGTTGTCTACTTATCGTAATCAACATCTTGGCTTTGTTTTCCAATATCACAACTTATTACCTGATTTTACCGCGTTAGAAAATGTCGCTTTTCCTGCAGCAGCGCCAACAGGGCGGTTAACCAGTGAGGTTAAAAAACGTGCTTTATTATTACTTGATAAAGTTGGCCTAAGCCACCGTAGTCATTTTTTGGCAAGTCAATTATCGGGAGGACAAAAACAACGTGTTGCTATTGCCCGATCGCTGATAAATAACCCCAAACTTGTTTTTGCCGATGAACCCACGGGCAATTTAGATCAAGACTCAGCAAAGCAAGTAATGAATTTACTTCGTGATATAAACCAAACAGATAACACCACGTTTTTAATTTCTACTCATGACAACAGCGTTGCCGCAAACTGTGATGACATTGTACGAATAGTCGATGGCAAAATAGCAGGCGTGTAATTGACGGGTTGTTTTTATAACTGCGTTATAGATTAGCGTTAGGTAAAAAATAGTTGATGGAGACATAGTAAGTGTTTATTCGAAAATTTGAACAAAGCGATTACCCTTTTGTAAAAGACATATATCAGCAAGGTATTGATACTGGCAATGCAACATTTCAGCTGAAAGCGAAAACGTGGGACGAATGGAATAACTCCATGCACAGTCACTCGCGTATTGTTGCAGTAGAAAATAATACAATTCTAGGGTGGGCTGCGCTTTCACCCATATCAAATCGAGAAGTTTATGCCGGTGTGGCTGAAGTTAGTGTTTATGTTGCCATGAACGCCCAAGGTAAAGGTGTTGGCCAGAAGCTACTGTCTGCATTAATTGTAGCGTCAGAAGCCAATAATATTTGGATGTTGCAATCGGCTATTTTTCCAGAAAATAAAGGGAGTATTAAGCTGCATAAAAATACTGGTTTTCGTCAAGTAGGACTGCGTGAAAAACTTGGTAAAATGCATGGTGTTTGGCGCGATGTGGTTTTAATGGAAAGACGAAGTAAAACGGTGGGCACCTCTGATACTCCTGAACTAAACTAATAAAGCATTTGAAAGAGGCATTGATACATGAAAATAGCGAATATTTCAAAATGCTTCAGGTCGTATTACGTATTTAATTTGAAGTATGGTTTAACGCATAGACTGTTGTAAAGTAACGAAAGACTAACAAATACTACGATATTTAAGCCGTTTAATAGCTTGTAACGAATAATTATTAGCCTGCCTAGTTACAATCATGATTTGTGTTTTATGCTCAATTAAATAATTGATTTTTACGAGCATAAAACCACGTTAATATAAATAATAACAAGGTAGTAATAACGGCTACTGGTTCGAATGCACTACCTAATATTTCTCTGTATTTTTTTGCCCAAAACAAAGCGAAAAAACAATGGCTAGTTAAAATAAATCCACACCAAAAAGTGATATATTGCGCCCATTTAACCTGCTTAAAACCATACCAAGCCAAGTTGCCAATAAATATAGTGATAACCAATAATATAGTAGGAATAATAAAGTGTCGTCCAATAATAAAGGTTTGTAATACGGCAACAGATGCTAATAGTGTAAAAATGGCCATTAACCAATTAAGACCATGAGTAAGATTGAAGTTTTTCATTGTTTATCCACTTGTTTAAATTTAATTGTTTTGTAAATGAAATACGCTGAAAAATATATTACATGTATTTTGTGAGTAAATCCGTAAGAAAAAATTAATAGTTAAGTTCAGATATACTCTCAATATTTTTATTTATTCTTTGATATTGTTTTCTATCGTTTTTATCACTTCATTTTTTACCTGGACATCGTACTAATGGTAGAATATTCACTCTCCTGATTTTTCTCTTTTCCCTATTTGGATTTTGCTGTAAATGAATTGTATTTCTTCGAGTTTTTTGGGGCGTTTTATTGGTACCCCAACAATAATAAAATTAAGTGATAGTGGGTTAGATATTGAAGTTGAAAATGATTTTAATCATATTCCATGGGAAGATCTGCTAGCGCCACCATTATTTCAAATAAGCTTTTTTGGACAAATCCTTTCATTTAAAACAAAAAATAAAAATTATGTTTTTACAATGCTTACGTATAACAGTAAACGTATGCAAAAGAGTAATTGCGAACAATTTTGGGCATCGGCCAATATTAACCGTGTTGATACCTTATTAATAAAAATAAAAAAGATCACGACTAATCGATACTTACGACATTCAAATGTTGAACGTATTCGATTAGCGGTTAATCAGGAGTATAAACGTTGGCTTCCTTGGCTTAAATCAGTTAAATCAAGTCAATCAGTTAAGTCAAAAAAAGCACTGGCTATTTTCTTTGAGAAACTTCAGCGATTATCTTATTACCAAAATTGGCAAGAGCAGGAAATAGATGATTGTCGTGAACACTATATAAATAAACAGCTTCATGAACATCAAGCGTTTTTTGAAAAGGTTGAATCGAATCCTTTAACCCTAAAACAGCGCAGAGCCTGTATTATTGACAATGATAACAACTTGTTACTCGCTGGCGCAGGGACAGGAAAAACAAGTGTAATGGTGGGCAGAACAGGTTATTTAATCAATAGCTTGAAGGCGAATCATAGTGACATATTATTGTTAGCCTACGGTCGTAAAGCTGCGAATGAAATGGATGAACGGATAAAAGATAAGCTGCAAACTGATAAAGTAAAAGCAACAACCTTTCATAGTTTAGGGCTTAATATTATCGCGCAAGTTGAAGGGGAAAAACCAAGCCTATCGTTATTTGCTGAAGACGAAAAAGCAAAATCAAAATGGATACAAGCCTGCTTTGAAACGTTGATTTGTGAAAATGCCCAGTATCGCGCGCTTATTCTTGTCTATTTTAGTAGATATTATTACGTTGAGAAAAATGACTTTCACTTCAAAAGTTTAGGTGAACGCCACCAATATTATAATGACAATGATATTCGCACCTTGAAAGATGAAAAGGTTAAAAGTTTTGGTGAACTTTATATTGCAAACTGGTTGTTTTCTAACGGGATAAAATATCACTATGAAGCAAAATATACCCATAATGTTGCTACAGTTGAGCGCAAACAATATCAGCCAGACTTCTTTCTTCCTGAGCTAAACATATATATTGAATATTATGGGGTAGACGAAAACGGAGAGACTGCTCCCTATATAAACAAAGATAAATACCATGAAAGTATTCAATGGAAACAAAACACCCATCGTGAATATGGCACTCATTGTCTTGAATTTACCTATGCCCATCACAAGCAGGGTAAGTTACTTAGCTACTTAGAAAACTCCCTAAATGAGCTGAAAATTCAATTTAAACCGTTAACTGAAGAACAAATGCTCATAACACTACATGAAAGTGGCAGAATATCAGCGCTTGCTAAAATCTTTACTCAGCTTGTAGGACTCTACAAAGCGGCTTGTCTAGACAGTCACTTAGGTAATAGCTTAGAAAATAAAGTTATCGCTAACGCCACAGATCCAAAACAAACAGAACAAGCGTTAAAGCTGCTCAAACCCATTTTAACCGCTTATGAAAACCACCTAAAATCCCATAATGACATTGACTTTGAAGACATGGTAAACAAAGCGATAAAGTATGTTCAGGCAGGAAAGTTTCAATCGCCTTGGCGTTACATCATGGTAGATGAGTTTCAAGATATATCAGAGCCTAGAGCACGCTTAGTAAAAGCGTTGCGTGACAATAACAAAGAATGTTCTGTTTTTGCGGTAGGGGATGATTGGCAGGCCATTTATCGATTTAGTGGCGCTGATTTATCGTTAACCACGCAATTTGCACAATATTTTGGGGCAACAACTCAGTCAGTGTTAGATCAAACGTTTCGGTTTAATAACCAAATAGGTAAAGTAGCCAGAGATTTTATCAGTAAAAATCCGGTACAAATTCCTAAAGTGATTAAGTCTTTAAAGCAAGTTAAAGCGCCTGCGGTTTCGTTACTCAAAAGAGATAGCAGTCAAACCAACTCGCACAAAACAGGTATTGTTGATGAAATGGCAAATGGTGCTATTGACGATATTTTAACGGCTATTTCCTCTAAAACATGCAAACCCGTTAACGTTTATTTATTAGCTCGATTTTGGTTTCTATTACCCAACCAAACTGACATTAATCGATTAAACAACCGATACCCGCTACTAACGATTGAATCTCAATCTTTTCATGCATCTAAAGGCAAAGAGGCTGATTATGTAATTATTATGGGATTAAAAAAGGGGATACACGGTTTTCCTTCTGAAAAAGTAACGCCGCCATTGCTTGATGCATTACTTGCGAAAAAAGAAGCGTTTAAATATGCAGAAGAAAGGCGATTATTTTATGTCGCGCTAACCCGAGCCAAAGACAGAGCCTATATTATTGCAGACATGTCAGATGCCAGCAGCTTTGTTAAAGAACTTGTTGATGAGCATAACATTGAATGCAATGAATTTAACGCGACAGTGAGTCAGTCATTTGTAGACGACATAAATTGTTTGGTTTGTGAAACCGGTATATTAAAAAAACGCACAGGACAATATGGTGCATTTTTTTCTTGCTCACACTTTCCTCGTTGTGATCATAAAGAAAAGTCTTGTACCCAATGTGAAAGCCCTATGACAAGAAAACGCCACTCAGGCTTTAAATCTTGCCTAAATGAGGCATGCAAAACCCTGATACCAACCTGCGCTAAATGTAATGCAGAAATGGTTTTGCGTTCAAGTAAAAATGGTGAGTTTTGGGGATGTCGGAATTATAAAGGAAATGAGCCGATGAGCTGTAAAGGCAGTGTAGACAAATCAAAAATAAACTGGCCTGATTTAGTCACATAAAATGGTATTATTGATTTAAATTGGTTTTTAGTTCAATTCATTTGACAGCGAGTTGATAATATTGCATTTTATTCATCGCATAGTATTTATTGGTATTTTCCAACAATAACGAAAAAAATAAATGGACGTTATATGCCTTCTTTTACCAGTAATTTTGAATTCTTAAAACACCATGACGAATTGTTATTCCGTTTAGCAGAAACTGCTGAACATTGTTATGCCTCTGATCCCAATACTTCTCTTATTAAAATGCGTCAATTAGGTGAAGCATTAGCACAAAATATTGCCTCTCGTGTTGGTGTCGATTTTGGTAAAAACGTCAAACAAATAGATCTACTCAACAACTTAGAATATACCCTCAAACTTGCAGAAAATGTTAAAGATGCATTTCATACTATCCGCAAGCTAGGCAACATTGCTAATCATGAATACTTATCTTCCAGTCACCGAGATGCTCTTAAGTGTATGCAAGTAGGCTGTGCCTTAAGTGGTTGGTATCATATAACCTTTGGAGGCAATAAAGCTAAAGGCTTCAAGTTTAAACCATTTATAAAGCCGGTAGATCCTTCTCAATATGTTAGAGAGCTTGAAGAAAAATTCAACTCTTTAAAAATTGAATCACAACGCTCATCAGATCGCCTCGCAGCAGTAGAACAGTTAAACCAAGTATCAGAACAAAAAGCCATTGCTGAAAAGCAACGTGCCGATAAAATGTCGGAAGAAAAAGCCGTTTGGGAATCTGTCGCTGAAGAACATGAAAACAAGTTAACTGAATACAGAGCGAAGATGGATGCTGCTAATGTTATGTATTTTCAAACATTTGCTCAGCAAGATAATCAGGCTAAAGCACAAGAAATATCTAGAGTAGAACAATCAAACTTCCATTTAGACGAAGACGCTACACGCATAATTATTGACGAACAGCTAAACGAAGCCGGCTGGGAAGCTGATACAACGAACCTTCGTTATTCTATAGGTACCAGGCCAGAACTTAATAAAAATAAAGCGATAGCAGAGTGGCCAACAGAGTCGGGTCCTGCAGATTACGTATTATTTATAGGATTAACCCCCGTAGCAACGGTAGAAGCAAAACGAAGTCGTAAAAATGTATATTCAGCCATTGACCAGGCAAAGCGTTATGCTAATGGATTAAAGCCACAAGGAAGCTTTGAAATAGAAGAAACCTGGAATGACTTTAAAGTACCATTAACTTTCGCAACAAATGGTCGTCATTACCTAAAGCAACTAGAGCAAGAAAGTGGTATCTGGTTCTTAGATGTTCGGGATAACAGCAATCGCCGTAGAGCATTAAAAGGTTGGTACTCACCAAGCGAAATTAAAAAATACTTAAAGCAAACACCACAGCAAGCAGATAAGAAGCTTGATGACATGAACTTTGCTTACGACTTAAAACTGCGCGATTACCAAATTGATGCAATTCAAGCAATTGAAAAAACAATCAAACAAGGCGAATCTAAAGCCTTAGTTGCTATGGCAACAGGTACGGGTAAAACTAAAACCTGTATTGCTTTAGTTTACCGTTTATTAAAATCAGAGCGTTTTCGACGTATATTGTTTTTAGTTGATCGCTCTGCATTAGGTATACAAGCAACCGATGACTTTACTGAAGTGCGAATGGAAAACTTACAAACATTTGCAGATACTTTCGATATTATGGGTATGCAAATTAATAAACCTGTAGGTAAAAAGCCAGAAGATGAAACCAAAGTACATATAACAACAGTACAAGGTTTAGTGCAGAAAATTCTTTACCCTAATGATAACGACAATAAACCAGGGGTAGGTCAATACGACTGTATTGTGGTTGATGAATGTCACCGAGGTTACTTGCTTGACCGAGAGTTAAGCGATACCGAATTAGAATTTAGAAACCAAGAAGACTACCAGTCAAAATATCGTGCAGTTATTGAGTATTTTGATGCCTTTAAAATAGGTTTAACAGCAACCCCTGCATTACATACAAGCGCTATTTTTGGCGAACCCGTGTATAGCTATACTTATACCGATGCAGTTATAGACGGACATTTAATTGATCACTTACCACCTATTCGAATTCATACCAAATTAGCGGAAAAGGGCATTCATTACGAAGTTAATGACGAGGTACAGGTTTATGATGCTCAAAACAGTAAGTTAGAAACCTACAAAACGCCAGACGAATTAGATTTTGATGTAGCTCAATTTAACCGAAAAGTTATATCGCCTAATTTTACAGAAGAAGTTACAAAGTGGCTTATTGAGAGCGATGCTATAGATCCGTATTCCCCAGCTAAAACCCTAGTCTTTTGTGTTACTGACAAACATGCGGATCAAGTTGTTGAAGCATTTAAAAAAGCCTGTGAAAAATATCATGGTGAAATTGACGATGACGCTATTCAAAAAATTACAGGTGCAAGCGACAAACCCCTAGAAAAAATTAAACGTTATAAAAATGATCGTTTACCTAATATAGCAGTAACCGTTGATTTATTAACAACAGGTGTCGATATTCCTGCCATTTGTAATTTAGTGTTTTTACGTCGCGTAAATAGCCGAATACTTTACGAACAAATGTTAGGGCGAGCAACACGCCGTTGTGACGATATCGGCAAAGAAACATTTAGAATTTACGATGCTGTTGATATTTATAAACAGCTTGAGCACGTAAATAGCATGAAGCCTGTGGTCACTAAAGTTGATATTACCTTTTCAGAACTTGAGCAAGAGCTAAAACAATCAGAGTCTACTGAATTACAACAACTGGCTAAAAATCAGTTCTTAGCCAAATTGCAAAGTAAAAAACGCCATTTAACCGATATGCAAACAAGTAACTTTGAACGTATTGTTGGTAATACACCGCAAGAGTTTGCAGAAGACTTAAAAGCCATGAAACCAGAACAAGTTGCACAATGGTTTACAAACCATCCAGGTTTAGGTGAATTACTTGATATGAAAGTAGGAGGTAGTGGTGGTGGAACAAGCCCGATTTTCCTATCTGATCATCAAGACGAAGTTACCGACATTAGCCATGGTTATGGCGACAACCAAAAGCCTGAAGATTATCTACAATCGTTTACCGACTTTATTAACGCTAACAGTAACCGCTTAGTTGCTATTCAAACCGTAATACAACGCCCATGGGAATTAACTCGCCAAAGCCTTAAAGAGCTGGCGTATGAATTAGAAAAAAACAAATTTAGAGAACAAGCCTTACATACCGCATGGAACGAAGTTAAAAACGAAGAAATTGCCGCTCGTATTATAGGTTTTATCAGACAAGCAGCTATTGGCGAAGCGTTAATACCGTTTGAAACGCGCGTAGATAATGCCCTTGAAAAAATACTATTGAGACAACAATGGAAAACACCGCAAAAACAATGGTTACAAGCCATCGCCAAACAAATGAAAGCAACCACCATTGTAGATGATGTAGCACTTGATAGCGGAATATTTAAACAACAACTTGGCGGTATTAAACGCGCTAATAAACTGTTTGAAAAACCGATTACCGAAGTGTTGTTAGATTTTAACCGAGAGCTTTGGGCTTAACTTCTTAGCTTTTCGATTAGCTTAAAAGCACAATTAAAGAATCATATGCACATATAACGATAAATAAGTGTTTATGTTATTGCTACATGCACACATAAGTGTAAAATTGTGTGCATATAAAATAAACGTGCACAAACAATGTTTATTTTAAGTTAACTTAAGTTTATGTATTAGGTTTTGGTGTTTAAGGTTTAGGGCAATTAAAGTGAACTGTAATTATAATTTTATACCGTTAGAGCAGCTTGGTGATATAGAGACCAAAGCCGTACTTAAAGCCACGGCTAAGGCGCATCAGGCCCTTGGTGAGCTAAAAGGTTTAGCGGTTACCATGCCAAATCAATACCTTTTATTAGCCACATTATCGTTACAAGAAGCTAAAGAAAGCTCTGAAATTGAGAACATCATTACCACTCAAGACGATTTGTACCGCAGTAACTATCAATCTCAACAGTTTTTATCGTCAAGTGCTAAAGAAGTACACAACTACGCTAAAGCGTTAGAAACAGGTTTTAATACCATTAAAACTACAGGGTTACTTACCAATAATACCATTATTGATATTCAACAAATTATTGAAAACAACAATGCTGGCTTTAGAACCCAAGGTGGTACACAACTCGTTAGTCAACAAAATGCACAAGTGGTTTATACGCCGCCGCAAACAGCACAACATATTGTTGACCTAATGGGTGAATTAGAAAACTTTATTAATAACGACGAGCTAAGTGACTACGACGACCTTGTTAAAATGGCGCTTATTCACCACCAGTTTGAAAGCATTCATCCGTTTTACGATGGTAACGGCAGAACAGGGCGTATTTTAAATATTTTATACCTAAGTAAACAAAACTTATTAGGTGCACCTATTTTGTATTTATCGCGCTACCTCAATAAAAACAAAGCGCAGTATTATCAATTATTGCAAGCCGTTCGTGATAGCAATACAGGTAATAATACAGGAAGTAAGGATTGGGAATCATGGTTGCTGTTTATGTTAAAAGCCTTACAAGTTACCAGCCAAGACACGTTAAAAACCATTAAAGGTTTAATTGCGTTAATGCAAAGTACTAAGCAAATCATTAAAGCTAAATTGCCTAAAATTTATAGCCACGAGTTAATTAATAACTTATTTACGCACCCATACACCAAAGTAGAATTTATAACGCAAGACTTAAACATACACCGTAATACCGCCAGTAAATATTTAAATCAATTAGTAGATGCTGGCGTGTTAACTAAACATAAATTAGGTAAAGACAATTACTACCTAAACAACGAACTGTATACGCTGTTGTCTGATTAACCAAAGTTAATAGCAGACAAAATGTTAATAGCAGACAAAATAAAAATTATTTAATTTCCCCAAAAACTCTGAAATAAGAGTAGAGAAACATACATTATGAGCACGCAAGCATTAGTCGCAAAACTTTGGAATCTATGTAATTTATTACGAGATGACGGCGTTACGTATCACGAATACATTAACGAACTGACCTATTTAATCTTTTTAAAAATGGTGCAAGAAACAGATACTGAAACCGACAGCCAATCAGGCGAAGTGCGTATACCTGAAGGTTACCGTTGGAAAGAGCTAGAAAACTACGATGCCGCATCACGCTTAGAACAATATAAATTACTCTTAATTCACCTTGGCTCTCATGGCTCACAAATAACAAAAGCTATTTACGCTAATGCAAGCACGGTAATTCGTAAACCGGCCACGTTAAGCAAACTAGTGACTGAAGTTGATAAGCTTGATTGGTACAGCGCCAAAGAAGAAGGCTTAGGCGATATGTACGAAGGCTTGCTAGAAATTAATGCCAGCGAGAAAAAATCAGGCGCAGGCCAATACTTTACGCCACGTACGTTAATCAACGTGATGGTTGAGTTAATGAACCCAACCCTAGACGATGTAATAGTGGACCCAACAGCCGGAACCGGAGGCTTCTTAATTAGCGCTCACCATCACATTAAAGAAAATAACGACATCATGTCGTTAAACGAAAAGGCCTACGACAAATACCAGCACGGCACTTTTTTTGGTATGGAATTAGTGCCAGACACGCGTCGCTTAGCGATGATGAACCTCATGCTACATGACATAGCGGTTGATGATGAAAATGCAGGTATTCTTTACGGTGATACCCTATCAAACGAAGGTAAGGCGCTACCTCAAGCTGATTTGATATTAGCTAACCCACCATTTGGCACCAAAATGGGCGGTGGCATACCAACCCGTGACGATTTAGTGCATTACACCAGTAACAAGCAACTTGCCTTTTTACACCTTATGTACCACAAAATGTTAAAGCCTGGTGGCCGTGCAGCCGTGGTATTACCCGACAACGTATTGTTTGAAAGTGGTATAGGAAAAACCATACGTAACGACTTAATGGAAAAATGTAACCTACACACCATTTTACGTTTACCTACCGGTATTTTTTATGCGGCTGGCGTTAAAACCAACGTATTGTTTTTCTCTAAACCGGAAGATGTAAGGAAGGATAAAGCGCAAACTAAAAACGTCTGGGTTTATGATTTACGATCAAATATACCAATGTTTGGTAAACGTACTGTATTAGGCAAAGATCACTTTAAAGAGTTTTATGAGGCGGTTGGTAGCGACCTAACGAATGTTGATGAAAAAGCAAGAGCGAAATTTATCACCGAGCACAGTACTTCACCTCAAGGTAAAGGCAGCGAAATAGGTAATGTTGATACCTGTAGATTGCGTTGTTTTACCCGTGAAGAAATTGCCAAAAAAGGCGACTCACTTGATTTAGCTTGGATCCGCGACGACAGTACCGAAGATGCTAGCAGCTTACCTGAGCCAGATGTACTGATTAACGAAGCGATAGAAGAAATGGCTGGCGCTATGTCTGAATTGAAGTCGATTTTAGTCGAATTAGGTGCCGCAGAAGAAAATGATGAGGTAACTTCGTGAGTGAATTACCAAAAGGTTGGGCATTATCGAACCTATCTGGAATAACATCTTTAGATGGGGTTGTATCGGATGGTGATTGGGTCGAATCAAAAGACCAAGATCCAAATGGTGACGTTAGATTAATACAACTTGCTGACATAGGTGATGGGAAATTCATAAATAAATCTAATCGGTTTATGAACAATGAGCAAACTAAGAGGTTACGTTGTACTTTATTAAAAGAAGGCGATGTCTTAATTGCACGAATGCCCGATCCTCTTGGTAGAGCGTGTTTATTTCCTAAATTGCCAAATGATGCTGTTACAGTTGTGGATGTATGCTTAATACGATTAACACCTAGTTCTGCTTTAAAAAACAAATTATTTATGTATTGGGTAAATTCACCAACGATTCGTAACTTAATTGATATGCAAGCATCAGGTACTACACGTCGAAGAATAACTAGAAAGAAGTTGGCTTTATTTGATTTTCCGATCCCCCCTTTAAATGAACAAACACGTATCTTGGATAAACTCGATTCAATGTTAGCTAAAGTGGATGCCGCTCAAGCACGCCTCGACAAAATTCCCAACATCCTAAAACGCTTCCGCCAATCCGTCCTCGCCGCCGCTACCTCAGGTGAGTTAACAAAAGAATGGCGTGGTCAGCATGATGAAAAATTGACTTATAAGTTACTTGGTGACACAGGTGTAAGCATTAAAACGGGTCCGTTTGGTAGTGCTTTACACAAATCAGATTATATAAATAATGGAATTTCTGTAATAAATCCAATGCATATAAATGACGGCATCATTACTCCACGTGATTCTATGTCTATTACTTTAGGTAAGTTCAATGAGCTTCAAGCATGGCATCTAAGAGTTGGAGATATAATTTTAGGGCGCAGAGGTGAAATGGGAAGGGCTGCTGAAGTTAAAAATATAAAAAATGGAATGCTGTGTGGAACTGGCTCGATGGTTTTAAGGGTAAATGATTCGGGTTTATTACCATCTTATTTATGTTTAATACTTCGATCTCAGAATGCAGTTAACTATTTCACATCAAACTCAGTTGGTTCAACGATGGTGAATTTAAATCAGAAAATTATAAAAGGATTAAGTATTCATTTTCCTTCTTTTGAAGAACAAAATGAAATCTTTCGGAGGGTTGAATCTTTATTTACTATGGCGGATTCCTTAGAAAAACAATACAAAGTGGCCAAAGCACGAACTAACCGCTTAACTCAATCCATTTTAGCTAAAGCCTTTCGCGGTGAACTTGTTCCACAAGATGAAAATTACGAACCTGCCAGCAAGTTGTTAGCGCGAATAAAAACCGAGCAAGAAGGTACGCATATAAAAATTAAAAAAATAGCGAAAAAATTAACAGTAAATAAAAAGGTCGCTAATGCCTAAAAAATCCAATATTACAGGTAATCAGCAGCTCCCCTTATTTTAGTTAGATGATGACGAATTAACAGCTAAGGTTGTTAAGTCACAGGAAACTAAAACAAAACAATTACAACCTTTACCTGAATCAGAGTTTGCTAAATATATCGTATATGTTGATGAAAACGGTGATCATAGCTTGCAAAGTATTGGTGAAAATTTATCCGTCGCTAAAAAGCGAAAAGTCCCAATGAAAATCACTGAGGCAAGAACGCCAACCGGCTACCCCAAATCCACTTGCGTATATTATGTTCGCTAACCTTAACTTTGTAAGTACAAAAGAAGAAAAATATTATGGAAAATAGTAATAAATCAAAATTCGAAGTTATTTTACAAGCTCAGAGTCATTATGAAAAACCACCTTTACCAGGTCAAATTATCATTACTCAAAGTAATTCATGGAATGACTTTGGTTATAATGTTCGTTGTGAATTTATAACGTGTTCACATGATGGGAAGAATATATTATCAGGTGAAGTGTTATTGGCATTTCTAACTTATGAAGATCTTAATGGAAGGCTAAAAAGAGTAAGTGATGAATATACTGATTGGTCATCTCGCTGTCAGTCATTAATGGATAAAGATACCAAACATTTAATTAAATATTTTTGTTTATTACCTAATATGCAAGCATATAGAGATGCTGTTACTGAATTAGGAGTTAACAACGCACATGATTTTTTAAATTCAATTAATGATTTAGTTTTTCACAACACTAAAAGTAAAAAAGAAACTTGGCTTAAAGATGCGTTAGGATCTCCACCATTTGAAATGGCTTTCATGCGGAATTCGGAGCAATTTTTCGCTTTTCATAATGCGGATACTATCTTACAAGGCATAGAGTTAGAAAACTATTTAGCTATTTCACAAAATCTCAGGCTAACATTTAAACTTGATGGCTTTACAAACGAGCATTTTATTGATTTTAAGTTTGATAACGCCAGTATAATTCCAAAGAGAATAAATGTTTTAATTGGAAAAAATGGATTGGGTAAAAGTCAAACACTTCAAAAGTTTTGTCGTGCAGCATTAGAACGGCCTGAGCCTATATCTACAAAGTTATTTGATACAATTTCAAATATTCAACGTCCTATGATTAATAGAATCATTGCTTTAGTTACTCCAGGAGAAACTAATACAACTTTTCCTGGAGAGTATGCAAAAAGCCAACGTCTTTTTTATCGAAGAATCGATCTTAATGCTCGTTCATCATCTCAGCGAAATTTAGGTAGTCTACTTTCTCAAATATTTCGAAGTAAAAATACAATACGAGAAACCTTACGGTGTGAAATTTTTAAATCGGTAATATCGAAAGCGTTTGATATCAAATCGGTTTATTTAAAAGTAAGTGACGATTATTATTTGCCAATTCAACATTGTACCTATCTAGACGGTAATGGAGATCAGGTTGTAAGATTAAGTGCTGCTTTCACCAAGGTTAATAAACCTTTAATAAAAATTAAAGATGATTATCATGAACTTAGTAGTGGGCAATTAACGTTTTTTAAATTTGCACTACAATGCTGTTTATATATTGAAAATGGTACCTTGATTTTATTAGACGAACCTGAAACACACTTACATCCCAATTTTATTGGTGAATTTGTTGAAATGTTAGATTTCTTGTTAGAAAAAACTGGCTCAGTAGCTATTGTTGCTACGCATTCTGCTTATTTTGTACGAGAAGTCTCAGGCGAACAAGTGCACGTTTTTAAGGAAAGTGACAATGGTCATATATCAATATTAAAACCACGATTAAAAACCTTTGGCGCTGATATTGATTCAATTTCTCAATTTGTTTTTAATGAAGATATTGAAAATCGTCTGACAGATAAAATATATCAAAAAGTAAAAGGGCAAAGCTTTGAGCAAGTGGAAGCACTGTTAGGTAATGAATTATCTATGTCTGCTTTAATGGAGTTAAAAGATAGGATTGAAGGGCAATGAAAAAATTACCATTGCCTACAGTAAGAGATGAAGGCTTCATCGATGTATTATCTGAAAACCAAGCGTTATTAGGCACTAGTTACCCTCATTTAAAAAGAGAAATAACAGCGGTTAAACGTGGTTATCAAGATTACTTGAATAATCAAGGTAACGCTTGGAATATTGCACCACTTAAGCTTTCCAACAATCTAGAAGTAGCCTTAATTAAACACTATAACTCACCACCAGTATCGATAACTTATCTTGATAAATTAAGAGATTCTTCAGCTGATGTTTGCCCTATGTGTGGCGGATTTCACCCTACTACTTTAGATCATATTTTACCTAAAGATGATTACCCTGCTTGGTCATTATACTCTAAGAATTTGGTGCCGGCATGTGGTTGCAATATGAAGCGAGGCAATGCATTAAAAGGAAATACACAAGGTGTACGAGTTTTACATCCTTATTTTGATACTATTTTGAATGATAGGCATTTAACTTGTGTTATAACTCACGCTAACGATTTTCGATGGATAAGAGCTAAGGTTAGTTATGTTAATTTATTACATCCTGATATTGCGTCTATCAGATATCATACACAGAATATAATTCTTAAGATTGGTATAGAGAAATGGTTAAGAGCTGAAGTTAATAAACTTTTTGAAAAGCCCAGAACAGTTATTAAAACTTTGCCTAAAAGACAGCCAATAAGTCGAAATGAAATTATTGATTTTATAACTGATTGCTTAGATGATTATGATAATGAGTTTGGGACGCCTAATAATTGGCATTCCATATTTATACATGGGTTATTGAATGCACCACATATACACCAATGGGTGGTAAATAAACACAATTCTAAATTGACACCATAATTATATAAGAAGGATTTTAAATGTTAGGTGATATTTTAGCCGGGTTTCAATTATTTGATCGTTTTAAGAATAAATACTTTAATCGAACACAGGCAACAGAACCATTTTCAACCATTACTCAACGATTAGTCGCTTTATTTGAATCTCACGGTGTTCACCGTAATCAAATTGAAGAGTTCTTCGGTCATGGCTTAGATATTCCGTCATGTACGACTGACGATGAACTACTAAAAAAACTTACCCCTGAAATAATCACTGATGCCGCTAAATTATTCGGGGTTAATAAAGATTGGCTCGAAGGCAGTTCAAATGAAATTTATAATATTCCTGACTTTTACAAACACCCTGAAGACTTTGATTTTTATCTAACTGAATTGTTAAATAATACTAATGCATACAAGCCATCAGCTTACGTACTAACTTCTCATAAAAAGTCGATATATGAATATAATGACTCGTTATTCGTTATTGCAGAACCAATTGGTGAAATAAACCAACGCGAAATATATAAATATCACCTATTAGGTCGTTGGGGTATTCACTACTGGAAATCACGCGCTTATTTTACAGCGTGTTGTGCATTACTTTATAAACATGGTTTTTTAGTAACTGGGAAATTTGTTGAACCAGATTGGTTAAGCAAGGTTTATGAAGGGCAGGAATTGCTTAGTTATGACTTTGACGAGCGTTACGGCGGTGTTAACTTCCCTACCATCGGCTCTTGGATAGTTTCTGACTTCGTCGAAATGCCTGATAGCTATCTAAAAGGCTTGAATACTAGAGATGGTCACTCTGTACAACTAGCCATCGAAAAGTGGCTCTCACTTAGCGAAAAAGGCTACATGCGCTGTTTCCCTGATGAAAAAGAGTTACATGCAGGTGTTGAAGAGTCATTTGAACAAAAATTAAAAAATTTGCGTAATTAAAGTAAATAAGAGGGTATTAATGTGGCAAAAGATACAACTAAATATATTTTTAATGGCGAAACATATGGTAAAGGTCGCTTAGCTCTGGCGCTTGTTCAGTATTATGTTACTTCCAATTCACCTAGCTTATCAGAGTTGAAGGAAGTATTTCCTCAAGATCTTCAGGGAACTAGAGGTTTATTGATAACCGAGGAAGATTTAATAGAAAAAAATAAACACAGTAATGATCCAAAAAAAAGATATTTTGAGAAAGACTCTGAATCACTAAAAACCGATGATGGCATTAAGGTATATGTTTGCAATCAGTGGGGCGTTGGTAATATAGAAAACATTCTTGGTAAAGCCAAAGAGCTAAGTTATGACGTTGAGGTTGTTAAAGGTGATCTGAAATCAATAGATGAATTATACGAAGAATATAAATTGCACCCCTCTACTGCCTGGATTAAAACTTATAAAACATTATGTGATAAATTCGCTCAATATAAAGACAAATCGGCTAAAGAATTTGATGAAGATATTTTAATTGAATTATGGAGAAGTCCAGATAATGGTGTTGCTGGCGTTAGCCCAGGATTTATTAGTTTGGATGAGTTTTCTGCTTTACTTTTAGACTTACCGGAAATTACAGAAAAGATTATTAATTCCCCCACAGCTAATACGTTAGAAGAAGTTTGTGCCTGGGCACGAAAGGCTAAAGGAGATAAGAAGTTTAAGTCAATAAAGTGGGGTGTGATAAATCGTGTTTTTGCTACCGCAAATCCCATTGCCTACTCTACAATTATTAATGAAACGGACCTGCAACACTTAGTTAAAAAATTAAATTCAATTTTTAATTTGGAAATTGAAACCTCAAAGAACTGGGCTACTCAAAATAAAGCCCTTATGGATTCTATTAAGTCTCAAGGATTAGAAGATGAAGATATTTACCTTCTAAACACTTTTGTATGGGAATTATTTTTAAAGTTCGGTAAAAAAAGTCCAGAACCTAATGATGAAAAAATATCAGAACACAAATCAACTGATGCCTTGATAGCAACGAATCAAATTTTTTATGGTCCTCCTGGTACCGGTAAAACATTCAAACTACAAGATATTCTTAAATCACAATATACAGACAATGCTGTTATTCAAGACAAGTATGTATGGTTAAGCGATAAAATTGATAGTTTAAATTGGTTTGAAATATTGGTGTTAGTTTTATTAGATTCAAACACGCCAATCAAGGTTCCTGATATTATTTCGCATGAATACTATCAAATAAAAGCAAAGTTAAATAACCGTACAGCCAACTTAAAGCAAACCGCCTGGGCTGCTTTACAAACCCACACCATAGCTAATTCAAATACGGTTAAATATGAAAAAAGAGTAGAACCTCTTGTTTTTGACAAAGATGAAGAAAGCCAATGGTTTATGAATGATAAAGAAGATGGACAACTTGAAGAGTATAGTTCTTTACTAGCTTCATTGAAGCAAGGACCGCAGAAAGCAGAAACTATTAAACGCTTTGAGTTTGTTACTTTCCATCAGTCGTACGGCTATGAAGAGTTTATTGAAGGACTAAGGCCTATCACCAATGATAATGGTGATATTAGCTATGAAGTTAAGCCGGGGCTATTTAAGCGCCTTTGTATGCGTGCAAAGTCAGATCCTGAACATCAATATGCTTTAGTTATTGACGAAATAAATCGAGGTAATATTAGTAAGATTTTTGGGGAGTTAATCAGTTTAATCGAAATTGATAAGCGTGAGGGTTGTGACCATGCATTATCAGTAACACTACCTTATTCCGGTTTACCTTTTTCAGTACCTAAGAATGTAGATATTATTGGTTCAATGAATACTGCCGATAGGTCGTTAACTCATATTGATGTTGCTTTACGCAGGCGTTTTGAGTTTAAAGAGTTAAGAACAAACTACTCATTATTAGAAAGTGATGTTGAAGGTATTAACATTAAACATATGTTATATGCCATGAATCAACGCATTGAGTTACTTCTAGATAGAGAACATATTTTAGGTCATGCATTATTGATGAAAGTTAAAACCTTAACAGCGTTAGAAAGTGCATTTAAAAGCAACATAATGCCACTGCTTGAAGAATACTTTTTTGAAGATTGGGGACAAATAAACCAAGTCCTAAATAGTAATGGGTTTATTGAAGAGCAAAAGGATGCGAGAAGTACTTGGCTAGATAGTGCCGACGAATATGCAGCTAAGTCTTATAAAGTTAACTTTAATGCCCTTAGTCACTTAGAGAAATATCAACAGATATACATAAGCGTAGACGCAGCCGCATTTATTGACTGTGACGCGGAGTAGGCATTAGTTAATGGCTACTTGGACTGTTTATGAATACGCTCGTTTGTTTCGGGATAATCACACTGCAATTGTGGGCGATAACTTATGTCTGTCGGATAATCAGTTTGACGCATTAAAGAAACTGATTAAGAGTGATGACTCTGATCATTATCAGCTATTCCGTTATGGCTTTGAAAAACGACGTGAGGTGTTAGTTTGCCAAAACTATGTAGGTGTTATCTGCTTACCTGATGGTGATCAAATTGAAATATTACCTAAAACTCATAAGTTAAATTATGTGAGTGAAGGCGCTAGTTCTGTTGATAAAGATAAGTCACGGAATAACCTCATTAAGATGTTGAAGGCTACACGCTATTTACCCGGTAAAATGGCTTCGAGTGCTGCTTTAGATATAACCAATATGCCATTGTTAGATGTATTTATTCAATTGTTTTTAGATGAAGTAAATTCATTGATTAAACGGGGTATCTCTCGCCATTATCAGCCTAAAGAAGAAAATATTGCTTACTTAAAAGGTAAACTTCTTGTTTCACAACAGATACGAACAAACCTTGTAATGAAGCATCGGCATTATATGGAATTTGATGAACTATCTTCAAACCGGGCTGAAAACAGATTAATTAGAAGTGCTCTGCAATGGGCATTTAATCGGGTAGAAGGGAAAACTAAGCACTTCTGCCAGGAATTACTTTTTCACTTTACTGATATTCCAACGTCAAAAAATATTCGACTAGATCTGAAGTCATGGCAGAAAGGCCGCCATCTAAGACATTACGAGCCAGTATTACCTTGGTTAGAAATGATATTTAAAGAGCAAAGCCCAACCTCTGTGGATGGAAGTACTAATATGCTTTCGATATTGTTCCCTATGGAAAAGGTATTTGAAGATTATGTAGCATTAGCCCTGAAAAAGCAGTTTCCTGAATATGATATTAAAACTCAAGTCAGGGAAAAGAGTTTAATAACCCATACGCCTATAAAAGGTTCTAAACCCATCAAAGAAAAGAGCTTATTTCAATTAAGGCCCGATCTTTACATTACCTGTACTGCAGAGGATAGAGTTATCATTGGTGATACCAAGTGGAAGCTCATCGATGAAAATCTGCCTGGCAAAAAGTACAATATTAAAGAGAGTGATATATACCAAATGCTGGCGTATAACCAAACGTATCAAAAAAATGAAGAAAAGGGCGCTGAGATTTGGTTGATATACCCTAAGTCGGAAAACTTTACTCAAGGTATACCCGATTTTAAATTTGATAATGGCTCTGTGATAAAAGTTAGACCGTTTGATATAGATAGGTCGTTGTTGATTTTAGATAGCTAGATTATGGAATGTTAAAATGATGGAAAATATAAAACTGGCTAGATATTTAGAAGAACAATACAAAGTAAAATATAGAAAAATTAAGCCTCGTTATATTGAACTTAATACCAGAGCTATTGAGTTGAGTAATACTGTTGTAAATGTAAAGCAACTTATTGATGCTGAACGTTTATTCAAAAAAGCATTGAAGTTAACGGACAAAAATCTCTATATGAAGGCATCGGCTCATCATGAGTTAGGTGTTTTTTATTTTACTCACTTTGCTCGTTTGCCTGGCGGTCCAAATAAAAATTTAAAACTAGCTGAACAATATTTCAATCTAGCAATAAATAGCTCAGAAAGAAAAAGGTATCCTGACCAATATGCGTCTAGCCTATCTCAATTAGCAGCTACATATCGTAGAGCTGCAATGGAACGTTTGTGGCATCAAACACCAGATGAGTGTATAGAACAAGCTGAAAAGCTGCACAAAAAAGCCTTAAAAGTATTATCAAATTCACTACCTGACTTTATCCGCCTACACCAGTCTGCAATTGTTAACTTTAATTTAGCAAGCGTGTTGTTTGATGCGGGACGGATAATTGATGCGTGTAACGAGCAGGCTGAAGCCTTTGAATGTTATATTGCTGCAATTAAGGCAGCACCAGATGCTTCATTTATTTCAAAAATAAACCTGAAGCCTTCACAAATTCTCCCTCTAACTTTTGCTCGTCTTAATTATTTTTCAGATAAGCTTGAACATAAGGCTCTGTGTGAAAAGATCTTAGATATATCTCCACAGTTTGGTGTTGAACTAAGTATACTTTTGAGTACTAATCCTATATCTGATATTGCTAACCCTCTTGTAGAAATTCAACACTTGGTTCGCCAGGCTTTAAAGACTAATTCATTTGAAGTTGTAAAGTTATTAAAGGAAAGACTATCACAGTTGATGGAAATTAGAAGGCACTCAAGCACAGATCAAGAGGCTGATAGTGTAGGAGTGTTGATTCAGCAAGCGTGCTCTGGTTTAGCCAGAGTGCTTTCAAACAATAATGAAGAACTTAAGGCATTTACAGAACTTGAAAATGTTAGTGCAATGAGGTTTTGTGAAAGCGCAATGAATCACTGGATAATTCCAGAAAAAAAACTCGCTATTGGCTTAAAACAAGCACAAGGGAGGCTAGGTTCATCTTATTACAGTCTAAATGAGCTAGCATTGTTATTAAAAGGCGGACAGTTAGACATAATTAAGCAACATTTGAAGGATTGTGCAATTATATTAAGTAGTCAAAATGAAGTTGAGTTTGATCATGCCAATAGTCAAATATTTAATGATAAAAAATATAGAGAGGTTATAGAGGCTGCAAGTATAAATAATAAACCTGTTGAATTATTATCTAATGTTGCAGAGGTATGCTTAAAGGATTTTAATAAAGTAGGTTCTTTTATAGATAACCTAGACCCTGGTTATTACGGACAACATCGTGAAACTTACTTTATTAAAGAGAGAGATATAAAGGTTGCATTAGGAAGCCACCCTGAGCTGACATTAGTTAAAATTGATATTGAAGATCACTATAATGATGCACTGATATTAGTTGCATACCATGAGAATAATAAAGTAAGAGTTAACTCTTTTTCTATTGAATTACCAAAGCAAATTATCAATAAAATTGCTGAGATGATAACTAAAGGAAAATCAGCTACCGAACACTGGGAGTTAGATTTTATTGATTGGAAAAATATTCTCCCTAAAGGCTGTAAAAACGTTGGTTTATTACCTTCATTTTTTGCATCTCATATTCCATGGGTTGCTACGGGGCATACAGGGTACCGGCTAGTTGATCTAGTAAAGGAAGTTAACTGGCTCCCATCTATTATGTATCTTTATATGGAAAGTAAATATTTTCAATATAAAAGTGGTACTTACATGGCTCAAGGTGGAGCTACCCTATTTGATAATCTTGCCCATAATGCACAATTAACTAATGAAAATAATTATAGTAAAAGTGATGTGCTTAATCAGGTCAATGATGCCAAAGTCTTTAGCTATTATGGTCATTGTGAGCATCGCTACCCAGAAAGACCAACGTTATTATTCCAAAACAGTACAATTAAAGATATTGATCTGAGTTCTGCGGTAAGGGGAGCTACCAGAGTTGAATTATGGGCTTGTCAGAGTGGAAGTAATATTCCATTACATATATTACCAAGTAACGTTAATGAAGCGTTTGGGATGGATATGAGAATGCTAGAATGGGGTGCTAAAACTTCTATTGGTACCTTATGGGCAGTACCAGAGCTTGTTACAGCCCATATAAAAAAACACTATGATTTACTTTTAGCTGAAGGGAATTCAGCATCGGTAGCACTTTTAAGTTCACAACGCTGGTGGGTTAGCAAAGGCGCAGATGATGTATTAAACGATATAAAGACTAATGGGAAAACTAATTACTTAAAGTCTATTAACTATAATAGTGTTAATTATGATTCCTTAGATGCACCGTTAGGGCCTGTCTTATCATCAAATGATAACGTAAATACTCTGGACCTTGATGCCTTAAGGGAAAGCTTTAAACATCCATCATCGTGGGCTGGAATTCGCTTTTGTGGGGTTAGTACAGCTAAAAGTACTTTTATAGACCCAGAGAAAGTTAAGCTTACTGAAAATGATAAAATAAAATTGAATCAATTAATTAATAAAATGAATTTAGAGTCAGGCTTTATTGTATGAAAAAAATGGATTTACCAATTTCAGATGCTTCGCAAGAAGGAAGGAAAAATTATATTGAATCTAACCGGTTTGCAGTAGAGTATGTAATAGCCGAAGCTTTGGAGGTATTCCAAAAAGAAGATGTTATTTCTAAAGTTTTTAGAAGTCAGGATAAGGCTATTGAAAAAATAATAGAGATGTTCCTTTCTCCACACTTTTCATTAAACAGTACTCCTTACAAAGATATAAGACTATTTTCACAATTAAATTTTTGGGTAAACTATAAAACAAGAGGTCGTTTTAACGTTTCATCGTCTAATAGAGTTGAAAGTAACAGTATGAAGGAGCATGTAAAACCTGAAAATGAGGTCGCATCATATTATAAAGAAATAACCAAAATACTTCCTGAATTTAATCGACGTGTAGCCGCTGATGTCATTAAATATTGGTTTAAAGCGAATAAAAAATTATTGAATGAATTATTACCATCGGAATCAACAGGTATGTCTACTAACATTTTCGAGGTTGAAAATAAGGTGTCTGATTCCCAAGATAGTCGTTATAAGGTAGATGCAGCATTTCGATATTTATTTCTTTATTTTGGAATAGACAAACAAATAGAAACAGCCGGGCATTATGAAAGAAAATACCTAACCAAAGGGGAGAATAAACCACAATACGTATCAGGTATTCGTGAAACTCACCAAGATAAACATCATGTACGGTTGAGTATTAAAAACATTATTGATCAATTTTTTGAAATTCATAAGAAGAGTGATAACTCAGATATTTTATCTCATTCATTATTGAAAGTTATTGGTAGAAAAGCAGTGCTCGATGTTTATGAAATCAACTCAAAGAGTGGCGATAAGGACGTTGTCAATGAGTATAATTATAAATTGAGTAGCCTTAAGAAACGTTCAAACTTTATAAAGGAGGAGGCTTAATGGCTTTGGATAAACTAATATTAGATGGGTTAGTGCAGGGACATGAGAGCGCTCCTGATACTTGGGAGTTATTAATTCGCGATCGTAATAGAGAGAAAAATTGGGACGATGCAGTAAAAAGGCGCGAACAACTCAATCGGTTTTGCTCCTTTGTTGCCAAGTGGCCTAATTTAGCTAGAGCATATAAACATATTCATTCATCAATAAGGAAAAGTATCGATTCGCCTCGAGTGAAGTTGTTTGAAATCACTCCAACGATTGATCCATTACAAGCTGCTTTAAGTAATACAGAATCATCTACCGCTGACTCATGTACATTATCGCTCGATATTCACTGGGGCGCGCAACAAATTATTGAGCTGGCAGGAGTCAGAACAATCAACTTTTCAGTTGAGACATGCATATTCATTTATTATTCGTATGGTGATCATACCGGTGTGATGACGACTGACGATTCATGGGACTTTCAGCCTTCGGAAGGAGCTGTACTGCTAACTTTTATTGATGGTAACTATAATGAGCATGAAGATTTTGATTCTACAATTCAAAATGCTAAGTCTATTTCGACAATAGTTTTATTGCCTAAATAAAAAAGCGAAAAAAATTAAGTTGAACAGCGTATAGAAGTACCAATAACAAAAAGGTACTTATAAATGTTAAGTAAAAAATCGAAATTATCTAAAGACACTGACCTTCAGAGTCCGATTAAATTAAAACCTATCTTATGTAACTTTCAGCCTTCAACCTGGATGAATTTACCTAAATCCTACCAAAGAAAAACACGAGAACTTATTAGCTGTATTGCCGCAGGAAAACCATATACATGCCTTGGTGGTGTAAGGGTCAAATGTAATCGCCTTTTGATCCGCTTTCGCGTAGGCAGAAACCACCGTCTTATCTTCCTTCGAAGAAAAAATCATCATGAATTCTTACTCTTTAATAGACAAGAGTATGAGAAACACTTTCATCGAATTAATTGACTTTAGATTTACACATTTAATTAATAACCAAAGAGGTAGGTGTTCATATTAAATATGAGTACTTACCTTTAGATGAAGGAGTTTATAAACGGTGAAAATACTTAAACGCGCATTGTTAGTTACTTTCGACTTTAGCCAGCGAGGAAAGAGTGGGACAGGGTTTGCTGCAGGCAGCTTGTTATCGGCTTGTCGTAACCATAAAGAATATAGAAAAAAATTTATCATTGATCACTTAGCGATACCTATGTCTACTTTGGCCAGAGAGCAATTATCAGTGGTTGAAATAGTCAAGAGAATCGATAAAAGTGTGCCATTAGCTGACTTAGACCGATTAGCATTAGCTTGTTACGTTTGGAACTCTGAACTTGTTGAGCCAGTGATTAAGCTATGCAGGGAAAATGGATTTAAAGGAAAGGTTATCCTTGGAGGATATCAAATTAACCGTAAAAATTGTCATGAACTATACCCGAGTGGAGATTTTTATATTCCGGGCTATGGCGAAGCTTCATTACCAGAAGCCATCCTTGATGAGCAGTCAATAACCAGTAGAGTGATTGAGAAAGCAGTCGACTTTGAAAAGCTTTCTTCTCCATATTTAGATGGCACTATCCCTATCGATGAAGGGCATGAAATGCTTCACTGGGAAACACGCAGAGGTTGTATGTTCAAATGCAATTTTTGTGCTCATAGGGATCTAAAAGATAAAAATGTACATTTACTTGGAATGGATAAAGTTAAGCAAGAGTTGAAGTTGTTTAAGGAAAAGGAGGTTAAAAAAATTAATATACTTGACCCAATATTTAATAATGAATCGAATCATCTTGAGATTCTTCGATATGCAATAAAAATTAACTTAAAGGCTATGTTGTCATTACAAGTTCGTTTTGAACGAATTAATGAGGATTTTCTTAAACTCTGTTCTCAGTTAAATGTTCATTTGGAGTTTGGTTTACAAACGGCTGATGTAAACGAGTCACGAATTATTGATAGAGGAAACAACATGAATAGAGTAAGTAAAAGTATCAAGTTGATTCAGCAATGGAACCAACCTTTTGAAGTAAGCCTAATTTATGGCCTTCCAGGACAAACTGTTGATAGCTTTAAAAATAGTATTGAATACTTACATCAAAGAGGTGTTGGTATTATCAAGGCTTTTCCTTTGATGTTACTTGAAGGAACTAAGTTAGCTGAGGATAAAGAAAAGTATTCAATAATTGAAGATGTAATTGATGAAGGTGGAATACCTCATGTTGTAGAAAGTTATAGCTTTACTAGGCAGGAATGGCAAATGATGCATAGCCTTGCAAATAATCTGATGTTGAAAGAGGAAGTCGCGTAATGTTTATTGTCATAGAAGGTTTGGACGGCGTTGGAAAGTCAACGATTACACAAGCGTTAGCTGAAACAATTGATGCAGAAGTATTATCAACACCAGGGAAGCAATTTAAAAAAATCCGTGAGCAATTAGAGAGCATTTATCAAGATAACCATCAAGCAAGGCAGCTTTTTTATATGTCTACTGTAGTTAGTGTTTCTGAACAAGTTCGAGAGCTAGTCAATAAGGGGAAAAATGTTATTGTTGACCGCTACTGGTTATCTACCCAAGTATACCATCAGTGGAAGAGTGAAAATAATCATTTTGAGCTTGTTGATGTAGCTAATAGGATATTAATTCCAGATATCACTATATATCTCAATTTACCGTTAGAGCACCGAAAAGATCGCCTGAAAGAACGCAAAAACAATACGTTAGAGGACAACCTAACTCTGACCAAATCAGCTGATAAAGAGTTAAATTATTTGTACTCGCAACTTGGCAATGCGAATGTTTCTGGCCGTTGGATAAGTATTAAAACCAATGCCGCAGTCGATGATATTGTAAAAAGTATATGTGCAGAGTTAAGAAATTAACAAGGACTGTCGCTCAAAGTTACTCGCAAGTGATTCTAGCTACGTCTGGCGAGTAATGATTACATCAAAGATGATGATTTTTTATTATTAAAAATCATAATCTTACCGTAGGAATTGACTTTAATTACTTGAGTCATATTGCTTATCTATAGTTCAGGTTATTTAAGCGCATTGGCTTTTCGGTATTTACCTTGATAATCAAAAAGCCTATCTTTAATACGCCAATAGTATTTCTGTTTTCTGGCAATGACAAAATCAGGACAAGGCAATAGGTTCGCTAGCTTTAATGCTTGATCTAAAGTAGTCACTTCAAACGACTCAGTTGAACCCAGTTGAACATTTAATTTAGCGCTTAGGCGTTTAGCAAAAATAGCATTGAACGCTTTAACCTGATTAGGCCTAGCAAAGTCAAAAGACTCATTAAGCTCAGTACCTTCTTCATCATGGTAAATGATTTTTAACTTATCAGCGCCTTTATCACTCACCTTGCCATTAACTCGGGTTAAATTAAGACCTGCGCAGCGAATTATTTTTGAATCTTTAAGTTGCAGTGCCTTTTTTAACATATCATCGGGGTCGACCAATACTTCAAAGCACTGTAAACAGGTACGCGCAGCTATGTCATTTTCACCACCGCAGTGAGGACATTCTTTAAAAACAAAGCGGTAGTCACATTGGTTCTCGCTGATTTTCTGCTCTGGTTGCTTTTGCTGCTCTTGTTCGACACGGGGAGCATAAACCAGGCCTTGGCATCGTCTGCCGTAGTGCTCTACTAAATAGCCGTCATCATCACAAATGCCCCAAAATATATTGGGAAATTCACAACTAGGGCAAACAACTTGCACCGGCTGACTTTTACTATTTGGCTTTTTCTCACCTACTTCGGGTTGATAAAGGTCAAAATCATTGCCGGTATAGTCAATCACCAAGCAATCTTTCTTGTTTTCACTTAAGCGCAGCCCACGACCAATTATTTGCTGATAAAGACTAACTGATTGTGTTGGACGTAATATCGCAATCATATCGACATGGGGCGCATCAAAACCCGTGGTTAATACCGACACATTAACCAGATATTTAATGTCTTTTCGCTTGAATGCTTTGATTAACGCGTCGCGCTCAGTATTGTCGGTAGCGCCAGTAATTAAGGCACTTAATGTGGCGGGTAAATAACTATAAACCTCTTTAGCATGCTCAACTGTCGCGGCAAAAATCATAATACCTTGGCGCTTTTCACCTAACTCAATGACCTGTTCAATAATGCTTTGCGTCACCCTTGGGTTTTTATTTAATAGGTGATTCATATCCGTAGGACTATAGTCGCCAGAAGCGTTTGCTCGCAGGCTACTAAAATCATAGTGCTCTATGGTGGCATCAACTAAATTGGGCTTGGTTAAATAGTTTTGTTTAATTAAATAATGCAGAGGTAGTTCATAAATACAGTGTTCAAAAGGTCGCTTCTCTTGGGTTCGCACAAAACCACGATAATGCTTTTTATAAATCCAGCCCATGCCTAAACGATAAGGGGTTGCGGTTAACCCTAATAATTTCACTTCGGGATTTACTTGCATCAACTTATCAATGATTTGTTGATACTGATTACTATTGCCCAGTTTGCTTGCGCTTTCTTTTGATTCGCCATTTGGCGCGTCTTTAGTGTTGTTTTTAGACCTATCTTTAAGCAGGCATTTAGACTTATCTTTGGACTGGTCGTCAGACTGCTCACCAGTCAAGTCAGTACTGGCTAGGTTAACACGATGACATTCATCAATAATAATTAAGGAGTAGGAGGTATTAAAATCATCTAAATTGCGGGCTGCCGATTGTATACTGGCGAACGTGACTTGGTGTTGAGTTTCTTTAAGTTTTAATCCCGCAGAATAAATACCGGCAGTAACACCATAACTTTCAAGTTTTTGATGATTTTGCTCAACCAACTCTTTTACGTGCGTTAACACGAGTATTTTTCGTTTTGCTAAGCGAGCAAGTTCGGCAATTACCAGGCTTTTACCTGAGCCAGTAGGTAAAACAATCACTGCAGATTCGTTGGTTCTTTTAAAGTGTTTAAGCACCTTCGATACGGCTTCTTGTTGATAATCTCTAAGTTGAAAAACTGCCACTCAGTACTATTGCCTTATGGTTTTAAACGACGTTTTGAAAGCCGTTATGATAGCAAATTTAGGTGGATATAGAACATGAATTCGTGAAATTAACAAGGTCAGTCGCTCAAAGTTTTTCACGTAAAGAAAAAAAATACCCGAGGAGCTCTCTGGTGACTTCTAGAACTTTTGTTATTGATTAAACAATTGTTTTACTGTTTTCATAGGTAGAAATATACGAATAGGTCCATTATGTTCACACAATGCTTCGTAACCATAATTAGCATAAAAACGTTGAGCGTTATCTGTTAAACAATCAACAACAACCGCATAAGCTCGCATATGGAAATTTACTTCCCATAAGTAATTTAACGCCTAATTAAGCTTATTTTTCCTATTCCTCTCCCATGAAATTCTTTATGTACGCTTAACTGAGCCAACAAAAATACAGGGACAGGATAATGTGGTAATTTTTTAGCCATGCTAACGGGTAATGTTTCTCGGGATATTGAGCTTGGAGCAACACTATAAGATGAACAAATTGCATATTTTTTATTTAACAATGGTATTTTTGAAGTTAAAACCATCGTTCTACTAATGCCTGCTTGCACTTCTATAAACACATTCACCACAATCAAAAGAATTACGATCGTGAGTTGATTTTTTAGCGCTTCAAATTCTTTTGCCCAACTCATTTAAAACCGTTATCGTTTGTAAATGCAACCGCCATTCAATAAAACAGCGAGTCCCCAGTTTAATACTGGTGTAGCTAATATATTTCATTAGTTGATCAAGTTCATCAGGTCTAATGGTCGCCATCTTAGTTGCTTTAGGCGTTTTAAAGGGGAGTAACTTTAGCCATAAAACGGTACCATATTATGTGATTGAAATCAGTATCACTTATGGTACCGCTTTTTTAATGGATGTTATTAGGTTGTTATGCACATTACAGGCAATAAAAAACCCGTAACATTATATCTCTATAATATTACGGGTTTCTTGGATTCTTAATGAACCTAATATGGTGCTCGCTACTGGACTCGAACCAGTGACACCTTGCATGTCATGCAAGTACTCTAACCAACTGAGCTAAGCGAGCAAAATGCTTGATTGAATTAATCAACGGGCGCTATGTTAGCCGTCAACTTATGTCCTTGCAAGCGCTTTTGCTTAAATTCGCTGAAATAAAGTTTAATTGATTGTTTTTAACGCAAGACGGCCTTGAACTACCTTTAAACGCCATGCAAGTAAGATGGCTGCAGTAGATAAACCGACGATAAAACCTATCCAAAAACCATAAGGACCCATTTTGTCAGTAACCCAATCTGTAATGCCTAATACTATCCCTACAGGTAAGCCAATTAACCAATAAGAAACAAACGTGATATATAAAATAGATTTGGTATCTTTATAGCCACGTAATGCACCGGCAGAAACCACTTGTACTGTGTCTGAAAATTGATACAGGGTTGCTAAAAGCATAATGTTTGCTGCAAGCTCTATAACAGGAAGTTCATCAGTATAAATGCCAACAATAGGTACTCTAAATACTAAGGTGATTATTGCGGTAAAAACAGCAAGTAGTAAGCCTAGAATAATTGCGTGTGTGGTATACGCTTTAGCTTGTTGATGATTTTTATCACCTAATGCGTTACCAACTTTTATCGTAGTCGCCATAGCTAAACTTAATGGCACCATAAAAATTAAGCCACTAAAGTTAAGCGCTATTTGATGACTTGCAACGGTTTCAGCACCAAAAGGAACTAAAATAATAGCAACAACGGCAAATAAGCTAACTTCAAATAATAAGGATAAAGCGATAGGTGTGCCTAAGCTTAAAATATTTTTAATTTTAGACCAGCTTGGCCAAAACCATTTATCGAAAAGCGATGATTTTTTTAATGTTTTTGAATAAAAGGCATATAAGAACATACCAAGAAACATTGCCCAGTATACAATTGCTGTGGCAACACCACAGCCAGCACCACCTAAAGCAGGCGCACCAAATTCTCCGTAAATAAAGATATAATTAGCCGGAATGTTTACCAACAAGCCAATAATACTAATTACCATGGTTGGTTTGGTATAAGAAAGTCCTTCGGCGTAATTTCTTAATACTAAATAAAGGCAATAACCAGGCGCGCCCCAAACAATGTATCGTAAATAATCAAACAATAATGGCTTTAAGTTACCTTCTAATTCAATGGCTGGCGCGATCATGGGGGCCAGTAGATAATACAACCCAATAAGTGATAGGCCTAATGCGAGTGCAATCCAAGCGGTTTGATAAGTTTGCTCACTAATGGCTAAATAGTCTTTTGCTCCTGCAAGCTGGGAAACAATGACTGCAAGCGCCATAACTAAACCATAAATGGTTAATATTAATGGTAACCAAATACTATTTGCTACGGCGACTGCTGCCATATCGATAGCGCTAACTCGACCAGCCATTACAATATCAATGAATCCCATTAAATTTTGAATAAGCTGTGCGATGAGAATAGGGTAAGAAAGTTTAGCTAAACTTTTAACATTTGTGTAAAAGGGAGTTAGGTTCATTAAATTTTGACTGTAGGCTATAAAATAAAAGGACTAAAGGTAGGCCATCATATTGAAGAAGCTAAACACAGGCAACCATTACAGCTAACTATTCAAAAAATGTTTACTGTTAGCTATATTATTAGTGAACAATTACTTAAATAGACACAATAATAGTCAGTTATCATTAACAATTATTTTTTATGCGCCAAGTTTCTGGCTTACCAATTCTACTAACTGTGCCTGTAGTCCGGCTAATTCAGCATTTAATATTTTGGCTTTTTCTTGTGAGCTTTCATCATTGGTATTAAGTTGGGCTATTTCTTGTGTTAATTCTACTATTTTCTCTTCTAATTCTTCTATCATTTGGTCTAACGGATCTTCTTTTTCTTCACCTTCTTCTGTTTTTAATATTTTTTGAAGTGCGGCGGAGTTTACTTCCTCTAATTGTTTGTCTTTTGCTTCTTGGGAAATAGTGACTTCATCCGTTTTGCTAATTTGAGTAGAAGCAAGGGGGTTAGTATCTAATGCTTCATCATCTTTTATTGTAGAAAACTTGTTTATTTGATTCGATTGATGATTTGGTGTTTTTATATTAACAGTCATGTTATCCATAACGACGTCCTATTTTATAACATTGATGAGCTGATAAGGTATTTGTAATTTTTATCAGTGAGATTGCCTCAGTTATTTTATATCGGCCTTTACGTGGATATCTTGAATATATAAATATTTATTAATCTTCAATTTTTAAAAATTTTAATTTATTCTCAACACCATCCCATTCCTTTGCATCTTCAGGAGCAGGTTTAACGTCGGTAATTCTAGGCCAAATTTGTGAAAGCTCAGCATTTAGTTTAATAAATTCTTGTTGATCTTCGGGGACTTCATCTTCTTGATAAATAGCACCTGCAGGGCATTCAACTGGGCATAAATCACAGTCAATACAATCGTCTGGGTTAATAACAAGAAAGTTTGGACCTTCAAAAAAAGCGTCTGCCGGACATACCGCAACACAATCTGTATATTTACAACGAATACAATTATCGGTAACAACAAAAGCCATAATTTATTTACTCTTTAATCAATTTTGTGTGGATCATACCTTGCTTTATTTTAAATTCAATCTCTTGTTTTAATTGGTATGCGTCTTACTATCAGGTAAAATGCCGCCATATTTATATACAGCCCTTATTTTTGGATCTCAGACCATGTTGCGTTTAACCGATATTAAATTACCTTTAGATCATCCAGCTGATGCTATTGAGCAGGCAATACTTGACAAACTTGCCATAACTAACGCTGAATTAGTTAATTTTACCGTATTTAAACGTGGTTACGACGCTCGTAAAAAAAGTAATATTTTCTTAATTTATACCTTAGATGTTACTACAACTAAGGATGAGGCATTACTTGCTGTTTTTGCTAAAGATTCACATGTGAAATTAACACCTGACATGGCTTATAAGTTTGTCGCACAAGCACCAGAAAAACTAACGCAGCGTCCTGTGGTTATTGGCATGGGACCTTGTGGTTTATTTGTTGGTTTAGTTTTGGCACAAATGGGTTTTAAACCGATTATTCTAGAGCGTGGTAAAGAAGTAAGAGAGCGCACTAAAGACACCTTTGGTTTTTGGCGTAAAAAAATATTAAATACAGAGTCAAATGTACAGTTTGGTGAGGGTGGGGCAGGTACGTTTTCTGATGGAAAACTCTATAGCCAAGTAAAAGATCCTAAACATTATAGCCGTAAAGTTTTGCATGAGTTTGTTGATGCGGGCGCACCAGAAGAAATTTTATATGTAAGCAAGCCTCACATTGGTACGTTTAAACTAGTGACTATGGTTGAAAAAATGCGTGCTAAAATTTTTGAATTAGGCGGCGAAGTGCGCTTTGGTGAAAAAGTTGAACAAATTCATTTTGAAAATGATGATAGTGTTATTTTTGATGAAGAGGAATTAAGCGACTGTACGGCTAAACAAGTAACAGGGTTAACGTTAGCCAGTGGTGAGCATATTGTAACAAGCCACATTGCTTTAGCGATAGGCCATAGCGCCAGAGATACCTTTAAAATGCTGTTTGATGAAGGTATTTATATTAAAGCTAAGCCTTTTTCAGTTGGATTTCGTATCGAGCATGAACAATCTGTTATTGATGAAGCACGTTTTGGTAAAAATGCCGGTAATGAAATTTTAGGCGCAGCCGATTATAAACTTGTGCATCATGCGAGTAATGGTCGCAGTGTTTATAGTTTCTGTATGTGTCCAGGTGGTACGGTAGTAGCAGCAGCATCAGAAGAGGGCCGATTAGTTACTAATGGTATGAGCCAATATTCTCGCCATGAACGTAATGCAAACAGTGCTATTGTGGTCGGTATAGAGCCAAAAGATTATACCTCGGGTAAATTTGCTTCTAAAGATAACTCGGTATTAGCAGGTATTGAGTTTCAACGTCGATTAGAAGAGCAAGCCTTTAAGATGGGCGGTGAAAATTATGATGCACCTGTGCAGCTTGTTGGTGATTTTTTAGCTGGAAATAAAACCGGCGAGCACGGTAGTGTTATACCTTCTTATAAACCCGGTGTGGTTTATTGTGATTTAAGTGAAGCATTACCTGATTATGCTGTTACTGCCATTAGAGAAGCGTTGCCTGCTTTTGAACGTAAGATTAAAGGCTTTTCAATGAAAGATGCTACGTTAACTGCTGTTGAAACACGTACGTCATCACCTATTCAAATAACGCGTGATAGAACAACATTGCAAAGTTTAAATGCTAAAGGTTTATACCCAGCAGGTGAAGGTGCAGGTTATGCTGGGGGAATTTTATCAGCAGGCATTGATGGTATTAAAATAGCTGAAGCAATGGCGTTATCAATGCTTGAATCGTCGTAATAGTTGCTAAAAAAATTGCAAATTAAGCTAAATTGCCCTATATTGCTGACCTCGAATTATTCTTTGCGCTTTTATAGTGAGTTCAATGCGTTAGAATAATCTTCAATATTTATCGATTTTTCATTTACTTTAAACATAATAAACATCAAGCGGCACTTAGTGTGTGTCGCCACTGACAAGGAAATTTAATGCCTGTAATTACTCTCCCAGATGGTTCACAACGTTCATTTGACAATGCAGTATCTGTAATGGATGTAGCACTTGATATTGGCCCAGGTTTAGCGAAAGCAACAATTGCTGGTCGTATCGATGGAAATCTTGTTGATGCCTGTGAATTAATCACCCAAGATGCCGCTTTACAACTTATTACCAGTAAAGATAGCGAAGGGCTTGAGATCATTCGTCATTCATGTGCGCATTTATTAGGACATGCTATTAAGCAATTATACCCTAATGTGAAAATGGCTATAGGCCCAACCATTGATAATGGTTTTTATTATGATGTTGATTTAGAAGAATCAATCACTGAAGATGATTTAGTGAAATTAGAAAAACGCATGACTGAATTAGCCCGCACTGGTTATGAAGTTGTGAAAAAAACCGGTTCTTGGCAAGATGCTTACGATGCCTTTACTGAACGTGGTGAAACTTATAAATTAGAAATTCTTGATCAAAATATCGAGAAAACAGACACACCTGCGCTATATCATCATCAAGAATATATTGATATGTGTCGTGGTCCTCATGTACCAAGTATGCGTCATTGTCATCATTTTAAATTAATGAAAGTTGCGGGTGCTTACTGGCGCGGTAATTCAGACAACAAAATGTTGCAACGTATTTACGGCACTGCATGGGCTGATAAAAAACAACTTAAAGCGTATATAGTGCGTTTAGCTGAAGCTGAAAAGCGTGATCACCGTAAAATTGGTAAAACACTCGATTTATTCCACTGGCAAGAAGAAGCGCCAGGCATGGTGTTTTGGCATAACGACGGTTGGACAATTTATACCGAATTAGAAAAATTTGTGCGTGAAAAACTTCATGAGTATGATTACGACGAAGTTAAAGCGCCAATGATGATGGACAGAAGTCTTTGGGAAAAGTCAGGTCACTGGGATAAATATGCTGATGGCATGTTTACTACTGAATCTGAAAAGCGTGAATACGCAATAAAACCAATGAACTGCCCAGGTCATGTGCAAATATTTAACCAAGGTTTAAAATCATACCGTGATTTACCTTTACGTATTGCTGAGTTTGGCTGTTGTCACCGTAACGAACCGTCAGGATCTTTACATGGCTTAATGCGTGTTCGTGGTTTTACGCAAGATGATGCACATATTTTCTGTATGGAATCACAAGTTCAAGACGAAGTGAAAAAATGTATCGAAATGGTATATGACGTTTACGGATCATTTGGCTTTGAAGATATTGTTGTTAAATTGTCTACTCGTCCAGAAAACCGTATTGGTAGTGATGAAGTTTGGGATAAAGCGGAAGCTGGTTTAGCGCAAGCATTAACTGACAGTAATATTAAGTTTGAATATTTACCTGGTGAAGGTGCTTTTTACGGTCCTAAAATTGAATTTACCTTAATGGATTGTTTAGGTCGTGCTTGGCAATGTGGCACAGTGCAATTAGATTTTGCTTTACCAGAGCGTTTAGGCGCAACTTATGTTGGTGAAGATAACGAACGTTACATTCCGGTGATGATTCATCGTGCAATTTTAGGTTCACTTGAACGTTTTATTGGTATTTTAATTGAAGAGTTCACTGGGAAATTCCCAACGTGGTTATCGCCAATTCAAGTGACATTAATGAATATTACGGACAAACAGAGCGAATATTGTCAAAAAGTAGTGAAAAAACTAAAAGAAAATGGATTTAGAGCAAAGTTAGACTTGAGAAATGAGAAGATAGGCTTTAAGATCCGCGAGCACACTTTAAAGAGAGTTCCATATTTGTTAGTAGTTGGTGATCAAGAAATGGAATCTGGCGAAATTGCAGTACGAACTCGAAGTGGTGAAGATTTAGGTAAAATGTCTGTTGATAGCTTTATTTCGAAACTAAGTGAAGAAGTTAGTTCTCGTACTTAGCGTTAAAATTACTTATAATAGAGTATAAAACAAACATAAAAATATTTTTTAATCTGAGTAATCGCTAAATTTTAACAACGTCGATTACTTGGAACAAAGTTCTTTGGAGGAACATGGCTATTAAAGGTGGACAACGAGGCGGGCAAAAAGAGCCAGCACATCGTTTAAATGAGTTAATCACAGGTATTCCTGATAACGAAGTTCGTTTAATTAAGTTTGACGGCGAAGCAGGTGGCATAGTTACATTAGATGAAGCTATGAACCAAGCTGACGAAGCAGGTGTTGATCTTGTTGAAATAAGCCCAACGGCGAAGCCTCCGGTACTCCGTGTTATGGATTACGGCAAGTTTCTTTATGAAAAATCTAAAGAACAGAAAGAGCAACGTAAAAAGCAGAAACAAATACAGGTTAAGGAAATTAAATTCCGTCCTGGTACAGATGAAGGCGATTATCAGGTGAAATTACGTAACCTGAAACGCTTTTTAGAAGGCGGCGACAAGGTCAAGGTAACATTACGTTTCCGTGGCCGTGAAATGGCCCACCAAGAGCTTGGTTTAGAGCTACTAACTCGCGTTAAAAACGATTTAGCAGATTTAACGGTTCTAGAATTCTTTCCGCGTAGAGCAGAAGGACGTCAAATGGTGATGGTTCTAGCCCCTAAAAATAGATAATCTTTGGTTTGACAAGTAATTAAGTTTTCATTCTTTTAAATAATACTGAGAACTTAATTCACCAATTTTATCTTTACGCTGGTAGTACAGGCTTGCAAGTAAATTGTTTATTATCATTTTTGCTGATAACAATTTCGCCCTCGCTACTTAATATTTGGCATATACCTACCATTTATGGTTAAGGTATACATTTGAGAGTTATTCACATGCCTAAAATGAAAACCAATAAAGGTGCTGCAAAGCGCTTTAAAAAAACAGCTTCTGGCTACAAGTTCAAACAAGCTGGCCTTCGTCATATCTTGACTAAGCGTCGTACTAAAGTTAAGCGTCATCTTCGTGCTAAGCACATGATTGCTGCATCTGACATTAAGTCAGTTAAAAAACTTTTACGTCACGGTTAATTAGGAGATATAGAAAATGGCTAGAGTAAAACGTGGTGTACAAGCTCGTGCACGTCACAAAAAAGTTCTAAAGCAAGCTAAAGGTTATTACGGAGCACGTAGTCGTGTTTATCGTGTTGCTTATCAAGCAGTAACTAAAGCAGGTCAATACGCTTACCGCGATCGTCGTCAACGTAAACGTCAATTCCGTCAGCTTTGGATCGCTCGTATTAACGCAGCAGCTCGTCAAAATGGTTTATCTTACAGCAAATTCATCAATGGCTTGAAAATAGCTTCGATTGAAATTGACCGTAAGATCCTAGCTGACATCGCAGTATACGATAAAGCAGCATTCACATTCTTAGTTGAAAAAGCGAAAGCTTCTTTAGCTGCATAAGAATTGAATTAGCTTTACTAGATAAGGACGCCTATTGGCGTCCTTTTCTTTTTTAAGTAATTAATGAAACTGGTATTAATACCAATCTCACTAACTATGTGATCATTCCTACTTGCTAAAATCACCAACGGCATCGTTATTTATTTAATAATTAGAACAACTAGTTATTGAAATAAATGCCTTGTATTTGGCAATTTTTTCTACGCATAAAATTGTTCACTTAATTAATGAAACTGGTATAAGCTGATTTCTACATTAAATATACTTAATAAGTAAGTATAATCCTCGTACATTTATTTTTGAAATTGAACTAACGTGTAAAAACTACTCTAAATTAATTCAATTAGATCAAATCGCTATTGTATAATTCAACGGCATAAAAGCTGTTATGTAACACTAAATGATATTAATAAACAAAGATTAAGGTAATAAATACTATTTTATTTGCTCCTAATAAATACTAAAGATATTATTCATTACAATTATTTTTAAGTCTTAATGTTAAGGTCTACCTCCATGAATTTAGCTGATAAAGTTTTAGCGATAAATAATGATTTACCTATTCGTACCGATGCCCCCGTTCATAGCGGTAAGGTTCGCTCTGTTTATTGGTTAACTGAAAGTGACAGTAAGCGCTTAATTGAAGAAAAGAACTATAATGTGCCTAGCGATACACCATTAGCTATTATGGTTATTAGTGATCGAATTTCTGCTTTTGATTGCATTTGGCAAGGTGAGGGTGGTATGAAAGGTGTACCTGGTAAAGGTGCAGCTCTTAATGCTATTTCAAACCATTGGTTTAAGCTGTTTAAAGAGCAAGGCCTTGCAGATAGCCATATTCTTGATATTCCTCATCCATTTGTGTGGATAGTACAAAAAGCTAAGCCTGTGATGATTGAAGCCATTTGCCGTCAATATATTACCGGCTCTATGTGGCGAAGTTATGTAAAAGGTGAACGCGATTTTTGTGGTATTGAATTACCTGAAGGTTTAACGAAAGATAGTAAGTTACCTGAGTTATTACAAACACCTTCAACTAAGGGTATTCTAAAAGGAATACCAGGTGTGCCAGAAGCCGATGATGTTAATATCACTCGTAAGAATATTGAAGACAACTTTGCAGCATTTAATTTCAAATCTAAAGATGATATTAGCTTATATGAAAAACTGCTTACGGAAGGTTTTAATGTTATTTCTACGGCGTTAAACAAAATAGATCAAATTTTTGTTGATACAAAATTCGAGTTTGGCTATGTAAAAGACAAAGCAGGTAATGATAAGTTAATTTATATGGATGAAGTTGGTACACCTGATTCATCTCGTATTTGGGATGGTGAGCAGTATCAGGCTGGCAACGTTGTTGAAAATTCAAAAGAAGGTTTTCGCCAACTATTACTGCAACATTTTCCTGATGCCGATATATTATTAAATAAAGAGCGTATGCCTGAGCGTGAAGCGTTGGCACGTGATAATGAGTTGCCGTTATCAGTATTGATGGATGTTTCTAAAACCTATATTGATATAGCAGAAAAAATTACCGGTGAAAAAATTGTATTAAGTGATAACCCAAAAGCTGAGATCGTCAGTATATTACGTGAGCAATACCAGTTGATTGATTAGGTGATATTTATTCACTTTTATTAGCATTATTATTAAAAATATTAAGAGGTTATCATGGCACAAGAACAAAAAATGACGGTTGAACAACAGCAGCAATGGATTAGAGAGCAATATCAAATAGCAACTAAGTATTTAGCGAGTCAAGGGCTGGTAACGAATAGTGTTTCAGCCGAAGAAAGTCGTTATTTTATGAATTTTATGTCGGTGTGGAAACTAAAGGCACTTGACGGTAATTATTATTGGGTTATTTGTGGTGATTTGCCAAGTGATTACAATGCTGTCAATGTTGCTGGTAGTGCTAGAGATGCAGCACGTCATTTTTCATTAAAATGGCAAATGCAAGCCGAAGGGTTATTGCAAACTGGCGAAAAAGAACAAGAAAAATTTGCTCAAGTATTAATTAGTAAAGCGGAAGTTTTATATGATCTTGTTGCACAAGATAATCTTTGGGAAATTAAGCCGTAGTAACAACCAATTAGCAAGTACAAGTAATAATAGCTAACCCATAACAGCTAAGTCATAACATATTAATGACGTTGTTTACTCTATGTTAAATCATAAGAAAATAACGTCGTTAATACACCTCTCTTTTATTCCTCTGTTTATATTTCGGTATAACAAACCACTATTTTTCCTAAATTACCTCAAGTGTAAAGGCTTTAAATTTATAAATTGTGTGGTAAAGCATAAACCTATCTTCTACACTTATTCTTTTAATGGATAATATGTTTAATGTGGCTTTACATTAAATACGACTCAGGGTGTAGAGTATGTAATTAAAAATAATCATTATTAGGGTAAAATATATGTTATTTGGTAAAAGTAAGCTATTAGCACGAATAGAAGAGTTAGAACACGAGTTAAATTGCTTTCATGATATTCAAGATGATCTTCAATGTGAAATGGCGTTTTTTTCCTTAGACTTTCAAGGAAACATTACCGAAGTTAACGACATTTTCTTAAAATCATGTGGCTATGCAGAGCATGAAATTCTTAATAAGCCTATTGAAATGTTTCTGTCTCCTAAGATACAAGACAGTGATATTTGTAAAAAAATGCTTGAGTCTATTAGAAAAGGTGTTCATTGGCATGGTGCAATGCATCTAATGTCGAAATCTAATAATAGCATTTGGTATCGAACAATTATCCAACCTAAAACTTGCTCAAAAAAGCTTGCCGTGTACTCTGCTGAGCTTACTCAAACCATTACAGAATACCGATCACAAAAAGATATGCTTGCCGCATTAACGCGTTCTTCGGCTGTTATTGAGTTTAATCTAGATGGTATTATTTTATACGCAAATGAGAATTTTCTTAAAGGTACTAAATATAAACAGAATCAAATTCTAGGTAAACATCACAGTATTTTTTGTGAGCCAGAGCTTGTTAAGTCTCAAGAATATAAAGCCTTTTGGGAACGACTAAAACGAGGCGAGTTTGTTTCAGATAGATTTAAGCGCCTTGATAGTAATGGAGATGTTGTTTGGCTTGAAGCATCTTATAATCCTATTCATGACGATAGTGGTGACTTATATAAAGTGGTTAAGTTTGCAACTGTGATCACAGAGCAAATAAATAGGGAAATAGCGATAGCTAAAACGTCTGAAATTGCCTATGACGTTTCTCGTAAAACAGATGAAGACACATTAAATGCTATCAATGTTATTAACTCTACAATTGAGACTATGGGTCAACTTTCACAACAGATGAGTGAAGCCAGTAAAGGGATATTTGAATTAGATGAGCAATCACAGAAAGTGTCTCAGCTTGTAGATAATATTCGTGGCATTGCTGATCAAACTAATTTACTTGCGCTTAATGCCGCAATTGAAGCTGCTAGGGCAGGTGAACAAGGTCGAGGCTTTGCTGTTGTTGCAGATGAAGTAAGGTTATTGGCTTCGCGTACAAGCACCGCAACCGAAGAAATTATTAGTGTTGTCGCTAAAAATAAGCAGTTAACTGAAAATGCAGTGTCAATCATTGAAACCAGTATGAATGAAGCAGAAAAAGCATTAGAACTGTCAAATAATGCCGGTAATGTCATGAATGAAATTCAAGTAGGTGCAAGAGAAGTGGTCGATGCCGTTGCATCGTTTAACAAAAGCTTGTAATGCGTTGTATTAACAGTTAGCGATAATGGGTTATTACTAACTGTTAAGGATAAGTTAAAGCGCTATATACATGAATTACTGAACTTTAATTTTCTGAGATTTTAAGCCGATTTTTGTAATAGCTTTTCTATTGCTTTACTCACGGCAAAAAAGGCAAAAGTCGCGGTAACATGTGTGGTTGCACCAAAGCCGCCACTGCAATCTAGTCGCATAGAACTATTATTTCCCTCACTAACATCCGGTTTTGCTAAGCAAACGTCTCCAATTTCTGTTGGATAGCGTAATTGCTCTGTGGAGAATACGGCATCAATAGAAAACTTTCTTTTACTGGCCTTTTTAATATCTGAACGAGGAAAGTTAAACTCTCGGCGTAATTGGTTTTTCACTTTGGCCAGTAAAGGATCTTGATACGTTTTACTTAAGTCTGTAATTGCTATTTTGCTAGGATCAATTTGTCCACCTGCACCACCAATAGTAATTATTGGTAATTTATTACGTTTACAAAAAGCAATGAGCCGGGTTTTTATATCGACCGAATCAATAGCATCGATGACATAATCATAACCTTTGCTTAGTAATTCAGATAAGTTCTCAGTAGTAATAAAGTCTTCAATAACATTAATTTGGCAATCTGGATTAATTTGTTTAATACGTTCAGCCATGACTTCAACCTTACTTTCACCAATGGTGTCGCTTAAGGCGTGTATCTGACGGTTGATATTAGTAATACATATATCATCAAGGTCAATTAACGTTATATTACCAACACCGTTTCTTGCTAGTGCTTCGGCTACCCAAGATCCAACGCCACCGATGCCGATAACGCAAAAGTGTGATGCTTTGATAACTTGTGCGCCTTGTAAACCATAAAGGCGGGCAATACCACCAAACCTTAGAGAGTAATCAGACATTTTGTTCTTAAAAAGTGATACGAAATTGGCATTATTATAACGTCTTAAGCTTTATCGTTAAAACTAATTTGGTTAGTAAAGCGTAATGAAAGAAATTTTTGAGCGGTATTTTGTTAATGATTTATAGTGAAGTGATAAATTTAAGGCAAAAATATAAGAGAAATTTATATTGAAATAATACTTTTTAGACTAAAAACTCTACTTTTTTCATAAGTTGTATGAATAATTAGTATTGTTACTGTGAATGACTGGAGTAGAGTATTTACTCCTTTTTTGTTTTAATTTTGTTTAAAAAATAGACTCTTTTGACTGGGTTGTTATCGTAATAAAAAGGTGTTTTTTAATTATTAACAATAAAAAAAGGTAGCAAATGCTACCTTTTTTCGTATTTTACATCTTCTATTTTGGCTATATATTAGCCATCAATAATACTTTTATTTAGATAAAGGTGTAAATTTACGATCAATTTCACCGGTGTATTTTTGACGAGGACGACCAATTTTTTGACCTGGTTGAGATAACATCTCATCCCAGTGAGCAATCCAACCAACAGTTCTAGACATAGCAAATATAACAGTAAACATGCTTGTAGGGATGCCGATTGCTTTAAGAATAATACCTGAGTAGAAATCTACGTTAGGGTAAAGTTTTCTTTGAACAAAGTATTCGTCTTCTAATGCCACTTTTTCAAGTGCCATAGCAACGTCTAACAATGGATCATTGATGCCTAATTCAGCTAGTACTTCATGACACGTTTCACGCATTACTGTAGCGCGTGGGTCGAAGTTTTTGTAAACACGATGTCCAAAGCCCATTAAACGGAATGAATCGTCTTTATCTTTAGCTTTTAATACATATTCATCAACGCGAGAAATATCACCAATTTCTTCAAGCATAGTTAAACATGCTTCGTTAGCGCCACCATGTGCAGGGCCCCATAAAGAAGCAATACCCGCTGCAATACATGCATAAGGGTTAGCACCAGAAGAGCCAGCTAAACGTACTGTAGACGTTGAAGCGTTTTGCTCATGGTCTGCATGTAAAGTAAAAATTCTGTCCATTGCTTTAGCAATGATAGGGTTTACTTTATATTCTTCAGCAGGCACAGAAAACATCATGTGTAAGAAGTTTTCAGCATAAGTTAAATCGTTACGTGGATAAACAAAAGGTTGTCCTACGCTATACTTATAAGCCATTGCCGCAATGGTAGGCATTTTAGCAATTAAACGATGAGCACTACGATGACGTTGTTCTGCATCATTAATGTCTAAATCACTGTGATAGAAAGAAGATAGAGCACCAACTACACCACAAAGCATAGCCATTGGGTGAGCGTCAGGTAAGAAACCATGGAAGAAATGAGCTATTTTTTCATGAACCATTGTATGGTTAGTAATGATTACTTTAAACTCTTCATATTGTTCTTTGTTTGGCGCTTCGCCATTAAGAAGGATATAGCAAACTTCTAGATAATCAGCTTCTTTAGCAAGGTTATCAATAGGATATCCGCGATGCTGCAAAATACCTTTGCCACCATCAATAAATGTGATTGATGACTCACAAGATGCCGTAGCTAAAAAGCCAGGGTCATAAGTGAAATAACCGTGACTACCTAAGGTTCTAATATCTATTACATCGGTACCTGCAGTGCCTTTAAGAACAGGCAGTTCAGCAACTTCTTTGCCGTCAATACTTAGCAAGGCTTTAGATTCAGCCATATGTTTATCCCCTATAATTTTTAAAATTTACAATTTTGAGTTCCGATCATCTTCTTAATTATTTTAAATAAGATTTATTCTTATTTAAAATAATTAAGAAATAACAATCAGTATTTATACTTAACTTGGGTAAATTGAACAGCCGACATTCTACCTCAATTTGTAATTAAAATGTAATAGCCATTCGACTAAAGTTTGTAGCTGCTGATAAAATTGTATAATAATTAACCGTGAATAAGGTTAATTTAAAAAATTACAAATTTTTATTGTTATAGGAAAATTGAATTTATGTATTATCAACTATATAATCAATCCGTTCTGTAAGTGTTTTTTATATTTCGTGGCTTTAATAAGAATGTAAACAATAAATGTCTTGTTAAGTTTGAGGTTATTTTAATAATAAAAATAATTTCTTCTTTTACTAAAGTATTAATTGAATTACTTAGCCAAAGTAGACTAAGTTCGCTATTATTATGCGGTTCGGTTAACTCTATAAGTAATAATAGATTATTTTTATTAATAAAAAGCAGTTACCGTTCATTTCGGGAATTACTTCTTTAGTAATCTCTATTAGTATTCTATTTGTGTATTCAAATGTAAGAATACTAATATTCTAAAAGGTAGTTCATGAGTAACAATAATAAAAGTTGAAGGCTTTCGAGCTCTTTAGGCAACAATTGTGAAAAAACAACGTCCTGTAAACCTAGATCTAACTACAATCAAGATGCATCCGTCAGCTAATGCTTCAATTCTTCACCGAATTTCCGGTGTGATTATGGTATTTGCTATCGGTATCTTATTGCTAACGCTTTCTACCTCTCTTTCTTCTGCTGAAGGATTTGCCAGTATTCAAGAATGTCTTGATGGCTTTTTCTTTAAATTTATTATTTTCGGCTGCCTTTCTGCGCTGACTTACCATTTATTAGCGGGTGTTCGTCACTTGTTAATGGATTTAGGTCACTTTGAAGAGTTAGTCTCGGGTAATGCAAGTGCCAAATTGATTATGATTATTTGGTTAGCTGTATCGGCAGCAATAGGAGTTTGGTTATGGTAAGTGTCGTCGCATCAGTAGGCCGTAATGGCGTACATGATTTTATTCTTCTAAGAGCTAGTGCAATTATTCTTGTGCTATACACCTTACTTATTGCTGGATTTTTTATAGTAACACCAACTGTTACTTATGATTTATGGCAAGGGTTTTTTGCTTGTATGAGTGTAAAAGTTGCAACAATGTTAGCGCTACTCGCGTTACTTGTGCACGCTAAAATTGGTGTTTGGCAAGTATTGTCAGATTACATCAAGCCAGCATTTTTGCGTGGTGCACTGCAATTTTTCTTTTCAGTTTTGTTATTAGCCTACGTAGTGTTTGGCTTTTCAATTGTGTGGGGTGTGTAAGTGAGCGTTCCAATTCGTGAATTTGACGCCATTGTTATTGGCGCAGGCGGCGCAGGTATGCGCGCTGCATTAGCAATTTCAGAGTCAGGCAAATCTTGTGCCTTGATTTCTAAAGTTTTTCCAACTCGTTCTCATACAGTATCTGCTCAAGGTGGTATTACCGTAGCTTTAGGTAACGCTCATGAAGATCATTGGGAACAACATATGTATGATACGGTTAAGGGCTCTGATTATATCGGTGACCAAGACGCAATCGAATATATGTGTAAAACTGGCCCTGAGTCAGTTATCGAATTAGAGAAAATGGGTTTACCTTTTTCTCGTACGGAAGAAGGTAAAGTTTACCAACGTCCTTTTGGTGGCCAATCTAAAAACTTTGGTGGTGAGCAAGCCGCTCGTACAGCAGCAGCAGCTGACCGTACAGGTCATGCTTTATTACATTGTTTGTACCAACAAAATGTTAAAAACAAAACTAATGTTTACTCAGAGTGGTATGCATTAGATTTAGTTAAAAACAGTGATGGTGCAGTTGTTGGTACTACCGCAATTTGTATTGAAACTGGTGAAGTAGTTTACTTCAAAGCACGCGCAACTGTATTAGCTACAGGTGGCGCAGGTCGTATTTTTGCTTCAACGACTAATGCTCACATCAATACTGGTGACGGTGTTGGTATGTCACTTCGTGCTGGCATTCAAATGCAAGATATGGAAATGTGGCAGTTCCACCCAACGGGTATCGCTGGCGCAGGTGTATTAGTTACTGAAGGTTGTCGTGGTGAAGGTGGTTATCTACTTAACAAAGACGGCGAGCGCTTTATGGAACGTTATGCTCCAAATGCTAAAGATTTAGCTGGTCGTGATGTTGTTGCTCGTTCAATGATGACCGAGATCCGTGAAGGTCGTGGTTGTGATCACCCTCAATATGGTCCTCATATCAAGCTTAAACTTGATCATCTTGGTCGTGAAACGTTATACAAACGTTTACCAGGTGTTTGTGACTTATCTAAGACTTTTGCTCATATTGATCCAGCTGAAGAGCCAATTCCAGTTATCCCTACATGTCACTATCAAATGGGTGGTGTACCGTGTAATGTTAATGGTCAGGCACTTAATATTGGTCCTGATGGCAAAGAAACCATTGTTGAAGGTTTATTTGCTGTAGGTGAAATCGCTTGTGTATCTGTACATGGCGCTAACCGTTTAGGCGGTAACTCACTACTTGATTTAGTTGTATTTGGTCGTGCTGCAGGTAACTTCTTAGGCACTTACTTAAACGATAGTCAAATTGGTAAAGAAGCCTCTGAATCTGATTTAGAAGCATCATTAGCACGTTCGAAACGTTGGGAATCTTCAACAACAGGTGAAGATCCGGTACAGATTCGTAAAGATTTACAACAGTGTATGCAAATGAACTTCTCAGTATTCCGTGAAGGTCAAGCAATGGCTGAAGGTATGAAAGAATTAACTGAAATTCGTGAACGTCTTCAAAATGCTAAGTTAGACGATAAGTCATCAGAATTTAACACTCAACGTATTGAATGTTTAGAATTAGATAACTTAATGGAAACTGCGTATTGTTCAGCTAAAGCAGCTAACTTCCGTACTGAATCTCGTGGCGCACATGCAAGACAAGATTTTACAGAACGTGATGATGAAAATTGGTTATGCCATTCTATTTTCACGCCTGAAACTGGTGCTATGTCTAAGCGTGATGTTAATATGAAACCTGTTCACCGCGAAGCTTTCCCACCGAAAGCACGTGTTTACTAAGGAGTAATTGGTATGAAACAGTTATTTTCGATTTACCGTTATAATCCTGATGTAGATGCTCAGCCATACATGAAAGAGTATGAGTTAGAAATTCCTGACGGCTCTGATTTAATGGTACTTGATGCACTTATTCTGTTAAAAGAAAAAGATACAAGCTTATCATTCCGTCGTTCATGTCGTGAAGGTGTTTGTGGTTCAGATGGTTTAAACATGAATGGTAAAAATGGCTTAGCTTGTATTACGCCATTATCAGAGTTAAAGTCTAGTAAAATTATTTTACGTCCTTTACCTGGTTTACCGGTAGTACGTGATTTAATTATTGATATGAGCCAGTTTTACGCGCAATATGAAAAGATTAAACCGTATTTAATTAACGATGCTCAACAACCAGCGCGTGAAAATATACAAACTATTGAAGAACGTGATAAATTAGATGGTCTTTATGAGTGTATTTTATGTGCTTGTTGTTCTACATCTTGTCCGTCTTTCTGGTGGAATCCTGATAAGTTTATCGGACCTGCTGGCTTATTACATGCTTATCGCTTTTTAATTGATAGCCGTGATACTGCTACAGAAGAACGTTTAGATGGTTTACAAGATGCATATAGTGTATTCCGTTGTCATGGCATAATGAACTGTGTTGATGTTTGTCCAAAAGGATTAAACCCAACTAAAGCCATTGGCCATATTAAATCTATGCTATTAAGTCGTGCTGTTTAACTGCTTAAATTAACGTATAGTGGTAATAGTTAGCTTTAACGTTAACTATTACCCGTTATAAAGTTTTTTATGTATTTTCTTGAATAAATACGTAATATTACAATTTAACCGTAATCGTATTTTATAACGCGATTATTTATTTTTTGCTTTACCCCAGCAAGGAAAAGGCAATGCCAGAAGGTGTAATGAAGGCTTGGCTAGAGTCTTCCCACTTAAACGGTGGCAACATCGTTTATATTGAAGAATTGTACGAATCATACCTAGATAACTCTGCCTCTGTATCTGCAGAATGGCGAGAAATCTTTTCAGAACTTCCTAAAGTTGAAGGTAGTGATGTGGAATATCGCCACAGCGCTATACGCGAAGAGTTTAAAGTTTTAGCTAAACAACAAAAAAAACAAGTTGTTACGAGTGGCGGCGACGCCAAGCAAGTTAAAGTTTTACAACTTATCAATGCTTTTAGAGTTCGTGGTCATCAAAACGCCAATCTAGATCCATTAGGATTATGGCAACGTGATAAAGTCCGTGATTTACAGCTTTCTCATCATGACCTATCAGAAAATGATTTCGACAAAGAATATAATGTCGGCTCATTAGATGTTGGTCAAGACTCAATGAAGTTAGGTGAGTTATACAAAGTGCTGAAAAAAACCTATTGTGGTTCAGTTGGCGCAGAGTATATGCACATTACTTCAACAGATGAAAAACGTTGGTTACAAAATCGTTTAGAATCTGTACAGTCTGTACCGAAGTTATCGGTTGATGAAAAAACTGAAATTCTAAAAGGCTTGATTGCAGCTGATGGCTTAGAAAAATATCTAGGTGCTAAATTTCCAGGTGCTAAACGCTTTTCTCTAGAAGGCGGTGATGCACTTGTTCCTATGTTGAAGGAACTTATTACTCGTGCTGGCGCTGCTGGTACGAAAGAAGTAATAATGGGTATGGCTCATCGTGGCCGTTTAAATGTTTTAGTTAACGTTATGGGCAAAAACCCATCAAAATTATTTGATGAGTTTGGCGGAAAGCACGACGGAATATTAGGCTCAGGTGATGTTAAGTATCATCAAGGCTATTCTTCTGATTTTGTTACCCCTGGTGGTAATGTGCATTTAGCGTTAGCGTTTAACCCTTCTCATCTTGAAATTGTAAACCCTGTTGTTATTGGTAGCGTAAGAGCACGTTTAGATAGACGTGGCGGCAACCAAGGTGACTTAGTTTTACCTATTACCATTCATGGTGATTCTGCTATTGCAGGTCAAGGTGTTGTACAAGAAACCTTTAATATGTCGCAAGCGCGTGCATTTAAAGTAGGTGGTACTGTACGTATTGTAGTTAATAACCAAGTAGGTTTTACTACTTCAAAAGAACAAGATACTCGTTCAGGTGAATACTGTACAGAAATTGCTAAAATGGTTCAGGCACCAATTCTTCATGTTAATGGTGATGATCCAGAAGCGGTAATTTTAGCAACACAAATAGCACTAGATTACCGTAATGAATTTAAACGTGATGTTGTTATCGATTTAGTTTGTTACCGTCGTCATGGTCATAATGAAGCTGATGAGCCAAGTGCTACACAGCCATTAATGTATAAAATTGTTAAAAAGCATGCCACGCCACGTCAATTATATGCAGATAAATTGATCGCTGAAGGTAGCTTAAACAAAAATAAAATTGATGAGTTAACGTCATACTATCGAAAATTGCTTGATGAAGGTCAATGTACTGTAGAGCAATGGCGTCCAATGACTGCACATTCAGTTGACTGGACACCTTATCTTGGTCATGAGTGGGATGATGACTACGATACTGAAGTTAGCGTTGATAAGTTGAAAGAACTAGCTGTTAAGGTTTCTTCTTATCCTGAAGATCACCCAGTACATTCTCGTGTTAAAAAGATCTACGATGATCGCATGAAAATGGCAACAGGTGAAAAGTTAATAGATTGGGGGATGGCTGAAAATATCGCTTATGCTTCTATTGTTGACTCAGGACAAAGAGTTCGTATTACAGGACAAGATTCAGGCCGTGGTACTTTCTTCCATCGTCATGCTGTTTTACATAACCAAGAAGATGCGTCGACTTATTTACCGTTACAAAATATCCGTGAAGGCCAAGGTCCTTTTGATGTACATGATTCAGTATTATCAGAAGTGTCAGTGTTAGCGTTTGAATATGGCTACACGACAGCTGAACCAGCCGGTTTAACTATTTGGGAAGCACAATTTGGTGATTTTGCTAACTGTGCACAAGTAGTTTTCGATCAGTTTATTAGTTCAGGTGAACAAAAATGGGGTCGTTTATGTGGTTTAACTATGTTATTGCCACATGGCTACGAAGGACAAGGTCCTGAGCATTCATCAGCCCGTTTAGAGCGTTTCTTACAACTTTGTGCTGACCACAATATGCAAGTATGTGTGCCATCAACACCTGCGCAAGTATTTAATATGCTGCGTCGTCAAGTTGTTCGTCCAATGCGTCGTCCATTAGTTGTAATGTCACCTAAATCATTATTACGTCATCCATTAGCAGTATCTTCTATGGAAGAGCTTGCTACAGGTGAATTTAAAAATGTAATCGGTGAAATAGACGAGTTAGATCCGAAGGCAGTAGAGCGTGTTGTATTCTGTAGTGGTAAGGTTTATTACGAACTACTTGAACAACGTCGTAAAAATGAGTTAAATAATATTGCAATTGTTCGTATAGAACAGCTATATCCATTCCCAGAGAAAGAGCTTAAAGATGCGATTAAAGATTATCAGCATGTGAAGCAATTTGTTTGGTGTCAGGAAGAGCCGCAAAACCAAGGTGCTTGGTACTGTTCGCAACATCACTTTAGAGCAGCTATCCCTGATGCAACTTATTTAAGTTATGCTGGACGTAATGCTTCTGCAGCCCCAGCGGTAGGTTATATGGCTTTACATGTAAAAGAACAACAAGCGCTTGTCACTCAAGCGTTAACATTGGACTAACATTAGTGAATAACAAGCGCTTGTCACTCAAGCGCTAATGTTAGATAAAATTAGATTAACTATTGAGTGCATTAGCTTCTGCTTACTCTGTTTAAAAAGATAAGTAACAGTGAAGTGCTAAAAAGTTTGTAAGGAATAAAATAAAATGACAACCGAAATAAAAGTTCCGGTATTACCTGAATCAGTTGCAGATGCAACAGTTGCTACTTGGCATGTACAAGTAGGTGAAAAATTTAGCCGTGATCAAGTATTAGTAGATATTGAAACTGATAAAGTAGTTCTTGAAGTGCCAGCAACAGCTGATGGTGTTTTAACTGATATCAGCCAAATTGAAGGTGCTACTGTATTAGGCGAGCAAGTTATTGGTACATACTCTGAAGGTGGTGCAGAAGCTGCAGCGCCTAAAGCAGATGCGGCTCCAGCTCCAGCAGCTAGTAATGGTGGCGGTGCAGCTAAAGTAATTGATATTGTTGTACCAGTTTTACCTGAATCGGTAGCTGATGCGACGGTAGCCACTTGGCATGTAGCTGAAGGCGATACGGTATCAGTTGACCAAAATCTTGTTGATATTGAAACTGATAAAGTAGTGCTAGAAGTTGTAGCGCAAGACAATGGTGTTATTGGTAAAATAATCCATGTTGAAGGTGATACTGTATTAGGTGCACAAAAAATTGGTGAACTAAATGCTGGCGCAGCAGCTAGCACTACAGCTACAGCAACGCCTGATGAAGCGGTAAGTTCTGATGAACTAGCTAGCCCATCTGTTCGTCGTTTAATGACTGAAAAAGGTTTATCAGCAAACGATGTTACTGGTTCAGGTAAAGGCGGACGTATCTCTAAAGAAGATGTTGAAGCAGCACTTGCAGCGAAGAACACAGCAGCTGCACCTGCAAAAGCAGCACCTGTAGCACAAGACCTTGGTGAGCGTAGTCAAAAACGTGTACCAATGACACGTCTACGTAAAACAATTGCAACGCGTTTATTAGAAGCGAAAAATTCAACAGCTATGTTAACAACGTTCAACGAAGTTAACATGAAGCCAATTATGGATTTACGTAAGCAATATAAAGATATTTTCGAGAAAACGCATGATACACGTTTAGGTTTTATGTCTTTTTACGTAAAAGCAGTAACAGAAGCACTTAAACGTTACCCTGCTGTAAATGCATCAATTGATGGTGATGATATTGTTTATCATAACTTCTTCGATATCTCTATTGCTGTTTCTACTCCTCGTGGTTTAGTTACACCAGTATTACGTGATTCAGACCAATTAAGCATGGCTGGTATCGAAAATGGTATCCGCGACTTAGCGCTTAAAGGTCGTGATGGCAAGCTTTCAATGGCAGACATGACGGGTGGTAATTTTACCATTACTAATGGCGGCGTATTTGGTTCATTGCTTTCTACACCAATTCTAAACCTACCACAAGCAGCTATTTTGGGCATGCATAAGATCCAAGATAGACCTATGGCGGTTGATGGAAAAGTTGAAATACTTCCTATGATGTATTTAGCTCTTTCATATGATCATCGCTTGATTGATGGTAAAGAATCAGTTGGTTTCTTAGTGACTATTAAAGAGTTACTTGAAGATCCAGCTCGTTTACTTTTAGATGTATAGATATTAGCTATATGTTTTTGAGTAACGAAAACAGTAATTAAGTAGACTATAGTATTAGCTCTTTTGACTACCGTCATTAGAGCTTTTGTATTATAATTAGTCGACTTTTCCTTGGCTTTTGTAAATTTTTATAATTTTAATAAATAAAAAAGTTTCAATAGCTTTCATTTACAGATAAATGGATAAAACACCATGAATTTGCACGAATATCAAGCGAAACAATTATTCGCTGAATATGGGTTACCAGTTTCTGAAGGCTTCGCTTGCGATACACCTCAAGAAGCTGCAGAGGCTGCTGATAAAATTGGCGGCACTATGTGGGTTGTTAAAACTCAAGTACACGCGGGGGGACGCGGCAAAGCTGGTGGTGTTAAACTAGTTAAATCTAAAGACGAAATTAAAGATTTCGCTCAAAACTGGTTAGGTAAGAATTTAGTTACTTATCAAACAGACGAAAATGGACAGCCGGTTGCTAAAATATTAGTAGAAAGCTGTACAGATATCGCTAACGAATTATACCTTGGTGCTGTTGTTGATCGCGCAAGTCGTAAAGTAGTATTTATGGCTTCTACTGAAGGCGGTGTTGATATTGAGAAGATTGCTGAAGAAACTCCAGAGTTAATTCACCAAGCTGAAATCGATCCACTTGTTGGCGCACAACCATACCAAGCTCGCGAATTAGGTTTCAAGTTAGGTTTAAACCCTACACAAATGAAGCAATTTGTTAAGATCTTTTTAGGTCTAGCTAAAATGTTTGAAGACTTTGATTTCGCCTTATTAGAAATCAACCCGTTAGTTATTACTGACGAAGGTAATCTTCATTGTTTAGATGGTAAAATTGGTATTGATGGTAATGCTTTATACCGTCAACCTAAAATGCGTGCTTTCCACGATCCATCTCAAGAAGATGAACGTGAAGCGCATGCTGCAAGATATGAATTAAACTATGTAGCTTTAGACGGCAACGTAGGTTGTATGGTTAACGGTGCAGGCCTAGCAATGGGTACTATGGATATCGTTAACTTACACGGCGGCAAGCCAGCTAACTTCTTAGATGTTGGTGGTGGTGCTACTAAAGAGCGTGTTTCTGAAGCATTTAAAATCATTCTTTCTGACGACAACGTTAAAGCGGTTTTAGTTAACATCTTTGGTGGCATCGTTCGTTGTGACATGATTGCTGAAGGTATTATCGGCGCGGTTAAAGAAGTAGGCGTTAAAGTTCCTGTTGTTGTACGTTTAGAAGGTACTAATGCTGAATTAGGTCGTGAAGTTCTTAAAAATTCTGGCTTAGACATCATTGCTGCTGAATCATTAACTGATGCAGCAACAAAAGTTGTAGCAGCTGCGGAGGGCAAATAATGTCTGTATTAATTAACAAAGATACTAAAGTTATCTGTCAAGGTTTCACTGGTGGTCAAGGTACTTTCCATTCAGAACAAGCTCTTGAATACGGTACACAAATGGTTGGTGGCGTAAGCCCAGGTAAAGGCGGTCAAACGCATTTAGGCCTACCAGTATTTAACACAGTACGTGATGCAGTAGAAGCAACTGGCGCAACAGCAACAGTTATCTATGTTCCTGCTCCGTTCTGTAAAGATGCTATTTTAGAAGCTATTGATGCAGGCATCGAGCTTATCGTTACTATCACTGAAGGTATTCCAACTTTAGATATGGTTGATGTTAAAGCTAAGCTTGAGCAATCAGGCGTTCGTATGATTGGTCCTAACTGTCCTGGTGTTATTACTCCGGGCGAGACTAAGATTGGTATCATGCCTGGTCACATTCATAAGCCTGGTAAAGTAGGTATTGTTTCACGTTCTGGTACATTAACGTACGAAGCCGTTAAACAAACTACTGATGCTGGTTTTGGCCAATCTACTTGTGTAGGTATTGGTGGTGACCCTATCCCAGGTACTAACTTCATCGACGTTTTAGAAATGTTCCAAAACGATCCACAAACTGAAGCAATTGTAATGATTGGTGAAATTGGTGGTACTGCTGAAGAAGAAGCAGCGGAATATATTAAAGCTAATGTTACTAAACCTGTTGTATCTTACATTGCTGGTGTTACTGCACCAGAAGGTAAGCGTATGGGTCATGCTGGCGCAATTATCGCTGGCGGTAAAGGTACTGCTGATGAAAAATTTGCAGCATTAGAAGCGGCTGGTGTTAAAACTGTTCGTTCTTTAGCTGAAATTGGCAATGCACTTAAAGAGAAAACAGGTTGGTAGTCAGCTTTTGATTGCAAACTGCTTTTCTTTTAAAGGTTAATAAAAACCCGCTGCTAGCGGGTTTTTTTATTTTAAAGCTGCTAACTCTTTCTTCTTAGCATTCTTGATTTGAGTATATAAATCTAGGAGTTTTGGTATTAATTTGTCGTGAGTATCAATAATGAGTTCTTTAACATTTTGATTTGGTACTTCTATTATCTCCTTTTTATTTTCATATGAAAAAGGATCAAACGTAAGTGTATATCCATTATTTTTAATACGAATAAGGTGTTTATGCTTTATTGTATTTGATAGCTTTTTTAATTTTAAAAACAACTCATCATTATACATAAGATTGAGAGACTTAAAAAATGGTTGTGGCTTAAACTGCTTTATAAAATCCCAGTACCAGCCAACCTTATTATCTTCAATTGTCTGATTAACAGTAAAAATAATATTTAGAGCGTATGGTAATGAATCAATAACTGCGTGTAGATTTTGTATGAAAGCATAGGTACTTGCTTCGAATATTGTTCTTGAACTAATACAATTGGGGTGATGTTTTGGTGTTAATTCGAGAAGTAAATCATCCTTAGTGCTGAAGTCTATAAATTCTTTAAAATAATATTCGCAGTAATCGAGCCTTTTTTGTATAGATTGTAATGCTAAATTTAGACTATGAATTTCGACAGAATCATCAGTTTTTAATTCTTCTTTTTTGAGATTAAGTAAGTCTTTTATATCCAACTTGTTTTTATAACTTTCCATACAATTTCCATATGTATATTTTATAAAACAATAACATAAAAAGCTTAATTTGAATAAGTTTCGTATTTCATTTTTTATTTTTTATGTGGTTGTTATATTGTCGGTGTGCCGACAGCACCCAAAGGGATACTGCCTCCGGCATCCCTCTGGACTCCCTCGGAGCTGCTAATCAAGTGTCATCCTCCATTCAAGGTAATATCTTCGACGTAACATCGCTGAACGGGCATCCATGCCCTACATCGCTTTGTTCATCATCCATGATGAACATACGTGAATATTACCTTTCATTACGGCACTTGATTAAAGCAGACTTGGTGTTTTTTGGTAGAGTAGGGTTCACAATATTGGTTTTGTATTTTTGGATGTTCAAAAAGGCTATGTGCTTTATATCGACTTGCTATGCCAAGTGCTTAAATACCCATCTCAGTGAATGAATAGTTATTTTGAAAAGTGTCAGTCAAGCTGAGCCATGACGTTACATGGGGGTAGTAGACACCGCGACGCGATCAGTGAACTAAACGCCAAGCAATAATTAAGCATAATCCACCATGATGAACATACGTGAATATTACCTTTCATTACGGCATTTGATTAAAGCAGACTTGGTGTTTTTTGGTAGAGTAGGGTTCACAATATTGGTTTTGTATTTTTGGTTTGTTCAAAAAACTCAAGTCAGTTTGTTTGATAGTAAATTAGCCAAGTGCTTAAATACCCATCTCAGCAATGAAATGATAAACGAGCAATGGTAGGCCTCGACCCGAGGCAGGACGTCGAGGGCTGCCGTTGTTCATGGACGATAAATCGGCAGGTATCGTGGACTAGGCTCGTTTGTTATTTAATGTTCTGCTGAGCTGGGCGCCGCAGGGGTTCCAAGGGGAGGCGCGGCGGTACGTCGCCCCTTGGGTGTTGTCGCCACCGCGACGCGAACAGAGAACTAAATGCCAAACAATAATTAAGCATACCCCACCATGATGAACATACGTGAATATTACCTTTCATTAAGGCACTTGATTCAAGCAGACTTAGAGTGTGTTGATAGGGTAGGTAATTGCTGTGTATTGGCATTCGAAGTCGTCATTCCCGAAGTGTCTGATCGGGAATCTCGTTCTTAGTTAATGGCTCTTCGATTAAGAAACCACGAGGATGACGATCGATAAATGGAAGTCGATTAAAATTACATTCAACGCCGTCATTTCCTAAGTCACTATTATCTACTATGTAAGAAAAATTAGACTTCTAATCCAAAGGGATCATCGATTGAGTGCGATGGTGTGGTAAACCATACAGGGCCTTGTTCATCCATGTAAAAATGATCTTCTAAACGAATACCAAATTTATCGGGTATAACTAACATCGGCTCATTACTAAATACCATACCTGTTTGTAGCTTAGTTTCAGTCCCTTTAACTAAATATGGCCATTCATGAATATCAAGACCACAGCCATGACCGGTTCGGTGTGGTAAGCCTGGTAATTGATAATCGGGTCCATAACCGTGTTTTTCTAATACGGCACGTGCGCCATCATCAACATTACCACATGGTGCATTGAGTTTAGCTTCATTGAAGGCATTAATTTGGGCTTCTTTTTCCACTTGCCAAGCGTTACGTTGCTCAGGTGTTGCTTCACCGTAAGCATAAGTTCTTGTAATATCCGAGTTATAGCCTTGTACTAAACAGCCAGTATCAATTAATACCCAATCGTTCTCTTTTAAGATTTGTGGTTCTTTTACACCATGTGGGAATGATGTCGCTAAGCCAAAAAGCACAATACAAAACGATGAACCGCTTGCACCAACCCGTTTATGGGCTTCATTAATAAATTCTGTAACTTCAACAGTACTGATGCCGGGGGTTAATATACGTGCAGCGGCCTTATGTACAGCAATTGTCATGTCTTTAGCGCGTTGCATTAAAGCTATTTCAGCGCTCGATTTTATTTGTCGGCACAGGGCGGTAATATCTGATGCGTTGGTATAGTTAATATGCGGAGCAGCTTTTCGAAAACCATCAAAAACAAAAAAAGGTGCCGATTCATCTATTGCGACATTACCTGAACGGATGTTCATGCCTATTAATGTTTGGGCAAATAAAGCATATGGGCTTTCATGTTCATGCCAACCATTAAATTGACCTTGTATGATCATATGATCGAGCAAAGAGCCTTGTTCAAAGTGTGGTGCTATAAACGTTAATTCGCCTTTTGCAGGCAAAATAGCGCCAACTAAGCGTTCACTTTTATACCATTTTAAGCCTGTAAAATAGGTTAAGTTTGTGCCAGCATCTAAGTACATAGCATCAATGTTTTGTTCGAGCATATAGGTTTGTGCTTGTGAAATACGTTCGTTAAATTCACGCTCAGTAATAGCAACGATATCTGCTGTCATATCTGTTAATTTATTCAGTTCGATTTCTGGGGTAGAGCCGCCAACGCCAATGGTCATAGTGAAGTCCTCATTGTATACAATCATTAATAAGATCAGAGTAACATTAACCTTTCTTTGGATCTTCTTTTAAATTACAAGGATGTGGCAAGGTAATGAAGGAGCTTAAAGCTGGTGGGGGTTGTAAATTCTTACTGAGTGGGGAAATCGTAATTAATTTGCTGTAATTTTTAGGCAAAAAAAAGCCACGTAATATAACGTGGCTAAAGCAACTTTTTTGTCGGGGAATAAAAAAAGTCTAAAAATTATTTAACTATGTGTTCTTGTATTCTTTTACAAACTTACTAATGCTTTTGCCATTACAGGTAACGTCTTTAACATTGAAGTCTACTGTGTTTTTAACAGAATCGATGCCTGATCTTACTGCTTGAGCACAAACTTTTGATGCTGAATTATCATTAGCAGGTATAACTAAAAACTGTGTAGTTACGTCGTCATTTATTTTCTTTGGCTCAACGTTATAGTTTTTAGAGAATGATTTTATGCTTTGACCATTACATATAATGTCATAATTTAATTTTTTGTGTGATTTTCTTAATGCTGATTTCCAGCCGTATTTTGCTGCTGATAAACATAAATTAGTTTCTGTTGAGTTATCAGTTGTTACAAATTTCACATTTGTATTTGACGCTGTTGCTGTTGTTGCAGTTAATACTAACGCTAATGCTATCAATAATTTTTTCATGTAGACCTCTGTATCACGTAAGAAAATAATTTAAATGAGTGTTACCTCAAGAACTAGAGTAATTATACTAATAATTTATCGAATGTAAATACATTTTTGTAATTAAATTACAGAAAAGAAATAAAAATACGTTGAATATGACCGTTATTTTCAATTTATTGCATTTTTATGTCAGCTTTGTTGTTTTTTTATTACATTTTTAGGTTTATTTTTTACTTTTTACTTTGTGGTGATAGGTTTTAGTAATCGTTTTTGTAGCCGAGTTTTTTTGATGATGATTTATTTCACGATGATGAGGGATATACAATTTATGTATGTAGCACGCATTGCTTATACCAGTCTCATTAATTAGGTGAACAATTTTATACGGAGAAAAAATTGCCAAATAGAAGGAATTTATTTTAATAACTAGTTGTTAAAATTATTAAATAACGATGTAGTTGATGATTTTAACAAGTAGCAATGATCGCATAGTTAGTGAGATTGGTATTAATATGGCACTATTGATAGGAAAGAGCTGTTTACCTAAAGCTGTATATCAAATGTAGCATGACGATTAGATCTTAAGTTATGATTTATAGGTTACTGATAATTTTATAAGCAACCTATAGTATATTCCTGGGGGAATAAAGGGATAATAGCCAATGTTATGGAGATGTTTTTATGAGTAAACGTTATGTTCACACTCATATAGTGACGGCATTTGTTAAGTAGGATGGTCTATATTTACTGGATTAGTCAGCTTGTTGTATATTTTCTTGCATACCTATACTTTCTTTAAAAACTTGTTCTCTCATCTCGGTCAGCTTGTCTAGGGCTTCTTGTTTTGCTTCTGGGCTCAAACTGTCATCATTAGCTACTTGCTCCATCATAACTTCTATTTCTTCTAATTTTTCACTATCAATCCCTAATCGTTTATCTAATATTTTTTGCATTATCTCTGCAAAGCGAGAGTCAGGTACTTGCTGATCACTAGTCGTCGTATTACCTATAGTGTTTTGCTCGTTATTGCTTGCAAGTAATGTTCTTGCCGTTACCGGACGAATATAAGTGGGTGCTTCCTCGGTATATGTTTTACCGTTCATCATCGCTAGAGCTTTGTCTGAAAGTGTGACTGTATCTTTTTCACTGGGAATTGCTTCTACGGCGGTTATAGGTTTATTAAAATTTACCTGTGACTCATTATTAGCTTTTGCATTTGAGATTGCTTGAGCATAATTTTGAAAAATCATCATAATGAATATCCATTGCTTCGTTATTGTGGTGCTATTATTTTTTACTATTTAACGTTAGAGCAATATATGAGCCATTATGACGAGGTTAGTAATAATAACTGCGAGGAAAGCATTTATTAAGTCTAGTTCAAGCTACATAGTGCTTTCTTATTTATTATAAATAATAAGTAGGCTGTTTGATGAAGGAATGGTTTAGAAGAAAAAGAGATAAATAAACAATTTTTGCCGCCAAATCGGCAGTTTATTTCCCATGAAAGAACATCATGGTTGAGCATCTAAATAAACTCAGCTAATGAGCTGGCTAGCATGACTCAACCATCACTTTGTTTTGAATAGATTACAATATAAACCTATCAATATTATGGTTCTGTTAACTACTGCGCTGTAGATAAATGTTTATTAAAGAAAGTGATTGTTCTTTCCCAAGCCAAGTCAGCGCTTTTTTGTAGGTAACGACTGGTTGAATCATTATGAAAGCCATGGTTGGCGTTTTTGTACATGTGCATTACATAATCAACGTTACTTGCTTTTAAGTCTTGCTCGTATTCATCCCACGTGGCATTGACACGTTTATCCAGCTCGGCGAGTTGAATCATTAACGGTGCTGTAATGTTTTTTCGCAACTCTTTAGCCGCAGGGGTGCCATAAAAAGGTACGCCGGCGTTGATTACATCAGGTGCTCTTGCAGCAAGCATGTTAATAATATAACCACCAAAACAAAAGCCTACACCGCCAAGTTTACCATTAGATAATTGATGGTTTTTAAGGTATTTAGCGGAGGCAATAAAATCTTGTTCAACTTTTGCACGATCTAACGTACGTTGCATTGTTCTACCTTCATCATCATTACCTGGATAACCGCCCAATGTATGTAATATATCGGGGGCAAATGCTATAAAACCTGCTTTAGCAACACGTCGAGCTACATCTTTAATATAAGGATTTAACCCTCTATTTTCGTGTACTACCAAAACAGCGGGGGCGGGGCCTGATAAATTAGCTGGTTTTACAAAGTAGCCTTGAACGCTACCAAGCCCTAAAGGTGATTCAAATGTTTCATAGCTTGCCGTGATGTCTTTATCATTAAATGAAACTTGTTCGGCTTGTGCATAGTTTGGTAATAATGCCGAAGCGAGTATGTTAGTACTCATGCCAACAACAGCTAAGCCGGCAAGGCGCTTCATAAATGTTCTTCTATCAATAATGCCATGAGCATATTCGTCATACCAATCAAATGCTTCTTGTGGAATAGTGGCGTTTTCTTTGTTGTTATCGTTGTTGGTAGTCATAAATAAACTCTTATGGTGTTATGTTAGCGGTACATTGATATTGTGAATCTACATTATTGTCAACTTGTTAACTAAAGTAAAGTAAGTGCTAAATCAGTTGTTTTTTGAGTTTATTAAAATAAACTAATGGCTATCATTTTACTTTAATTTTTTTGTAAACAAATTGTCATATTAGCTATTTATATTGCAATAAACATTAACTTTACGAGTATTTATTATGCAAGATGAACAATGGCAAGAATTAGATTTTAGTGACTTTGAAGAAGAGACTGAATTTGAAAAAAAGAAAAGTAAGAAACAAAATAAACGTAAATGGCGCGAAATAGAAGCTTATAAAGATGAGCGACGTGAAAAAAGAGAGCTAGATTTTGGTGATAATTATTATTCATTTTAATTATTGAAATATAAGTAATTAACGTTAAAAACTAAACCATTAATTAACCTATTAAGGCTGATATAGTGATAGTTTTGCAAATAATAGTAATCACAAATAATGTTTAAAAAAAGAAGAGCACTGAAATGCTCTTCTTTTTAAATTGGGCTCAATTCTGCTCTGTATCTTATTCTTAAGATAAGCTCAAATTGACAACATATTAATCTTCCACCAGTTTATCGACTAACCATTGATCCTTATTTTTAATCAATAGAATTTTTTTATAGTCTTTATAGCTATTGCCATCACGTTTACCGGTGAACTGTATCATCATAGTTACCTGAATATTGTAATTATCAAGTATTTGCTTTTTCTTGGCTGAGGTATGTAATGAAACAGAGTCAAAGCTCATGTTGAATAAACGACGCGCAACATTGCTGGCGGTGTGGTATTTTTCTATTTCTTTTTTAAAATCGGCAGAGCTTAAAGCGATAGCTTTATCGATGTCTTTTTCATTATAAATGGCATTAAAAAAAGAAGTGGCGACTTGCTTCTCGGACATTTTGGGTTCTTTATTTGCATTACAACCTGATAGAAGGCTTGTTAACATAATAATTAAGAGTAACGATGTGCCTTTAAGTTTGTCCATTATTTTTACGTATCCAATATAATTAATATAAAAAGTATAGGTAACTAATATTAAGATACGATGAATTGCCTTTCATTTCAATACAGACCGTTTCAGGGAATGTGTAAAGTGTATTTTAAATTAGCGATTGTATTTTACTTTGAAGTTTAGGAATAACCTCATCTTCAAACCAGCTATTTTTCTTTAACCAAATATTATTTCGAGGACTAGGGTGTGGGAGCACAATTTGTTTTGAGTTTAATAGCGTTTGCCATTGCTGTGCTAGCTGTGTAATAGGGGCTTTGGTATGCAAATGCCATGCGATAGCATATTTCCCTAATATTATTGTTAATTCTACTTTTGTTAGCTTTGCTAACAGTGCATTACGCCATGTATCTGCACAAAGGGGCAACGGTGGCAGATCGCCAGACTTACCTTTACCGGGATAACAAAAACTCATCGGCAAAATAGCGAATAGTTCGTCATTATAAAACTGGGATTTACTTACACCTAGCCAAGCTCTTAATCTATCACCACTTTTATCATTAAAAGGTATGGATGTCTGATGAGCTTTTATTCCTGGCGCTTGGCCTAAAATAAGAATTTTACTTTGCTCGTTTACTTGAAATACAGGATTGGGCTCACAGGGTAAAATATTTTCACATAATTGACATTGTTTAATTTTTGCTATCAGCGTCTTCATCTAAATGTACACTTAGGTGGCTGCTCTGTTTAGGTGTTTTTTTATAAAGAGTGTCGGGCTTTCATTAAATAGAGAAATACAAGTAACACAAATACATGCTTTACGTTGTAATGGTATTGGCACTAAAGCAATTAATTCAGCAGGGACAGGAGTGTTGTTGCACCAACAAGATTTTATATCATTAACCATACAAGTATTATTTCCCTGACAAAAAGGACACGATTCAGGTGGAATTATTGTTTGCATAGACTATATCTTTAGTAAGGATATTCTTTGTGTCGTGAGTGTACAAAGTTTTCTGAGTGAATTGAAGCATCTTTCATTGATAGGTGTTATTAAATTAAGGCTATTAACAGTGATACTTCTTTTTAAAAAGCATTTATTAAGTAAATGATGTCGGCTGAGTGAAAGAAGAGTTGCTCATTGAGTCAGCCGAAGCACCTATTTTTTGTTTTATTAACACCGCATAGCACCGTAAGTTAATGTTTAAGCTACTAGGCTATTGTTAGTTGTCGATTGATGCTCTAATTTGTTCCATTGTAGCGTGCCGAACATCTTTGCCTTCAACTAAATAAACAATATATTCACATAGATTAGTAGTGTGATCGCCAATACGCTCTAGTGCTCTAGCGCACCAAGTAACTCTGAGTGCATTTTTTATTTCTCGTGGGTTTTCCATCATTTTAGTGACTAATAAGCGTGAAATGTTATCAAATTCTTCATCGACGATATTATCATTTTTTATGATGTCTAAGGCAGCGGCGACATCCATTTGTGCGTAAGCAGTTAGTGCCTTGTTTAACGTATCACTAACATGTTTTCCTAAGTGTTTTAACTCAACAAGCGGTCTTGAACTTTCTTGTTCTGCAAAATTACCTTTTGCTAACTTAATGGCATTTTTACCAAATTTTACTGCTTCATCGCCCATACGTTCGAGATCAGTAATACTTTTGATGACACTGACAAGTAAGCGTAAGTCACTTGCTGCTGGTTGTCGACGAGCTAATATTTGAGTGCAATATTCATCAATTTCTAGCTCCATGGTATTCACTTTTTTATCACGTTTTATTACTTTTTCTGCGAGTTTTTCATCAGCATTTAATACAGCACTTAATCCGTCGTTTACTTGTTGTTCAACTAAGGCTCCCATGTCCATAACTAAGCTTCTTACTTGCTCTAGTTCTTGATTAAAACGACGTGAAATGTGCTTGTCTAAATTTAATTTTGTCGTAAAACCACTTGGTGTATTGGTATTGTCTTGTGTTGTCATTTTATTCTCCCATTAACCGAAGCGGCCAGTAATATAGTTTTCAGTTAGTTTATGCTCAGGGCGTGTGAAAATATCTTCAGTTTTTCCCATTTCAACTAACTTACCCATATGAAAGTAAGCGGTGTGCTGTGAAACACGAGCTGCTTGCTGCATTGAATGGGTTACAATGGCGATAGTGTACTTTTCTTTAAGCTCATCGATTAATTCTTCAATAATGGCGGTAGCAATTGGATCAAGTGCTGATGCTGGTTCGTCCATCAAAATGACTTCTGGGCTCACGGCGATAGTTCTAGCGATACACAAGCGTTGTTGTTGACCACCAGATAAGCCAGTACCAGGCTCTTTTAATCGATCTTTAACTTCATTAAACAAACCGGCTTTTTGTAAACTTGTTTCAACAATCTCGTCTAATTCTGTTTTATTATTGGTAAGTCCGTGAATGCGGGCGCCATAAGCAACATTGTCGTAAATAGATTTTGGGAAAGGGTTTGGTTTTTGAAAAACCATACCCACACGAGCTCGTAATAAGACAGGATCTAAATCTTTCGCATAAATGTCATCATTATCTAACATTAATTGTCCTGTGACTCGGCAAATATCAATGGTGTCATTCATACGATTTAAACAGCGTAAAAAAGTAGACTTACCACAACCTGAAGGTCCAATAAGTGCTGTAACTTGATGTTGCGCTAAATCTAAACTGATATTGTGTATCGCTTGTTTTTCACCGTAATAAACATCGGCATTGCGAATTGACATTTTTGCATTATCGGCATAAATATTCCCAACAGTTTCTGTTAGCGCTAATTCTGATAAGTCATTTTCTTTTATATTCAAATTATTCATTTGTTTCTTCTTAAACGGTTTCTTTTAAAAAAATCATTTTTTTTCAAACTTAGAGCGCAATACTGTTGCAGTGATATTAATCACTAATAGTAGTGTGAGTAACACTAAAATTGCCGCGGATGTTTTTGCTAAAAATGCTCTTTCAGGGCTGTCGGCCCATAAAAATATTTGTACAGGTAATACTGTGGCAGAATCGAGAATACTTGTTGGAACATCAACAATAAAAGCAACCATGCCAATCATCAGCAATGGTGCTGTTTCTCCTAAGGCTTGTGCAATACCAATAATGCCACCTGTGATTATGCCTGGCATCGCTTGTGGTAATACATGGGAGAAGGTAACTTGCATTTTTGAAGCGCCTAATCCTAATGCTGCTTCTCTTAAAGATGGTGGCACAGCCTTTATTGCAGCACGACTGGCGATAATAATGGTTGGTAATGTCATTAAGGTTAATACTATGCCACCAACTAATGGGGCAGAGCGTGGTAGTTCAAATATATTAATAATGACGGCTAAGCCGAGTAAGCCGAAAACAATTGATGGTACTGCAGCTAAGTTATTAATGTTTATCTCAATGATATCCGTCCAGCGATTTTTAGGTGCGAACTCTTCAAGGTATATTGCACCTGCAACGCCTAATGGAAATGAAAGTAACAAGGTGACAAACATCGTTAATAATGTTCCTGTTAATGCACCCTTAATACCTGCAAGTTCAGGTTCACGTGAGTCACTAGCAGTGAAAAAACTAAGATTAAAGCGACTATCAATACGTTGTTCAGTACTTAATTTTGCAATCCACTCTGCTTGTTTTTTCGATACTCGAAGGCCCGCTTCGCCTAGCGGAAAATCTTCTTTTAGATAGCTATCTACGTCATCATCAAGTTTCACCCACAGTTCAATTTTTTTATTGATGTAGTTAGGCTTTGCAATTAATTTATCTTTAATCGTGAATTCAGCATTGGTTGAAAATAGCTTGGTCAGCTGGCGTTTATCTTGGCGCGTTAGCTTTTTTTCTGCTCCTGTTGAGAACATTTGATAGATAGAGTTTCTCAATACTTTTCGATAATTTGCGGTCTGCATTTGATTTGTTAGCTGTGTTGCTGCGGCTGTATCATCGATATTCAACCAAGCGCTTTTATAATCAACATCAATTTTTACCCAGTGTTGATGAAATGCAGGTATAGCTTTTGCTGTAATATCTGTGATTAAAGTTAGTACCAACATAAAACCAAAAAGTACGGCAAGTAAACCTACTATTTTGAAACGTTTTTCTTTTCTATGACGTTTTTTTAAGCTTTTTGTTACTTTCTCTGTAATAGTTACGGTGCTTTTCTGCTGAATTGAATCGTTCATTTGTGTATTATCCGTCGAGCTTTTTATTGAATTAGTCATATTGCTCTCTATATTTTCTAACAACTTTCAGTGCTAAAATATTTAACCCAAGTGTCGTGATAAACAACATTAAGCCAAGCGCGAAAGCAGCCAATGTTTTTGGACTATCAAACTCTTGATCGCCTGTTAGCAAGGTAACGATTTGTACTGTGACTGTAGTAACTGAGTCGAGTGGGTTTGCTGTTAGGTTTGCGGCCATTCCTGCGGCCATAACAACAATCATGGTTTCGCCTATTGCACGAGAAATTGCTAACAATATTGCACCCACAATCCCTGGTAGGGCTGCTGGCAATAGTACTTTAATAACGGTTTCGCTTTTGGTTGCCCCCATGCCTAATGACGCTTCTTTTAATGATTCAGGTACAGCACTTATTGCATCTTCTGACAAGGATGAGACAAAAGGAATAATCATGGTTCCCATTACTAATCCAGCAGCTAAAGCGCTTTCAGATGCTACGCTTAATCCAAAGGATTCTCCCAAGTTTCTGATCACAGGAGCAACGGTTAAGGCGGCAAAAAAACCATAAACGACAGTTGGTATACCAGCTAATACTTCTAGCATAGGTTTAGCAACACGGCGTAGTTTAGTATTAGCGTATTGAGATAAGTAAATGGCAATCATTAACCCTACTGGTACAGCTAATAACATGGCAATAAAGGTGATTAGTAGGGTTCCTGCAAAAAGAGGTACTGCGCCAAAACTACCTGAACCACCTATTTGATCAACCCGCATGGCCGTTTGTGGACTCCACTGAGTACCAAACATAAATTCAGTCGGTGGCACACTTCTGAAAAATTGAATAGATTCAAATAGCACGGAAATAACGATGCCAAGCGTTGTTAAAATTGCAATGCCTGATGATGCAACTAGTAACGTACGTATGATTGCTTCAGCTTTTTGGCGAGCTTTAAACGTAATACTAAATTGTCTAACGAGCACGATAACGCTAGTAATCGCGACAACGAGTACTAAGCTGGTTTTTAACCAAGTTACTTGTTGGTGTAACTCTTTTAATGTTAATGCCGCTTTGAGCTGTTCAAGTGTCGCTAAATTAGCATTATTCAGGCTCTGATTTTCTATACTCTTGATTAAGTTTGTTATTGTTTCTGATGAAGCTATTGAGCGAATATTATTGAGGTAAAGGCCAAGATCAATAGTTGAAAGGGCTTGAATATTGGCAGGCAATGTCGTTGCAAGAATCTGCTCAATAATGGTGTTTTCAACGCTGTTAAAGATTAACAATGTGATCAACGCCGGTAAACCACAAACCATTGCCGTTAATAAGCCAAATTGCTGTGGTAAGCAGGTTAGATTTTTTTTATGCTCTGCGCCACCCGCAACTTTTAATGAGCGCTTTACTCCAAACCAGTAACTGAAAAATGTTAAGCAAAGTAAGGTAATAAAAAGTAAAGATGAATTCATATATCAAGGCCAATTTTTCAATTAAAAAAACAATACATATATTGCTGATAAAGTTTAGGCGAGAAGTGCTTTCTCGCCTAAAAGCGTGGTGATGATTATTAGTGATTGAGTTTAGTTAAGATTATTTAGTTGTAACTGTTCAGTTAACATTTCTTAGTTAATACTACTCAGTTAATACTACTCAGTTAATACTAAAGGAGTTAGTGATAAGACGTTTTTACGAATGCTCGTTAATTTTTCTTCACCTAATGGAATTAACCCTTTATCAGTTAAATAGCCTTCTTCACCCATTGCAGTTTCACTGGTATATTCGGTTAAAAACTCTAAAATACCGGGAACTTTACCCACATGAGCATTTTTCACATAGAAATATAATGGACGAGAAACGGCGTATGAACCGTCTGATATTGCTTCGAACGAAGGTCCTTGGCCATTAATTACTGCGCCTTGTAATGTATCGCTATTTTGGTCTAAAAAGCTAAAACCAAAAATACCAAAAGCTTTAGGGTTAGCGGTTAGTTTCTGTACTATTAAGTTGTCATTTTCGCCAGCTTCAATGTAAGTATGATCTTCACGTACGCTATGACAAATTTCTTTATATTTAGATTTGTCTTGCTTTTTCATTGCTTTAATCCAACTAAACTGATTACAGCCGCCTTCTAAAACTAATTCAGCGAAGGCATCACGTGTTCCCGATGTTGGTGGAGGGCCTAACACTTCAATTTTGTTTGCTGGTAGCGCAGGATTAATGTCACTCCATAACTTATATGGGTTAGTGACAAGCTTTTCGCTACCATCTTTTGCCGGTACTTCTTTAGCGAGTGCTAGAAAAATTTCTTTCAGGGAGATGTTCATTAACTTAGCGGTATTTGAATTAGCAACCACAATACCGTCATAACCAATCAGTACTTCAGTGATACTTGTTACACCGTTTTTAGTACACATATCAAATTCACTTTTTTGCATACGACGCGAAGCATTTGATAAGTCAGGCGTGTTAATAGCATTACTAGAGCAGAATAATTTCATGCCCCCGCCAGTGCCGGTAGATTCAATTTTTGGTGTTTTAAACTCGGTATTTTTACCAAAACGCTCTGCAACTACAGTTGAAAACGGATAAACCGTTGAAGAGCCAACGGCAGTAATGGTATCGCGACTACTGTTTTGTGCATTGGTAATATTGCTTATTAAAGCAGCGGCAGTTAAAGATAAAGTCAATACTGTTTTTGTTAATTTACTCTTCATTATTTTAGTCATTATATTCCCACTTGTTAAATTTTTAGCGTGATAAAGTTGTCTAATAGAGCTTTATTAATATAACCACAGTGTAGAAATTGAATATGACAATTACGTGACGTAAATATTACAGTTATATGAAGGCAAGAATAGTCCGTTAGTTTTTTAAAATTTACGCTGTACTATAGGAAAATTATGTGTAAAAATAACATTACAAAGCACGTAATTAAATCTTTACGATTTTATGTTTTTATTTTTGATTAAGCTGTAAGCCTCTAAAATTACAATTTTATCTTTTCAATATTTTCAGTAAATCTTGTTTTATTTTGTGTATTTCAATTATCGATTATTAATTTTAGGAAAGAACTATGGCAACTTTAACTGCTGATAATAAGGCTCACAAAAGCACTTTAAATGATATTCATGTTAATGAAGAGCATGTATTAATAACACCCGAGCAACTTAGAAATGAGTTACCTTTAAAAGATCCCGGTAGAGCTTTTGTAAAATCAGCTCGTAAAATAATTGCGGATATTACGCATAAACGCGACTCGCGTTTTCTTGTGATCAGTGGCCCATGCTCAGTGCATGATGTTGAAGGTGCTAAAGAATATGCACGTGAGTTAAAGAAGCTTCATGATAAGTATCAAGATTCTTTGTATATTGTTATGCGCGTTTACTTTGAGAAGCCACGTACTACTGTTGGTTGGAAAGGGTTAATTAATGATCCTCATATGGATGGCTCTTTCGATGTAGAATCAGGCCTGAGAAAAGCTCGTGAGTTATTAATTTACTTAACAGAGTTAGGGTTACCTTTAGCTACTGAAGCGCTTGATCCTATTAGTCCACAATATTTAGCCGAACTATTCAGTTGGTCAGCTATTGGTGCGCGTACTACTGAATCACAAACGCATAGGGAAATGGCAAGCGGTTTATCAATGCCTATCGGTTTTAAAAATGGTACCAATGGTAGTTTAGATGTTGCCATTAATGCATTACAGTCTGCGGCTTCTTCACATCGCTTTATGGGAATTAATCCACAAGGGCAGGTGGCGTTAATTAAAACGTCTGGTAATCCAGATGGTCATGTTATTTTACGTGGCGGTAAACAGCCTAATTACGACAGTGTGAATATTAAAGAATGTGAAGACATTCTAGCTAAGCATAATTTAAAATCAGGTATTGTTGTTGATTGTAGTCATGGTAATTCAAATAAAGATTACCGTCGTCAACCACTGGTTGCGACCAATGTTTTCAACCAAATTGTTGAAGGAAATAAATCAATTATTGGTATAATGCTTGAAAGTAATATAAAAGCAGGTAACCAAAGCAGTGACTTAGCTATTGCCGATATGGAATACGGTGTATCGGTTACAGATGCTTGTATTGACTTAGAAACTACTAAGGCCTTATTGGTTGAAGCCGATGCTATGCTTCATGAGGCACTTAAGAAACGTGTTTAAACAACAGTGGGATGCTGAATTTATCATAAATTCAGCATCGGGCTTATTAAACACTTGTTGTTTATTAAATGAGCTGTAAGAGAAACTATGAGTAATTTTGATGACAATCTTAAAGCATTGCGCGATGAGATTGATGACATTGATAGTAAATTAGTAAATTTATTAGTGAAACGCCTTGCGGTTACGACAAAGGTAGGTGAGTTAAAAAGTGCGGAAGGCATGCCTATTTTTGCACCTGATAGAGAAGCTGCATTAATTCAGCAACGCCGAGAACAAGCGGAAAATGCAGGATTAAGCGGCGACTTAATCGAAGATGTTTTACGTCGATTAATGCGTGATTCATATAAAAGTCAAGATGCGAGTGGTTACCAGTGTATTAACCCTGATTGTAATAAAGTGGTTATTGTTGGTGGTAAAGGGCAGTTAGGTCGTGTTTTTGTTGATTTGTTTCAACGTTCCAATTATCAAGTTGCTGTTATTGAACAAGACGATTGGCCGCAAAGTAAAGAAATTTTAGCTGATGCTAGTGTGGTTATTGTTGCTGTGCCTATTCGGTTAACGTCAATGGTTATTCATGAGCTAAATAATTTACCCGATGACTGTATTTTAGCTGATTTTACTAGTATCAAAGAAACGCCTTTATTTGAAATGATGAAAGCGCATCAAGGACCTGTTGTTGGCTTGCATCCTATGTTTGGTCCAGATGTAACGGGACTAATTAAGCAAACTATTATTGTTTGTGATGGCCGCGATAAAGCTAAGTATGAATGGCTGTTACAACAATTTAGAGTGTGGGGAGCTAAAACCTATCAAGTGTCAGCGCATGAGCATGATCAAGCTATGTCAATGGTACAAGTGATGCGCCATTTTTCTACGATAGCTTATGGTTACCATTTAATGTCGGAAGGGGCTGATATTGAGAATTTAGTTAATATGAGCTCTCCTATTTATCGTTTAGAGCTTATTATGGTGGGTCGCCTATTTGCTCAAGATCCTATTTTGTATTCAGATATTATTTTTTCTAATCCTGATAATATTACGATGATGAAACGCTTTGCTTATCGCTTTTTAGAATTATTAGAAGAAGTGGAAGTAGGCGATAAAGAGGCCTTTGTTAGTATGTTTAAACAGGTTTCGCATTGGTTTGGTGATTATGCCGATGACTTTCTAGCTGAAAGTAAGGCAATGTTACTAAAAGCTAATGAACTGAAAAAATATTAGCCTTTAATTATGAAAAACTATCGTTAAAGGCTAAGGGAAAGCTAGGATAAATTGTAGCTTTCCCTCTTAATCTTATTGTTTAGGAATAAAAGTGTTTGCCACATCGGTAATTCCCTCAACACTTTTAGCTAGTAGCTGCATTTGTAGGGCAACATTATCTGTCTCTGACAAAGTTTTTTCAGTTGTTTGACTAATATCGTCTAGGTTGTTTGTTATCTGAGATGATACGGCACTTTGCTCTTCTGCTGCTATTGCTATTTGTGTTGCTGCATGACTAATATTTTGCATTCTATCAACAACTAAATCTATTGTACTATGCGATGCATGTGCACTTTCAACACAAAAGTTAGCTTCTTCTTTATTTTGATTCATTAGCTCAACCCACTCTTGTATGGTATTAAGCATAACCGTTAAACGTTGATGAATTTCTTTTGCGGAGTCTTGAGTGCGTGAGGATAAGTTTCTTACTTCATCGGCAACAACAGCAAAGCCTCGTCCATGTTCACCTGCTCGAGCCGCTTCAATTGCTGCATTCAAAGCAAGTAGGTTAGTTTGATCAGCAATGGATTGAATATCTTCCATTAGTTCGCCAACGCCGTTTGCTGATTGCGTTAAGCTATTTGCAGAGCTTGATGCACTTTCAACTGATTTTGCTAAGTTTTGTATTTTATTTGTGGTTTGGTAAATATCTTGTTGTGCTTGTTCACACTGTGAAAAGGTACTTTCTAAATCACCGGCTGCAATTGTTGTGTTATGTGCAATCTCTGTGGTTGATGATTGCATTTGTGCCATTGAGGTATTGAGCTCTTCAATGCCTCTTTTTTGTTCTGCTAAGGTTTCTCTACTTTCATCAAGGCCTTCAGATACTTTAGCCATAACGGTTCTTATTGGTGTGGCTGCATCTATTGTCCGATCTAAAATGGCTTTGATTTTAGTTTTTAGCATCGAAAAATTAAAATCAAATATACTGGCTGTCCCTTTACCAAAATAAATTTTTCGAGAAATAGAGTCGAATACATTTTGCATTTTTTGTGCTCTTTGGGCGGTAGGAATAATATCTGACCAAAAAACCAGAATAGGGGCTATTGCGCTAAAGGCCGCAATAATGGAGGTTGTTAATCCAATGTAAAAATAAATAAATATTTGACTTATTATTGAAAGTAGCACTAAAAATAAAAACTTGTGGTTTTTGGTTAACTCAAAAATAGCCCATTTGTTTTTTCTATTTAATGCATTATAAATTGAATGGGCATTCTTTTGTAAGCTTGCATCAGCAATTTTACTGATCGATTGATAGCCCACTACTTGGCCTTTTTCATATTGTGGTGTTGTGAAAGTATCAAGCCAAACATCTTCATTTTGTTTGGTCTTTATCCGCATGACCCCATGCCAAGAAAAGCCTTTTGATAAAGTGTCAGATAATTCATCAATAACGATACTTGGCATCTCTGTATGCGTTAATTGTTTGATGTTTTTTGTCTGTAACTCTGAAGAGTCATAACCGGTCAAATGACAATAATGTTCATTAACATAAGTAAATGCACCATTGCGATCAGTAACAGAAATTAATTGCTGGCTTGTTGACGTCACATTTCCTCACTAAAAATAAGGTTAAATTTTACCTAACATACCAGTTTTGTTATTTTTTATCTTGATCTAAATAAAGAAAATGTAATTTTAAAAGCGTAACGCTTAATTTTTTATTAAGGCGAGCTCTATATTTTTAAATTACTTCTAAAGAAGGAGTAACTTAGTCGGCTAATCAGTAAGTTAAAAACGGTAGGCAATTCCTATTGAAATTTGGGTATCAAACCATATTGCATCATCAAAATGTGCTACGCAGTTATCGTTTTGACAAAACAAGGTATCGTTATCGTCAGTTAGCGTAGCATAACCGCGTAGCTCAGTAATGAGTATTAACGTTTCAGATAGTGAATATCGAGTACCAATAGTGGCAGTGATTGACGGTGAAATTACATCATCAAAGTCGCTATGAAAGTAAGTTGCGCCAATACCTAAGCCAACGGTGGTTATATAATTTCTTTCCTTAAAGAAACCTACACCACTAAAGTGAGCATAGAGGGTCTTGAAAGAGTGAGTTGATTGGTTAATCTCGTCGGTAAAATCACGAGATACATAGTTAAGTAAAATTTGACCTTGGCCTGTTGTAGAGTCTTGCCATGCAAAAGCTAAAGCAACATTATTTTCGTTACTGGTTACTAAGGTATCTGTTGAACTACTGCTAAGATCTGGACTAAAGTTATGCCCAATCATTGAGCTTATTTCAAATTCAGTTGCATGAGAACTATTTATGCCTAATTGAAGAAAAATAAATGTGCTTAACACTATTACTTTGCAAGAAGAAAATATCCTTATTGGCATAATTGGCCGACCTTATTTATTGTAGTTATATGAATGTTTTATACACTGCTACTGTATAAGCTTAATCGGCCTTTTGTAAAATTCAAGTCCATTGCAATCAATGAGTGCTTTATATCATTAGGTTAGTTTTGTGCTAACTTTAATAGGTTTAACAATATTTCACCCCCAATTTGATTCATTTCTATTCCCTCAGTGCCTCCTATGTTGTTCACTGTTATATTCTGTTTTAGTACCAATTGGGTAATGCCTTTTTTTGTTATATTGAGTTCTAGCTCTTTAATGTTGAACGCCGCTATCATCATTTTAGGTTTAGCTTTTCCTCTACTTTTTTTGGCTTTAGTATGTTCAGTAATCACGCCAACTTCAGGGTGATTTTTAGCATATTGCTCAGCATCAAGTTCTGGGTGTTCTTGTGCATATATTTTGGCACTGATAGCCGGATAACTTTGTGGGTAATCTTTAGCAAGTGTTAAACTGATTATTTGAATAAGCTGCTCAATATTACTGACACCCTCTTTATTTTCTTCAATATTTATGATGAGTTTGTTTAGTGTTATTTTATCTATTTTGGTCAGTAAACTGCTGTTTTGCTGTGCAGATAATTCAATAAATACTTGATCAACACTGAGTACATTTTTAGCTTGATAGCTAGCTAAGTTTGCCAAGGTAAGCTGATTAAGTTGAGCGCTATTGGTATTATCAGAAAATTCAGCGAGTAATAACGATGCTTCTTGTCCACTGTAGTAGTGTCCTTGTAACTCGATTTGACTTTTTAAGTATTCATTGAGGGATCCGTTAGCTAAATACCAGAGTATGGTGCTTAAAAGTAAGAGTATGGAAAAGGCTAGTACAGCGAGTTTATTCAAAGTTGTATCTCGTTTGCGGTTAATGGTTGATATTCTAAGGTAAATAGTAGGTCAGGTAAATGTCATGTTTATTGCATTAGTTTATACTATAAAAGTTTTCCTATACTAATTATTAAAAAATTGAGACTTTCATTTATGTCTAATAACAGCTCTATCATGAACCGTTTACCTTTATTTATTATTCTATTGTTACTTATCAGTATTGTAGTTTATATCCAATGGCCTGACGAAGAACAAGCACAAGCAGAATATCAACGTATTGTTTCAGTGAAAGTGACCACCGCAAAGCTGAACGAATTTAGGGATAGTATTGAAGCTATAGGGACGACTAGGGCAAATGAAAAAGTATTTATTACAACTAAGTATGCAGATTTAGTCGAAAAAATTTCTTTTAATGATGGCGAATTAGTAAAAAAAGGTGATGTACTTGTTCGTTTAAATAATCAGGAAGAATTAGCAAAAGTAAGTGAGTTAGAAGCGAATTTATCTGAATCAGTTGCGCAATTAAAACGTTTTCAAGACTTATTAAGTTCAAAAGCTACCTCTAAATCAATAGTTGACCAACAAGAAGCCAAGACCAAAGCCATTGCTGCACAACTTCGAAGTGCCCGTACGCGAGTAAATGATTCAATTATAAAAGCACCTTTTGACGGAATTCTAGGTTTTAGAGATGTCAGTGTTGGAAGCTATATTGATGCGGGTAGTGTGATTACAAGCCTTGATGATTTATCTGTAATCAAGGTTGATTTTGATTTGCCGGAACGGTTTCTTCCTACGATTAAATTAGGACAATCAATAACCGCACTTAGTTCTGCTTATAAAGGACAAGAGTTTATTGGAAAAATCAGTTCAATTGATACTCGTATCAACCCAATAACACGCTCTTTAAAAGTAAGAGCGGTAATTCCTAATGAAAATTTAGCGTTACGCCCGGGTATGTTACTTAATATTGAATTAGTAAGACAAGTTGAAACATTATTGCAATTACCTGAGAGCTCTATCATTCCGATAGAAGATAAGCATTATGTTTTTGTCATTGAAGAAAGTGAGCAAGATAAAATTGCTATGCGTAAAAGTGTCACTATTGGCCGCCGATTACCCGGAGTTGTTGAAATAGTAGACGGCGTTACACAACAAGAGCTAATTGTTATTGAAGGTGCATTAAAGTTACGTGATGGCACTAAAGTAAAAATAATTAATCAGCTGGAAAGCCCAATCGTAGAGGGAGAAGTTAAATGATTTTATCTGATCTCTCTGTTAAAAGGCCTGTTTTTGCAACAGTAATTAATTTACTTATTGTGACTTTTGGTATTGTCGCTTTTTTACTATTACCTTTAAGAGAATACCCGGATATTGATCCACCGGTAGTCAGTATTAATACTAATTATCCTGGCGCTTCAGCAGCGATTGTTGAAACAAAAATAACGCAAGTGCTTGAAGATAGAATCAGTGGTGTTGAAGGTGTTAAAACTATTACATCAAACTCGCGAGTAGGGCGATCAAATATTACGATTGAGTTTAACTTAGATCGTGATATTGACGCCGCGACCAATGATGTTCGTGATCGGATATCACGTGCTTTAAATAATATCCCTGAACAAGCCGATCCTCCTGAGGTTTCTAAAGCGAATGATGATGAAGACGTTATTGTTTGGTTTGCCTTGCAAAGTGAAAATATGACCACGTTAGAGTTAACCGATTATGCAAATAGATATATTGTTGATCGTTTTGCTGTTGTAGATGGTGTTGCTCGAGTTCGTGTAGGTGGGGGACGTACCTATGCGATGAAAATACTATTAAATCGTTCAGCTATGGCTGCTCGAAATGTAACTGTACAAGATATTGAGTCAACCTTACGTAGTGAAAATATTGAATTGCCGGCAGGGCGTGTTGAGTCTATTGAACGAGATTTTTCAATAAGAGTTCAGCGTAGTTATTTGACAGCAGAAGACTTTTCTAATATGGCGGTTGCTCGAGCTGATGATAATTCTTTGGTGCGTTTAGGCGATATTGCCCATGTAAGTGTTGACGCTCAAGATGATGAGAATTTGTTCCGTGGAAATGGTAAGAACATGGTTGGGCTGGGTATTGTAAAACAGTCTAAAGCCAATACCTTAGAAGTGGTAAAAGAAGCGCGTAAGGAAATGATTGCGGTACGTAGTTCATTACCTATTGGTACTACAATTATTAACAGTTATGACTCGTCTGTCTTTATAGAAGGCTCAATTGATGAGGTTTACAGTACGTTAATTATTGCTATGTTGATGGTTGTTTTGGTTATTTTCTTGTTTTTGGGGAATGTCAGAGCAACAATAATCCCTGCCGTTACCGTACCCGTGGCCTTAATTGGCTCAATGATGACACTTTCTTGGTTTGGTTTTTCTATTAACTTACTAACCCTATTAGCACTTGTTTTAGCGATTGGTTTAGTGGTTGATGATGCCATTGTTGTTTTAGAGAATATTTATCGCCGTATCGAAAATGGACAAACACCTTTAATGGCGGCTTATGACGGTGGACGAGAAGTTGCTTTTGCGGTTATTGCAACTACCTTGGTTTTGGTTGCCGTATTTGTACCTTTAGTCTTTTTGTCGGGTAATGTCGGTCGATTATTTACCGAGTTTGCCATTGCAATTGCAGCGGCTGTTATTTTTTCAAGTATTACGGCTTTGTCACTGACGCCGATGATGTGTTCAAAAATGTTAAAATATCGAAAACGCAGTTCGTCTTTTGGACAGTTTCTAGATAGAAATTTTGCCCGTTTCGAGGCTGCTTATGGGCGAGCTTTATCAAAGAGTATTCATCAACCATTTCTGATTATTAGCATTATTGCGGTATCACTTGTCGCTGTGTATTTATTATTTATACAGCTCCCAGCAGAATACACACCAAAAGAAGATCGTGGTAACCTTTTTATTGTTATGCAGAGTGCAGAGGGAGCAAGCTACGAGAATAATGTAAAAAATATGCAAGTGATAGAAGATAAACTTCTTGCATATCAAGAGCGCAGTGAGCTTGATCGGGTTATTGTACGAGTGCCAGGCTTTGGCGGTAAAGGTGGTACAGCGGTTGTAGGTATGCCTGATTGGGGCGAGCGAAGTTTTGATACTTTTGAATTCATTGGAAAAATAAGCAAAGAATTACAAGATGTTACCGATGTAAGAGCTTTTGCTATTATGCGTCGTGGTATTGGCGGTGGTGGTGGTAGTTCGCCTGTTGCCTTTGTATTACAAGGTAATACTTACAGTGAGTTAGCAAAATGGCGTGATATCGTTATTGCTGAAGCGCAAAAAAATCCTAATCTGTCATCTGTTGATAGTGATTATAAAGAAACATACCCACAACTCATGGTGAAGATAAACCGTGATAGAGCTTATGATTTAGGCGTATCTGTTGGGGATATAGCACAAACATTAGAGACTATGTTAGGTCAGCGCCGAGTTACTACGTTTGTTGATCGCGGTGAAGAGTATGACGTGATCGTTGAAGGGGATGAAATGCAATATAGAAGTCCTACGGATATAGACAATATTTATGTTCGCTCATCAAGTTCAAACGAATTAATACCGCTGTCAAACTTAATTAGTATTACTGAAGATGCTACATCATCTCAATTGAACCGTTATAATCGATTACGTAGCATTACAATTACAGCAAACTTAGCTGATGGCTACGCTTTGGGGGACGCTTTAAAATTCTTAGAAAATGTTGCCGAACAGCATCTACCTGAGGAAACACAAATAGATTACAAAGGGCAATCGTTATTATTAAAAGAGTCTGGTAGTTCTATTTTATTGGTGTTTTTATTAGCGTTATTAATTACCTTTTTAGTCTTAGCCGCGCAATTTGAAAGTTTTGTTCATCCATTGGTTATTCTCTTGACTGTTCCTTTAGGTTTAGTAGGCGCGCTTACAGGCCTTGAGCTGATGGGGATGAGTTTGAATATATACAGTCAAATTGGCATTGTGATGTTAATTGGCTTATCGGCCAAAAATGGCATATTAATTGTTGAGTTTGCCAACCAACTTCGCGATAAAGGTATTATGTTCGAGGAAGCATTAATTAGCGCCGCACAGCAACGATTAAGGCCTATTGTGATGACAACGTTTACCACGGTGACGAGTGCAGTACCGTTAGTTTTTGCATCAGGGCCAGGCGCTGAAAGCAGAATGGTTATTGGTGTTGTTATTTTTGCTGGTGTTTCATTGGCGAGTGTGTTTACTTTGTTTATTGTACCTGGAGCTTATTACTGGCTTTGTAGAAATACCGGCTCACCGTTAGCAATTGCGAATCAAATAGCAGAAAAGCAAAAAGCATTAACAACTAATGCAGGGGTAGATACGAAAGGATAATGGAATTTACGCGGTTAGGCTTTTAATCATATTAGGCTAGTCGCGTTTAATTACAATAGTAAATAACCTGAGCTCGGTTTAATAAATCTTTCTCTAACAGTTATTTTTCCTTACTTCCTCGTTAAATTTACTTGCAATAGACTAGCTATTGACGCGAAATTTGCCTTGAATTAAGAAAAACGATCAAGTTAGAGTATAAAATATAGTTATATTATTAATCATGCCAATAAATTAAAAACATCTTAAAGCGAGTTCAGGTTAAATACAGACTTGTTATTATGTTAATAACAGTTCAACAAGCGAAGGCAAATTTAGCGACTACAATGATTTGGAGGATTAGCTATAGTTAGCAGGATTAGTTTGAAGATAAATTTAAACTTTTCTTCATCTTACTCTTCTGAGTTTTGTATTGTTGTGTTTTATGTCGTAAGTGCGTTTGTAAGTAGTAACAGAAGACAATAATGTAGTCTATTTATAGGCAAGACTACATTATTGTTTTTGTGCTTTAAATTTTGTTGCTTGGAACACTGGTTGGGCTTATATGTTCAATGGGGTAGCAACCTAATACTTTAATGAAATTTGTATGAGCCGTAATTTCACTGATCGCTTCTTGTAAAGCAAAGCTCTTCAAGTTGGCTTCTACATCAATATAAAACATTTCTTCCCATGGACGGCCTTGGATAGGGCGAGATTCAAGCTTACACATGTTAATGCCTTTTTCCTTCAGTACTAACAAACATTCAACTAAAGCACCTGCTTTTTGACCAGTTGCTAAGATAATTGCGGTTTTTGCTGGAATTTGCTCTGCAACATCCACTGCTTTTCTTGCGACAAGAATAAAGCGTGAGTGGTTTTCGTTTTGATTAGCGATTGATTTTTCTAAGGCTTGTAATTTATATAGTTGTCCACCTTCTTCACTACCAATAACCGCTATTGTTTCATCTTGTAATTCTGAAACTTTAACCATAGCATCTGCGGTACTATCACAATATTCAATACGAATATTGTTTTGTTTATCTAAAAAGTTACTACATTGAGCAAAAGGTTGACCGTGTGCATAAATTGTTTTTATTTTGTCTAAAGAGGTATTAACCGCGGTTAGCAAACAATGTTCAATGGGTTGAGTTATCTCGCCAACAATAAATAAATTGGTATGTTGAAGTAAGTCATAAACCTGATTAATACTGCCAGAGCTAGTATTTTCGATTGGTAACATACCGTAGTCTACTTGCCCCGATTCAACTTGTTGTAAAATGTCACTAAAATTTTGGCAACCAGACTCTATAATTTTTTCAGCGCGTCTTGAAAAGTAACGATGACTTGCTAAATAACTGTATGATCCTTTATCGCCTAAGAAGGCAACACTTACGGTAGGTGTTTGTATATTAGGATTGGTTAAATTTTGTAAGTAAGCTTGTTGATTTAATACTGAATCTTCAATAATTGTTTGAAAAACACTGGTAACATAATGGGCGTCTAAGCCTAATTCTTTACCTTGTTTTATTAAGCGAATTAATAACTCTTGTTCGCGCTGTTGATCACGAATAGGACGAATTTGTTGCACTTTACTTTTAGCAACATTAAGTGTGAGTGCGCGACGTTTAGCAAATAAGGTTAATAGTTCATTGTCTAAGCTTGTAATTTCTTTACGTATTTCGTTTAAATCTAATTTTTCGCTCACTTTTATTTCCTATTTTGCTAATTTATGCTGTTCTGTTTATGAAAAAACCTTCCAAATGAAGGTTTTAGATCATTGCTTCGCTAGAGCGACTACTCTAGCGAGCTTGAGTGATTTATGTCAATAGTTTATTTAGACCATTTTTTGTTGTAATTGCACTTTATGGGATACATAAAACTATAATACTAAAGCTACTTACGGTTGAAATAAACCACACTACACTGCGGAGCTTATCAATATCCATTAAATAAAAAATATGATAGGCGATGCGCGCGCAAACATGAATGATAGCTAGTAATGTAATATTGGCGCCTATATGGTGGGTCGCAATAGCTAATAAAACGGCGGGCGCAAAAATAATAAATGATTCAAACGCATTTTGATGTGCAGCCAAAGCGCGGGCGCCAAACCCGGTAAGTTTGCTTTGTTGTTCTCTTGGGTGATTGTTGTCGTAACCACCAAGTTTGTTCATTGCGAAAACTACGGGGGCTTTAGCAACTAATGGGAGTAGCCCTGCAATAAAGAGGCACCAAATTAATGTCGTCATTTTTTTCCTTTGTATCGTTAGTATTTTTAAAGTTAATGTTTTATCGCTTATGTTTTTATAGTTAAGAATAATGATTAATAACTCAGTAGTGTCAGTTTATATTTAGTTTCACCTGGTAGGAAAGGGGAGGCAACCCCCTGTTCCCAATCTGTATGTCCTTTACCGTAGTAAGGACTCCATGGATGACCAGATTGGCTTGTTGGCATATGAAAAATACCCGTTTCTTCATGCCCAGGTGAAACAACCATACGCTCTGATGCACCAAAGCGTTTACCTTGCACTTTTGGCATATAGCTGTCGCCTGACAGTGCTTTAGCTGGCATGTCTAACCATCGGCCAATAAAAGGGATTGATTGACTAAGGGGGTGGTGTATTTCGCTTGTGTTTTGTTGCCCCCAAGTCGCTTTGGTTAGCGCTTGTTTGTTGTTTTCATCGAGATAAGTCATATCATCAATTGTTTGTTGTAGTGCTTGGTTAAACACTGCTTGCCAGCTATTTAAAGGTCGCATTAAAAAGTTATCAGGTTGTTGATTAACTAGTTGCCATAAAGGCACTTCAATTTGAGCGCTAATGCTGCGAAAGCTATAGATATCATCGACATTTTTGAGCGTACTATTAAATTCACTAAAAACTAAATCACGAACATTGATTCGAAAGTTTCTCACTAATCGATAACTTACTGAATCTATGCTTGCGCTTAATGCTTTATCTTCTGAAAGTAAGTCTTTAACTTGTTGAAATTGTCTGTGTTTGTTGATAACTTCATCGGTTAAAGCGTCGTCATTAAGTACTTTGCTCAAGAGAAAGTTTACCCAAGGTTGTAAAAATGTAGCGCGATCATCTAAAGCTATTGCTAATAAAGACTCTTCATTAAATGTGTTAAGGGCAAATAAGTTTTCACGAATTTGTTTAGAACGTGCTCCTAATGCATAACCACCATTACCTATTTTTTCTAACATTTCACCACCAACAACACGAGAATTAGCCGTCCATAATCGATTGTCTTTTGGATTTAAAATTTGAGGGTAATTCGCAGGAGATAAATAGCCCGTCCAGCCATTATCACCATTATGCCAATAGGTGGGGGTTTCGCCGGTGTTACCAAATTTCTTTGGGATAGGGCCCATAATTGTCCAGCCAAGGTTACCTGATTTATCACCTACCATCATGTTTTGTGATGGAATACCACTATGTGCGGCAATAGAAAATGCTTCTTTTACACTGGTCGCAAGTTCTAATTCGGTTGCTATAAAGTTCACGGCTTCTTTGTCGTGAGCAACCCAACGATAGGCAAGTAATTCACCTTGGCTATTTTTACCTATAATAGGTCCCCAGATAGTTTCTTTAATGGTAATTTCAACAGGTTGTTCATCTTTAATGGCAATTATTTGTTTATGAAAACTGAAGTCTTTAGCACCATTTTTGGTCATATATTGAGTGTCGTTATTAACACTTTTTATTTTAATTACATCACTATAATCACCATAGCTATTAGTAAACCCCCACGCAATCTGGCCATTACTACCTACAGTTATGTTAGGTGTACCAGGTAATGTTGCTCCGGTAATTTTTACTTTTTTATTCGCTGTGCTCGGATATTCAAAACTTGCTCTAAACCAAGTATTAGGTACACGTATTCCTAAGTGCATATCATTAGCAATAATTGCACTACCAGTATTGCTTATTTCACCCGAAACACCCCAGTTATTCGAACCAGGAAATTCATCAGCTTGATATTTTTTGGACACATCATTAATAGCAGTATTATGACTTTTCTCGATAGTGATTAAATTAGCACTTGATGCTGACGGCCAAGCGTTTTTGGGCATTGATGATGGTTGATATTGGCTATTATCAATAGCTGCATCCCAAACATTGCCAAGAGGATTTAAAAATGCATAAACATCGGCAGATAAAATTGCTTTCATAAGACCTAAAGTACGTTCACGTTGTCCATCGGTATATTGCAGATCAATATACATACTAAAAATTGTTAAAATTGAATCCTCTTCGCTCCATTGGGTTGGCTCTTGTTGAAGTAAAAGGTATTCAAATGGGTGTGAACTTACGTATTTTAAGCCTTGGTTTACGCCGCGGGTATAAGCTTTTAATAATTCTTTCTGCTCTGTGGGTAATTGATTAACTATGTCAGTTGCTCTCTCTCTAAAGCGATGAATACGAATAGACTTATCATGCTCAAGTGCAACAGAGCCAAATAAACTTGATAATTCACCTGCTGAGTTACGTCTTAATAAATCCATTTGAAAAAAGCGCTCTTGTGCATGAACGAATCCTGTTGCTACTGCAACGTCAAGTCGATTACTGGCTTTTATCGTTACTATTCCTTGATCATCACGCTCTATTGTTGCACTTTTTGTGAGCCCAAAAACTGTTTTTTTACCATCTAAAATAGGTAACGCACTGTCTATTTGGCTATATATCCAAGTTGCGGTAAAAGCGATAATAAGGGAGCTGATAAGTAATAAAGAAACAATAATTCTTTTTAACATAGTAAATAGAAGTCAAAATATTGATAAGAAATAATGATAGAAAGAATAACTGATTAAAACAAACTAGCGAAGCTTTTGTTGCTTTTATTAAATTGTAAATAAAAGTAAAGCTTAAGTTACTGTTTTTAATAAAATATAAAAATAATGTTTTATTTAGATTTTAATGTTAATCAAATGTATAATTAATCGCTTATTATATGTACTTTATTTTCGGAGTTTCAAGTGACAGAGTCAATGTCAAAACATGTAAAAATTGGTGATTGGATTTTCGAAGTAAAAATGGTCAGAGCATTAAAAGTTGATGAATATGGTAAGCCGTATTCAGCTATTGCTAATTGTAATATTAATGGTGATTCTATGTATATAGATGGCTTATTAACCCAAGAAGGGGAATGTATTACTCGCGAAGATCTGCAAAGTTTTAATGATTTTTGTTATCAAATAGGTTTAAAACATTGCTCATATCATAGGTATCAAAATGGTGAATCTATTACTAAAGATGTGTCGATTACCTCACCCAAAGAGCCCAAAATTAGTAAAACTGATAGCCGAATACATTTAGTAAAATAGATATTAAATAATTTGACTCGTTTTTCTATTTTTTGAGTGATATCTACTATCCGGTGCTATTGTATAATAGTACTACGTTTTTATTAATTTTATATTTAAAGTTGTTAATGGTTTCTGAACTTAAGCATAAAAAAATTGCTTTATTATTGATGGCTGCTGGAAGTTCATCACGTCTTGGACAACCCAAGCAATTAGTATTAATCGCTGAGAAAGATCAATTACCGCAAAGCTTATTGTGTAGGCAAGTATCTATGATGAATAGTATTTGCTTAACGGATAACACGAAAGCTTTTTGTGTCTTGGGTTGTCAAAGTGAAAAATTAATAGCAGATTTGGCTAGTTTAGCTTCTGCAGAAAACTTAACGTTAATTAAGAATAATAACTGGTCAAAAGGTCTATCAAGCTCTATCGCTAAAGGCGTAAGTGAACTAGATAATGATATAGATGCGGTACTTATCTTTCTGGTGGATCAATGGCAATTGACGGTTAATGATTTAACAAGCTTAATAAATGAATGGCGAAAAAAACCCGAAAAAATTCATATCGCGGGTGATGGGGACCACTTGAGTCCACCCGTTATTTTTCCACGGTCTTTCTTTAAGGAGCTTATCGTTTTATCTGGCGATGAAGGAGCTAAGAAGGTTCTTAAAAAAAATAGAGAATACGTCAATATAAAGAAAATGCCATTAGCATTTATTGATTTAGATACACCTGAACAGTTACAAGAATTGAATAGCAAAAATAGCTAGCATCAATTTAAGAGACTCTTGAAAAGCCTATATTAAAAGCAGTACTAAAAACTAATTAAGAAGCAGCTAATGTTTTAAGTCATTTCAAATGGTTGATTTATTATATTATACCAATCTCACTAACTATGTGATCATTTCTACTTGCTAAAATCACCAACTACATCGTTATTTATTTAATAATTAGAACAACTCGTTATTGAAATAAATGCCTTGTATTTGGCAATTTTTTCTACATATAAATTTGTTCACCTAATTAATGAAACTGATATTATTTTGTTGATTTTAATTTGTTTTTTAGTTGAGTGTTATGCGCTCATCTATTCAGCATAATGTCTATGCGTATGGAGTATTTCAATGCAGCTTGAACTTTTATCTAAGCACCATTTACAGCCGTTATTTGATTTTGAGCTAGAAAATAGAGCATGGTTTGAATCATTAATTGAACCTCGAGAGAATAATTTTTATTCAGAGCAAGGTGTTGCACAACATATTGATGAAGAACTCGATAAAGTAATTTCTAGTACTGCGTTTTGTGGTTTACTTATTAAAGATAATGAAATTATCGCAAGAGCTAATTTAAGAGATATTAGTGCTAATAAAGCTTCTGTAGGTTATAGGGTTTCAAAACGATTTTTATCTCAAGGCTATGCCAGCCTCTGTTTAGCTTCGCTAATTGAAATTGCAAAAAAAGAATTTGGTGTTCAATACCTTGAAGCTAAGGTACTAGCAAATAATCCAGCTTCTAAACATGTATTATTAAAACAAGGATTTGAAATTATTGGTAATGTACCTAATTTTATTACATTAAATAATAAGTCATTAGCCTGTACAGAGTTTGGATTCAAATACACATAACAGGATAACTGGTCTCACTGGATTATGAGTTTTTAGCTACGCTTAATTACTTTACTTTAATCAGGAGTCTTTTATTTTTAGTACAGTTGTTAGTGTGGATTTAGCTAAAATTTTTCAAGTTTGTATTTTTGATACATAACAATCAGTTTATCGTTTAACACCATAAATTAAGGCGCACAATAAAACACTTTTTCGTCTGATGATTTTACATGGGCCATGTATTGGTTCTTTTGTCCTCGCCTTGAACCTTATTCTACTTAATTAAATAGTTTGGTTGCGGTTTCTCCTAGTAATATCTTTATTAGCTTTTATGTGTGATATATAAGAATAAATAAGACTAATGCATTGATAATTGGGATGGAATTCATGTCATAATGTCATCAATGATATACTATATCAAAATCATTCATGAATAATACAATGAAAAAAATCTGATAGCTTAGCTTCAATGTAATTAGGATTGATTTTTATGTATCAGAAATTTATTTGTTGAGTATTTAATAATAAAGTGTAAACAATATTTTAAGTTATTAAGGAAGTAACAATGGACAGAATAAAGTATATGTTGTCGGCTTTGGCTATGTTTGCCACGACAGCGACAGCGGCAGAGAAAAGCGAAGAATGGTTTTTACACAGTAGTATATCACCCGACAGTAAAACGATCGCATTCTCTTACAAAGGCGATATATACACAGTCCCAGCTAATGGCGGAACAGCCCGTCCTTTAACTATTCATAGCGACTGGGATGGCCATCCTATTTGGTCTCGTGATGGGAAACAAATTGCATTTGCAAGTGACAGAAATGGCAACTTAGATATTTATGTAATGCCAGCAAGTGGCGGAAAAGCAAAACGGTTAACTTATCATTCATCGAATGATATTCCACAAGATTTCAGCAAAGATGGCAAAGAAGTCTTATTTATCTCAAGCCGTATGGATTCAAAGCAATCAACGGTGTTTCCAACTTCTCGTTTAACTGAAAGTTATACCGTTTCAATAAAAGGCAGCACCCCTGAAATGCTTGCCACTATTCCAGCATCTGAGCTGCAGTATTCTCCCAATGGCAAACAAGTGCTTTATCGTGATGAAAAATCCTATGAGAACCAATTTAGAAAGCATGATGTTTCAGCTTTTGCCCGTGACATTTGGTTACAAGATCTTAAATCAGGCAAGCATCAGCAGTTAACCACATTTGAAGGTGGAGATCATAATCCTGTTTGGAAAGACAAAAACAGCTTTTATTATACGTCTGAAGAAAAGTCTGGCACTTTTAATGTTTGGCAAACAGACCTAGACGGTAGTAATAAAAAACAAGTAACTGCATTTAAAGAACACCCTGTTCGTAGTTTATCGATAAGTGATAATGGTACATTAGCTTTTGTGCATCATGGTAGTGTGTATACGAGTAAAAGTGGCTCAGTTGCTCATGTAAAAATAGCGATAGCTAATGATATACAAGAAGATGAATTACTCCCAATTTCTTTAGGTGGAAAAATTACTGAATATTCAGTATCGCCTGATGGAAAAGAAGTTGCCTTTGTCGCCCGTGGCGAAGTATTTGTTGCCAGTACAGAGTTTAAGACAACACGTGCCATTACGAATACACCGCAACAAGAGCGTTCAGTGTCTTTTCATAAAGATGGTAAAACACTTTTATACGCTGCAGAACGTGAAGGGTATTGGGGGTTATACGAAACAAGTATTACAAACGAATCTGAACCATACTTTTTTGCAGCAACGACGTTAAAAGAAGAAGTGGTTCATTTAGCTGACTCTGATAGCTTCCAACCCGTTTATTCTCCCGATGGTAAAAAAATAGCTTTCTTATCAAATCGTGATGAAATTCAGGTTATTGACCGTGAAAGTAAAAAGGTAAATGTTGCTTTAGGAAAAGAGCACAATTATTCCTACGCAGATGGTGACATATCGTTTGCTTGGGCACCTGACAGTTATTGGATGACCGCAAGTTTCTCACCACGAAGCCGATTATTTGTTAATAATATTGGGGTTTTCCCGTCAGACGGTTCAGCTCAGCCTAAAGATATTAGCTTATCTGGCTATAATAATGGTGCTCCAACCTGGCATAAAGATGGTGAAGCTGTGCTTTGGTGGAGTTCTCGTTTTGGTATGCGTGACCACGGTAGTTGGGGTCGTGAAGGTGATGTTTTAGCGGCATTTTTAACACAAGATAGTTACGATAAATTCCGTATGTCGAAGGAAGAATATGAGCTACAAAAAGAGTTAGAAACCAAAGAAGAAAAAGCATCGAATAAAGACCAAGAAGATAGCGCTAAAGAGACTAGCGAAGATACTGAAAAAGAGAAAGTTGAAGCGTCAAAAGTTGTAGATATTGAATGGGATAATATTGAACGTCGCACTGTTCGTCTTACTGTTCATTCTTCAAACTTAAGCGAAGCATACCTTACTAAGGATACTACCGCGCTATATTATTTAGCCCGCTTTGAGAAAGGTTATGATTTATGGCGTCAGTCTATTCGTGATAATAAAACAGAGCTAGTGGCAAAGCTTAATGCAAGATCGGCTAGTATGTCTTTTAGCGAAGATGGTAAAAAAATCTTTATTCTTGCAGACGGTCAGTTAAAGCAAGGCGATATTGGTGAAACCATCAGCTTAAAGCCAATTAGTGCTAATCCTGTTATGCAGCTGAAAACCGCTTCAGAGCGTGCTTTTATGTTTGACCATAGCTGGCGCGTAATCAAAGATAAGTTCTACCGTGACGACTTCCACGGCATAGACTGGGATGATGTTGGCAAATCTTACCGTCAGAAATTACCGTCAATTGGCCATGGTCGTGATTTTGCTAATATGTTTGCAGAAATGACAGGCGAATTAAATGCGTCGCACATAGGTTCATCTTATCGACCAAAATCAACAAGCACTAACGACAGTACAGGTCGTATAGGCTTATTTTTTGATTACAGTAAAGGCTTACTTGTTGAAGAGGTGCTGGCAAAAGGGCCATTCGATAAAGCGAATAGTAAAGTTAAACCTGGGGATAAGCTTGTCGCAGTAAATGGCGTTGAATTGACCAAAACACAAAACTTATACCAATTGTTAAATCATACAAATGGTAAACGTGTAAGGTTTACCTTTGAAAATGCTAAAGGTGATAGTTTTGAGGAAGTAATAAAACCAGTCTCCGGAGAAGAAATCAGTAATCTGTTATATGAACGTTGGGTAAGTACGCGAGAAGCGTTAGTTGAAAAACTCTCCAATGGTCGCCTTGCTTATGTTCACGTAAGAAGTATGAATGATCCAAGCTTTAGAGCGGTGTATTCTAGTTTATTAGGAAAGCATTTTGATAAAGAAGCGGTAGTCGTTGATACACGCTTTAACGGTGGTGGCTGGTTACACAACGACTTAGCTAAACTGCTTAGTGGGAATGAATATTTCACCATGCACGTTCGTGGTCGTAAATACGCTGGTGACCCTATAGATCAATGGAATAAACCATCGGTATTACTTATCAATGAAGGTAACTACAGTGATGCACATGCTTTCTCTTACACTTATGATGAATTGAATTTAGGTGATATTGTAGGTATGCCAGTACCTGGCACAATGACAGCAGTATGGTGGGAAACAGGTATATCTGGTGACTTTCGTGCAGGTGTACCACAAGTTGGTATGAAAGACACTAAAGGTAATTACTTAGAAAACAATCAAACTATACCTGATCACATGGTCAAAAATGATCCAGAATCATCTGCAAATGGTCAAGACAAGCAAATTGAGAAAGCTGTTGAAGTATTACTTAACAAATTAAAATAATAAGTTCTCATTTTATAAGCTTCATTAATATAAAAATCCGCGTTTATCGCGGATTTTTTATTACCTGCTACAAGCAATAAAACTTACTTGTTAAGCTAAGCTCGGCCTAACAAGTATTCTCTAGTAGTTATTTTTCCTGACTTATCGTTAAATTTATTTGCAATTGATGAGTTTTCCACAAGAAATTACAGAGTGATCGATCACAAAAACTTTGCTTAAATTAACCAAATTAATAGCATTGTAAAGATAGCCTTTAAGCTAAGAAAAAGCACTTGGTTTTGTTGTTTGTTTATAAGTTATTTAGTTTTATATTTGATCTTTTTATAATGGGATAAACTATCCAGGGGTTGTCTCATCATTTTTTATTGTTAGAATAAAGCATCAATAAATCTCAGTGAAAATTATAATGTCCTCACTTCAAGATCAATTACTTAATGCCGGTTTAACAACCAAACAAAAAACACGTCAAGCAAATGCTGATAAACGAAAAAAAAATAAGCAAAAGCGTAGTGGTGTGCAGCATGGTGCGTCTTTGCAAGAGCAAGTTAAGCAAGATTTAGAAAAAGCTAAAGCAGAGAAGCAAGAAAGAGATAATGCTTTAAATGAAAAGAAAAAACAGTTGCTTGCAGATAAAGAACAAAACTTACGTATTAAACAAATCTTAACGCACCACCAACTTACGCGTACTGATGGTGATAATGAATATAATTACACTTTTGGTAGTAAAATTAAAAAACTTTCTTTAGATTCTACTACGCATAAAGCATTGGTTAATGGACGCTTATCTTTGTGTGGTTTAGAAGATGTGACTTATATTGTTACTCGAGAAACAGCTGAAAAACTAGCTGAATTAGATAAGGACGTGATATTAGTACAAAATGATAAGGCAGTTGATGAACAAATAGACGAAGATGATCCTTATGCGGATTATCAAATTCCAGATGATTTAATGTGGTAATATCTTATTAATTCAGCATTATTTCTGATGTGAATATTTGTCATAGCTTAGTAATACTATTAATTCTGTAACTCACTATGTAATAATACATGTGTAGTAACCAATGTTGATGGGCTTTATGCTCTATGAGGATAGAAATAATATGTTATTAAAAACTGAGTTAAGTGTTGAAAGCAGTGATAATGATCAAAAAACTATACAACAACAACTAGCTGATGCAAATAATGAAATTGCTGATTTAAAGCTACAGTTGGCATGGTTAGAGCGCTCTTATGAATAACATTCGGTAACGAATAAAAATAAATTTTAAATCGAAGGCTAGTATATTTATTTATACTAGCCTTTTTTATTGGTTAAAATCTCAGATTTATATGATCTAATGTATGAAAGTTTACTTTTTATATTACGTTGCAGTGATAATTAATACTCATTTGTTTTATCGAATACTTGCATTACCCTGTGTTCGTGGTATTTTCTTTGCTAATTATCAACCCTATATAAATTTAATTATTCATTATTTAAGGAATTTTTCATGCCAAAGGCTAGCGAAATAAAGAAAAACGCAGCGATAGAGCACAATGGTAAAGTGTTAATAGTACGAGATATAACTCGTTCAGTACCTCAAGGTAGAGCAGGCGGTAGTTTGTATCGTATGCGTTTATATGATGTGGTTACTGGTGCAAAAGTAGATGAAACGTTTAAAGCAGAAGATATGCTGAATTTTGCTGATTTAAGTCGCCGTCCATCAATGTTTTCATATATCGATGGTGATGAATATGTTTTCATGGACAATGAAGATTACACGCCTTATAACTTACACAAAGATAGCCTTAGCGATGAACTTTTATTTATTAATGAAGAAACACAAGGTATGTCAATTATAATTGTTGACGATGTACCTGTTGCTGTTGACCTTCCTGCGAGTGTCGATTTGGTTATTACTGAAACTGATCCATCAATAAAAGGCGCATCGGCAAGTGCTCGTACTAAACCAGCAACACTTTCAACTGGTTTAATCGTACAAGTACCTGAGCATATTTCTACAGGCGATAAAATTAAAGTGAATACAAGTGAACATAAATTTATGGGTCGCTCAGATTCTAAGTAAGTTCACAAATTAAAGGTAAAGATAACGAGGTAATATGACTAATAATCTTGAATGCACCATTGGTACATTAGGCCAGAAGTGGGATGCAGCTGATAAAAAGCAATGGTTTGAGTTGCAAACAATAAAGCGTTCGTATCAAGATGAGGTTATTAGTAAAATTAATGCTTTATCTTCGCATTTTGATATTGTGCAATATGGGGCGTTGTCAGTTGATGAACAGCGCTACCCATTATTTGCATTAAAAAGCAAGCACTGGCAAAGTGATAAAAGTACAGTGCTAATATCAGGTGGAGTACACGGTTATGAAACGAGTGGAGTACAAGGCGCATTACGTTTTTTACAAAATGAAGCCGCTAATCTAGATTCAGACTACAGTGAATATTTTAATGTGTTAGTTGTTCCTTGTGTCAGCCCTTGGGGGTATGAAACGATTAATCGATGGAACCCTGATGCAATTGATCCTAACCGATCATTTTATCAAGGGAGTCCTGCCCAAGAATCTGTAGCCTTAATAGACTTTATTCAATCACTGGATGTTGATATTTTAGTGCACATAGATTTACATGAAACGACTGATACAGACAATACTGTTTTCAGACCTGCACTTTCAGCACGCGATGCAATTGAACAAACTGTTTGGAATATTCCAGACGGCTTTTATTTGGTTGGCAATACTCTTAACCCTCAAGCTCAATTTCAACAAGCGATAATTGATGCTGTTGAAAAAGTGACACATATTGCTCCAGCCGATGACAGTGGTAAGTTAATTGGGGTTGATATAGAGCAGTTTGGCGTTATAAATTATCCAGGCAGAGAGCTCGGTCTTTGTATGGGGTTAACTGATGCGAATTATGTTACTACAACTGAAGTTTATCCAGACAGTCCTAAATCTGATGCTGAAAACTGTATTCTTGCTCAAGTAGCGGCAATAACTGGCGCACTTGATTTTATTCTCAAAAATAATGATTCAATATCACGTTAAATTTTGATCTATTAGCCTAGTTATCTAGGCTTTTTAATTATTATCAGCTACTTTTTTAAGCACAATCTAAACATCTTTTTTAATTTATATTCTTTCAACAACTTTTAAATAGTCATTTGCTTATTATTTTGTGAGAGATCTCTTACATAGGTGTGAGATATATTGTCTTTTTTCTCATGATTTATTTCTACCTCAATATACCTCATTGATTTAATAAGGATTTATTTGTTTTTTGCTGTTGTCGATAAGCTCCAAGCGTAAACCTATTTATTCGTGTCGTCCTAAATTATATTTTTAAGTGTATTATTAGTCTTGTCAGGAAGACAGAAAGCAGGAAGCTTTTTATAAGTATTGCTAAAGTATGGATTGCCTAGGTAATTATTTATAAAGTAAGGATTACTAGAATTTTAAGGACGATTTAAGGGATAAATCAGGTGAATAGGATTCTACCAAAGGATAACGAACAAGGATGTGATCAATTAAGGATAATTGATATTAGGAAGATATTGCTTAGGAAGCACATTTAAATGGAATTAATCTCAAAATGATTGAGAATATAATTTGCAAGGAAGTAAAAGGATTTATAGCTAGGGACAATGAGTAGGGTTTTACTCAAAGGATATACTAAGGACAGTTTTTAAGGATGAATGAGAACACTAAATAAATGCAGGATGCATAACAAGCTAGTTAAAAAGTGCAGCCATTAAAGCTGCACTTTTTTTATGTGTTAATTTTATAATTTGTCATTAAAGCTTTTTGTACACAAATAGCGGAGTGCGCATCGTTTGCGGCATACAAAATCTGACTATTCTTAAGTGGGTAGGCACTCCAATTAGACTTCTGAGCACCTTTTCCTAGTCTTAATTTAAGTACCATTGCTACAGCAGCACGAGCTCCAACACTATTTTTTTCATCGGCTAAGTTTTTCAATGTAATAGATAGGTCTTGTGTATTTGCTATTTCAATATTTAGTTTATTACGTAGCTCTTTGTTATCATTTTTAATACCAAAACCTACTTTTTCTATTTTTGGATCACTCAATATCTTCCTAGCTGCTGCAACTGCAACAGGAAATCGTGTTGGAAAAAGGTAAGCTTTTTCTGGTGTTGATAACTGTATCAAGGTTGGACCTGGGCTTTTCTCACCTTTATTAAAGATTGGCTTACTTTCTGTATCAAAACCAAGGCATACTTCAGTTTGCAATTTTTTTAATGCATCATCAGCATCATGTTTGTTTTCAATGATGTTAATATCGTTAAGAGCAAGGCCTTTATACAAGGGCAGTTCTCTTATTTCTTCTTTAGTAGGGCGAATCATAGTTTTGCCTTTAATTGTTAACGCTCAGAAAATTTTTATTTTCGTTAAACTACTGTAGTTATCGGGGAAACTGTAGATAAAGAAGGATTAAGGAAATAGTGCTGATTTTAACTTTCGTTCAATATAAATTAATTTAAAACTTAATTTTACCCGTTAGTATATCTTTAAACATAACCCAGTCGCCTATTAAGCTATATATAGGATAAGTAAATGTAGCGGGTTTGTTTTTCTCAAAGCTGAAGTGTCCTACCCAAGCGAAGCCATAGCCAATGAGTGGGATATACCATAATAAGTGTAACTTGCTAGATATCGAAACATATAATATCAACAGAATAATGCAGCAAGAGCCAAAAAAATGTAGTCGACGACACATTACATTAGTGTGCTGACTTAAATAAAACGGATAAAATTCGTTAAAAGTTGTGTATTTTTTTGTCATTTTTTCTCGCCTTTAATTGTTGCACAATAGAGGGTAACTAGCCGAGTATATAAAGTAAAATAACAAAAAGCATATTAAGTTGCCAGGCAATAAGCTGACAACTTGTTATATGCTTTTATAAAAACTTATTTATAAAAAGCTTCAACAGTGCCTTTTAATTTTAGTAAAAGCGGTTGTCCACGGCGATCTAACGCTTTTGGTGAAGCAATTTTAACCCAGCCTTCACTAATACAATACTCTTCAACATCGTTACGCTCTTTACCGTTTAATCGAATGCCAATGTTGTGTTCAAAAATTTCTTCCACATGATGTGGGCTACGAGGATTACCTGAAAGGCGATCTGGTAAAGCGGGTAATGATTTAGTATCGCTCATATAATTAACCTAAATAAAATAAAAAGTACGTTATTTTAGACAATATCAACCTAGTGCTCAAGCACTTAGCATAGCTAAACATACTGAAAATATTCGAAATTTTTACTTGCATTTGTTGCTAACCTTGCTAATAGCATGGTTTATATAGATAAGTTTATATTTGAACTATTACTCTACCTACAAAGCTTTATAAACTTATTAGTATATAATTGAATGGGTAACCATATTTAAAATAATTGTTAAGTTAGTTTAAATCCGTTTAGCTTAGCTTCTAATCTAGAATTTATAGTCTATGAGGCAGGTCTTATTAGCGTTTTAACCGAGAATTAACACCGAATGAGTCAGAAAAAAAGATACTGACTTGATTAAAGGTAACCCTTCAATTGAATCTTTATATAAACAAACAGATAAAACATTGTATATAGCTAAAAAAAGTGAAATAACTAAGGTGACTTTGAACCACATAAGTATGGTGTTTTAGTGGCGTGCTTAAGTTATTGCAAGAATAAATAACTTATTTAAGTATTAGCGAGTGATAAACATGGCAAGTTGGCATAGAATGCCTGTAAACCACATTGATATTAATAGATTATGCGTCGCTCAAGCTATCCTGAACACGAAGTTACCACGCTAAATTGGAAAGCTTTTAAACTTATCCTACCGTATTTATTTGAATTTAAAACACGAATTGCTATAGCTTTTTGTTGTTTAATTTTGACAAAAATTGCGAGTGTTTATTTACCTTTTATTTTAAAGGATATTGTTGATACCTTAGACGCTAAAGCACCTGAAAATGCACAAGCTTTAGTTGTACCTATAGGGTTAGTGCTAGCTTATGGCCTTGTACGGTTATCTATTGTGGTCTTTGCTGAAATTCGCGACACTTTATTTGGGCGAGTAACCGAGCGAGCAATACGTCGCATTGGTTTGAAAGTCTTTCGTCATTTGCATCAACTTGATTTAGATTTTCACTTAAACCGTCAAACGGGTGGGCTATCTCGCGATATTGATCGTGGAACTTCGGGGATTAGCTTTTTAATGCGCTTTATGATTTTTAATATTGTACCTACCTTGCTTGAAATCGTTATGGTGGTGACTATTTTATTTATTAATTACGGTATCTGGTTTGCATTAATTACTTTAGGATCAATTCTTAGTTATATTGCTTATTCAGTATACGCAACAGAGTTACGAACACGTTATGTTAGAGCGGCCAATAAAGCTGACTCTTCTAGTAATACACGTGCTATTGATAGCTTACTTAATTATGAAACAGTTAAATATTTTACCAATGAAGATTATGAAGCGCAGGCGTACGACAAACAATTAAGTACGTGGGAACAAGCCAAAATTAAAAATCGCTTATCCTTGTTTGCTTTAAATGGTGGACAAGCGCTTATTATCGCTATAGCGATGACGTCAATGTTGGCACTTGCTGCGGTACATGTTAGTGAAGATAAAATGACATTAGGTGACTTTGTTCTGATTAACGCTTTTATGATGCAGTTATTTATGCCGTTGAATTTTTTAGGTTTTGTTTATCGTGAGATTAAAGGCTCGTTAGCGAATATTGAAAATTTATTTGGCTTATTAGATAAATCACCAAAAGTACAAGATTGCGTTGATGCAAATGAGTTAATTGTTGATCAAGCTGAGATTTGTTTTGATAATATCCATTTTGCATATAATAGCAAACGGCCGATTATTAAGGGTGTCAGCTTTAAGATAAAGGGAGGAGACAAGGTTGCCGTTGTTGGTGAAAGTGGCTCAGGAAAATCAACATTGGTTAAATTACTATTTCGTTTTTATGATATGAGTTCAGGCTCTATTAGTATTGATAATCAAGATATTAGCAAAGTGACACAACATTCATTGCGTCAAAACATCGGTATAGTACCGCAAGATACTGTGTTATTTAATGATACTTTATTTGCCAATGTGAATTATGGTAATCCAGACGCTAGTGCAGCACAAGTGATGCACGCTATAGAATTAGCGCACTTAACCAAGTTTGTAAATAGTTTACCTGATGGTATAGAAACTATGGTAGGGGAGCGAGGTTTAAAGCTTTCAGGTGGTGAAAAACAACGGGTTGCCATTGCACGTACTATTTTAAAAAATCCACAAATTTTGGTGTTTGATGAAGCAACATCATCATTAGATAGCCATTCAGAACAAGCTATTTTAAGGGCGATTAATGATGTTACCAAAAACCGTACAAGCTTGGTTATTGCCCATCGACTATCAACCATTATTGATAGTGATAATATTATTGTAATGAATGATGGAGAAGTTGTGGAGCAAGGAAGTCATCAACAATTGTTGGCCTTGCAAGGTAAATACAGCAAAATGTGGCAATTACAGCAATCTATTAACTAAAGAACTAGTACTCATTTGTTATTGAGTATTCACCGTATGATTTTACTGATATTCAGGATAAACTAGCGCGTATTTAGTTTAATTAGAATTACATTTATGCCTACAGGTAAAACGAACAGTTTGGACATTGGAAGTACAGATATACCTTCAGAAATTCAGGCGACTAAACAATGGCTAGAAGAAGTTATAATAGCGCTTAATTTTTGCCCGTTCGCTAAAAAAGAATTTGTGAATAACACTATTCATTATCATCATTCTAAGGCTGATCAAGTAAAGGCTGCTTTACATGAATTAATAGAGCAGTGTCGTTATTTACAAGCCCATGATGAAATAGAAACCACGCTAATTGTTTATAGTGATGGCTTTCGTAGTTTTGATCGTTATTTAGATTTGGTTGATTATGGTAATGATCTACTTGTTGAATCTGGTTTTGAAGGTCTGTTTCAACTGGCAAGTATGCATCCAGAATATTGTTTTGAAGGGGAAGATTATGATGATAGTAGTAATTTTACCAACCGTTCACCATATCCTATTATTCATATAATTCGCGAAGCGAGTATGGCTCGAGTTTTATCTGTTTATAATGAACCAGAAAAAATTCCTGAAAATAATATTGCGTTGGCCAATGAAAAAGGCAGTAACTTTTTTCAGGAAATACTTCAACGTATCCATTCGAAGCACCCTTAAGTAAATAGAACCAGTATGTCATATTTAGAACAGTTTTTTATTGTTGCAGCAGTACATTTACTTGCTGTTGCAAGTCCAGGTCCTGACTTTGCTATTATATTAAAGCAAAGTATTCGATACGATCGTCGAATTGCCATTTTTACAAGTTTAGGTATAGGTACCGGCATTTTATTACATGTTATTTATTCACTTGTTGGGGTAGGTGTGATTATTGCTAGTGATGAGCGCTTATTTACGGCTCTAAAATATATTGCCGCTAGTTACTTTTGTTACATTGCTTGGCACGGTTTACGCGCGAAAAAGCCTTTGAACACTGTAAATGATGTAAATGTTTCCATGCTGAGTGATGAGAAAAAACCTTCGGCAAAAAATGCTTTTTTTACCGGTTTTTTGATTAATGGATTAAATGTCAAAGCAACTTTGTTTTTTGTTAGTGTGTATTCAGTTGTTATTTCACCAGAAACACCATTTTCAATTAAACTTGGCTATGGTTTATATATGGCTGTCGCTACTGCAATTTGGTTTGTTTTTTTATCTTACTTACTAACCCACCATAAAATGAGAAATTTCTTACAAATAAAAGGTTACCTTATTGATCGGTTGATGGGTCTAGTATTATTGCTATTAGCGATACAAATTGTAGCCAGTGATTTGAGCTAGATAACATACCTCTGTCAACATTCTGTTTTATATTCGGGTATAATATCTAGCCATTTAATTCTTCACACGTATGTTAGTGATAAAATCTAACGATAAAAAGCATAAAAGGATCATTGTTTTGCCAGAAAAAATAACTATTGTACAAGTCGGCGGTAATATTGAAAGTGCCCTTAAAGGTGACTATCAAATTGATGTTAAAGGTATTTTTACCGAGGCATGGCAACAAACATTACAGTCTAGAATTTCAATGAATGTTGGTTTATTGTTTTCTGTGTTACTTGGTATGTTGGTTTCTTTTATTGGAAGCAATTATCTTGGTGGAATTGAAGCGGTATTAGCTGATCCTCAAGCAAGCATGTTATTAAATGTAGTTGTTACTGTTGCCGTCTGGCCTTTTCTTGGTGCTGTTGAAATGATGGGGGTATCACACGCTGTGGGGATGAAAACTCATGCGAAAATGATTTTTTCTTTTTTACAACGAGCAAGTTGGGTTGTGTTATGTGCTTTATTTACTTCGGTATTAATTAGCATTGGCTTTCAGTTACTTGTATTACCAGGTATATTTTTAGCGATAACATTATCGTTAACAATTCCTTTGGTAATTGAGAAAAAAATGACACCAATGAAAGCGATTATTTTATCTATTCAAACGCTACGTTTTAAGTTTTTTTCTTTACTCTATATTTATGTGGTTTTATTCCTCTCCTTAGTATTGTTATTTATGCCTTTAGCATTATTAATTGAATCAAGCTTCGCCCCATTAGGTATTATTGTTTTATTGATTGGTCTCTCATTTCTTGCTCCGCTTTATTATAATATTAAAGGGATCTTATACCGTGAAATCTTTGGTATTAGCATTGCAACTGATAAGTATGTCGGTAATCTGCAAGGTGTAACAAAAGTAGCGCCTAAAACGATTAAATCTGATTCAGATGATACATTCTCAGCCTAAGCTCAGTAAATTCAATAGATTATGGATTGTTTATGAAGATCACAATATTAATTAAAGTTGTATTAATATTATTTTTAATGCTTGCTTTGCTCGCTCCTTTCACCTTCTTGAAACCAACGGTAGTCGATATAACGATTGATGAGCCATTAACTAAAGTTATAACAAGTAAAGCAAAAAAAGCGCCAATAGAAAAAGTAATAGAGAAGCCTTTACATGAGGTGAAACTACCTGATTTTGGTGCGATTTTAGATATACAAACTAAAAAGAAAAAGTTTTTTGATTTTATAAAACCTGCTGTTATCAAGCAGAATAAAAAATTATTAGAAACTAGAGCGAAACTAAATACTTGGCTTGAACATGTTTCATTAGAATTACCTCTATCAGAGCAAGAACATCAAGAATTAAAGCGTTTAGTTAAAAAATATCGGGTTAATAAAAACGCTTCGACTTTGTCACAATTAAACGCTTTACTCTTGCGTGTAGACATTATTCCTATGCCTTTAGTTTTAGTACAAGCGGCAAATGAATCGGCTTGGGGCACTTCACGTTTTTCTCGTATTGGATTAAATTTCTTTGGAATTTGGTGCTATCAAGAGGGCTGTGGCATGGTTCCAAATAGTAGAAATACTGGTGCAAGTCATGAGGTTGCCGCTTTTCAAAGCTTAGATGAAGCCGTTACCCGTTATTTTGATAATATTAATTCTCATAATGCATATCGTGTGTTTCGAACTATTCGGTTTGAATTAAGATCACAAGAGCAGGAGTTAAATCCTGAAGTGTTAGCTACAGGCTTATTACCTTACTCTGAACGTGGTGTTGATTATGTTATCGACATTACCAAAATGCTTAGACAAAATGCACCTTTTTTAAGGGAGGAAGAAAAGGATGATTTGCCTGCTGAGCTTCTTGAAGGATAAATTTTACGGTCAGCTATAATATGAAGTATTTATTTCCTATTTAGTTTGACCGAATAACATTTATTTAGTGGTTGCAATTATATGAAAATTTATATTTACTCTTAATCTAAGTTAACTTAGTATGAAGTTATGAACTTAAATTACCTTTTTCGATATTGCGCCATTTTATTGGTATTAGTCACTGCATATAGTATTGCAGAGAATAAAAACGCCTTTGATATTGAAAATGCTGATTCTGCTATTGTTCACTTATCTATCGATAATAGTGAAGTAAACGACCAACCTACCGATGCATTACCTACAGTATCGGGTCTTTATCAAATCAACAAATATCATCCAGTACGTACTTTAAATAAAAGTACGTCGTTTGTTACCGCTACTCGTTTTGTAGCTCATCCTAGAGCCCCACCTATTTCATAATTCTTTATGCTGAAATATAAATAGACCTTATAACTTTAACTATTTTATTTAACAATAATCAATAGTGATAATGCTGTGTAAGCGACCTTCATATTTTTTAGCGTAGTCAAATTTTTTTATCAAACATACAACGAATTAATCAAATTGTAGTTATTATTGTGAAAATATAGTTATGATTTTGGTTGCTTCGTTCATAAAATTTATTGAATTATCTGTAGTAAATTAGAACAGATAAAGAGGCTATTATGAAAACACTTTCTCTTCTTGATTTAGACAAAATCGATCAAATTGCAACACCTGAACAGTTTCAAGATATAAATATGCATTCACCTGCAATTAATATTTTCACTGATTTTAATCAGCATAAACCCCTTATGGTTGACGCGAGTACGTTAGCTGTCGATGCAATAAAGTTAATGATGAAAGAACATGTTCATATGAAAATAGTAGTGACAGATGAAGATGAATTTTTAGGTGTTATCACCAGTAATGAAGTTAGCGAACAGAATATTATGGCAAAAATAGCACAAGGCTTTACACGCGAAGAGTTATTAGTGTCTGATGTTATGATTACCAGAGCGTCATTAAATGCATTTAACTTTGAAGAGCTGGAAAAAGCTAAAGTGAGTGATGTTATTGAAGCATTAAAACATTATAAAGTTCGCCATTGTTTGGTGCTCGATCAAAGTCATCATCATATTCGAGGGGTAATTTCATCTAGTGATATTGCTAGAAAATTAAAATTGCCAATTACTATCGATGTAGCAACATCGTTTAGTAAAATATTTAACTCTATAAATGATTAACTACTAGAACAGCCATACTGTTTTTATTTTAAATATAAAAACAGTATGGCTCGATCAATAACTTAAAAAGGTTCTATTCATTAGCACCTTTTTTATTTTTATTAAGTTAAATAACGGTATTTTAATATAAGTTGTTTACTTCACCATAATTAACCTATATACTTGCCGTGTTATTTACTCTCCTCTCGTTTATCTAACAGTTTACCTTCCACGGTAATCATTGTTTTGTCTTTCCCTTTCACAGTTAGTCATCACTCAAATTATTAAGCTTCAATTATTGTCTGAGTTATCGAGATATATTCTCGTATTGAGTTGATATTTATAAATATCGAAAAGTTTTCACACAATAATATAGCTTTTATTATTCATGCGTTTAAACGCAAATTAAAAGAGTTTTATTATGTCTTATACATATAAAGGTATGATTTATTCAATTAAATCACCTGTACAATCTATTTCAGTTAACAAAAATAATATTGTTGTTACTGATCAAAACGGTTCAAAATTAATTAAATTTACTAATGTAATCGATTCAAAATGTTTTTTAGCATGGATCTATAACAGTTAATAAATTTATAATTAATTTGTTAAGTTAATTAGTTTTTAAATTAATCGCCCCCTATAAAGAACACAAAGAACATATAACAAAAGAAGTATAGGTAATAGCCTTTTATCTATACTTCACCGGTTGTTCATGCTTACTATTCTTTTCCCTCAAGTAATCACTTAATCAAAATACTCGCTCACGAATCAGTAAGCCAGTTTCAATACCGCTAATATCTTAATAAGCAAGGTTATAGTTACCTCAATAACATTAAATTATTGTTAACTTATGATGGCTGAAATAAGCCGTGTTGTCAGTGCTCCAATTAAGAGTTTTTCCCCTGATTTATCTTAAGAAACGCAATAAACATATGCATCTAATGAAATGCTACTGGTAGACTTCTCTAAATAATTTTTATTGTACGTTATAATAACGGCTGTAAAGCATTATTTCTGCCATGTTATATTAGTTAAGGGGTCAAAAAGTATGCAACATTTAAACGATCGAAAATTAGTAAAATACGCTTCTTATATCAATGGCTGTTGGCACACAGGTATAAATGAAATAGAAATTTTGAATCCTGCTACAGGCAAGCAAGTGGCTAAAGTGTGTAATGCTGGCGTAATTGAAACTGAATTAGCGATACAGTCAGCTAAAAAAGCGTTAAAAGCATGGTCAGCAAAATCAGCAAATGAACGCTCTACGTTATTACGTAATTGGTTTGACTTAATGATGGAAAATCAAGATGATTTAGGTCGTATTTTAACTCTAGAGCAAGGTAAACCTTTAACTGAAGCTTTAGGTGAAATTGCTTATGGTGCTGCTTTTATTGAATGGTTTGCTGAAGAAGGTAAGCGAATTTATGGTGATACAATTCCTGCGTCATCAGGTGATAAGCGTATTGTTGTGATCAAACAACCAATCGGTGTGGTTGCTGCTATTACGCCATGGAATTTTCCTAATGCAATGATTGCTCGTAAGGCAGCAGCGGCACTTGCTGCGGGTTGTACATTTGTCGTTAGACCTGCAACACAAACACCTTTATCTGCACTTGCTATGGCAGAGCTTGCTGAAAGGGCTGGTATTCCAGCAGGTGTTTTTAATGTTGTTGTTGGTGATGATGCTCGTGGTATGGGAAAGGTGCTAACTGAGCATAAAGATATAGCTAAGTTTACTTTTACCGGCTCTACAGAGGTTGGTAAGTCGCTTATTAGTCAATGTGCCTCTACCGTGAAAAAAGTATCAATGGAGTTAGGTGGTAATGCGCCGTTTATTGTCTTTGATGATGCTGATATTGATGCCGCTGTTGCTGGTGCGTTAGTATCAAAGTACCGAAATACTGGTCAAACGTGTGTTTGTACTAATCGTATTCTAGTGCAGGAAAATGTATTAGTAGAGTTTACTGAAAAATTTATTGAAGCAGTCAAAGGTTTATCTATTGGGAATGGTTTAGATAAAGGCGTTACGGTTGGCCCTATGATCACAGCACAGGCAGTTAAAGATGTTAAAAAGCTTATAGATGAGTCTATTAGTCAGGGAGCAGAGATGTCTTTTGGTGATTATGATTTATCTATCGGCGAAAACTTTTTAGCGCCTATAGTACTTTCTAAAGTTACGAACGATATGCCAGTAGCGCATTATGAAATTTTTGGCCCAGTAGCACCAATTATTAGCTTTAAAGATGAAAGTGAAGCTATTAGTATCGCGAATGATACAGAATTTGGCTTAGCTGCTTATTTTTACTCTCGTGATATTGGTCGAATTTGGCGTGTTGCTGAAGGTTTAGATTTTGGTATGGTTGGTATTAACGAAGGATTGATTTCTAATGCAGCCGCGCCGTTTGGTGGTATGAAACAATCAGGTAATGGTCGCGAAGGCTCTAAGTATGGCTTAGATGATTATTTAGAAATAAAATACTTGTGTATGGGCGGTTTAGATAAATAGCGCAATTATGATCGTCAAATTGGCGTCGTGATTAATATAGTACTGAAAAATAAAAACAGCTAGTTTATAGAGTAAATCTATAATCTAGCTGTTTTTTTTATTAGGTTAGCTATTTAGTCTTAGTAACTGACCATTAGTATAGTAGCTAAAGACTAGTATTTAACTATTACTAATTAACTAAAGTGCTTTTCAGCAAGCGTTAATACTTTTAATGTATTTGAAGCGCCAACTGTTTCCATTAAGTCACCGTGGGTTAATATAATTTTATCGCCAACGGCCAACTCTGAGTTTTTACAAACAACTTTTAATAGATCATCACTTAATGCCTCAACACTGCTGTCAGTTGAATCAAAAGCAATAGGGTAAACGCCACGGTAAATAGCTGTTTTATTTAATGTTTTAGCATGGCGAGATAATGAATAAATAGGTAAGCCAGAAGTAATGCGAGACATTAATTTACTGGTTTGTCCTGATTCTGTTAATGCAATAATTGCAGTAACACCATTTAAGTGGTTTGCTGCATACATAGCAGAAAGGGCAACCGTTTCAGATATTTCATCGAAGGTTAGATCCATTCTGTGATTTGATATATTTACCGAACGGTGTTTTTCTGCACCGACACAAACATTGGCCATGGCCGTCACTGTTTCTACTGGATATTTACCAGCAGCTGTTTCAGCACTTAACATTACAGCATCAGTACCATCTAGCACTGCGTTTGCAACATCCATAACTTCAGCACGTGTTGGCATTGGTTGCTCAATCATGGTTTCCATCATTTGTGTGGCTGTAATAACAACACGGTTTAATCGACGAGAGCGAGCAATAATGTGTTTTTGTTTACCAACAAGTTCAGCATCACCAATTTCAACACCTAAATCACCACGAGCAACCATAACAACATCAGAGGCTAAAATAATACCATCAAGCACGTCATTGTCATTTACAGCTTCTGCACGTTCAATCTTTGAAACTAAGCGTGCATCACAGCCAGCTGCTTCTGCTAAAGAGCGAGCTTCTCGCATATCGGCAGCATCACGAGGGAAAGAAACAGCTAAGAAGTCAACATTGATTTTAGCGGCTAATTTAATGTCTTCTTTATCTTTTGCTGTTAATGCTGGAGCCGTTAAACCGCCACCTTGGCGATTAATGCCTTTATTGTTTGATAATGGTCCACCAACAGTTACTTCAGTAAATACTGAGGTATCTGAAGTTGATAATACTCTTAGTTGAACACGACCATCATCAAGTAATAAAATGTCATTTTCGTTAACATCTTGTACAAGTTTTTTATAATCAATGCCTACTTTTTCTTGACAGCCTTGGCCTTTCTCTAATGTTGCATCAAGTTCAAATTTATCACCAATAGCTAATTTAATAGGGCCATCTTTAAACGTAGATATTCGGATTTTAGGTCCTTGTAAATCACCTAAAATACCAACATATATACCTAATTCTTTCGCCGCTTCACGTACATTATTTGCTCTGTCAATGTGATCTTGTGGTACGCCGTGAGAAAAATTAAGTCTTACTACGTTTACACCGGCAGCAAGAACTGCTTTTAATTTTGCTTTATCATCAGTTGCTGGACCAAGGGTAGCAACAATCTTCGTTCTTCTAGGCATGTTAATCCTTATAACTTTTTAATGTGTCTAAAAATATATTTTATTTTGGTTTTTTCAATTTTTGTACAATGAGTTTACTATTAATCTTTTCGGTCGAATCGTGAGCTTCTTAGGCTATCTTTTACTTTCTTTAGGTTATCTCTAAACTTACTACCGCGTCTTAAAGTAAAACCTGTTGCAAGCACGTCTATCAGTGCTAATTGCGCTATCCTTGAAGACATTGGCATATAAAGATCAGTATCTTCAGCAACATCTACAGATAAAACAATACTGCATTCTTTAGCAAGTGGTGTGTCTTTAGTTGTGATCCCAATGACGGTAGCATCATTTTCTTTTGCTAAACTAGCAACCTCAACTAATGATTTTGTTCTTCCTGTATGTGATATCACAATAACAACATCACCTTGACGACTATTTATAGCACTCATACGTTGCATTAATATGTCATCAAAATAAACGACAGGAACATTAAAGCGGAAAAATTTATTTTGGGCATCATGAGCAACAATGGCTGAAGCACCTAACCCGAAAAACGATATTTTATTAGCTTGGGTAAGCACATCGACAGAGCGGTTAATCAAGGATGAATCTAAACTTTTACGTGCTAACTCAAGATTAGCCATAGTTGATTCAAAAATTTTATCGGTATAATCTTCAGCGCTATCATTTTCATCTACATGACGGTTAACATAAGGAGTACCGTTAGCTAAGCTTTGTGCTAAATGTAGTTTAAAATCAGGATAACCTTTTGTATCTAATCGACGGCAGAAACGATTGACTGTTGGCTCACTTATATTCGCTTGTTTTGCTAACGCAGCTATACTTGAGTGAATAACAGTATTGGGTGAAGAGAGTATAACTTCTGCCACTTTTCGTTCAGATTTACTTAGGGTGTCCAGCTCGTTAGTGATCTTTTCTAATATATTCATTATTTTGTGACCTTGGCCCTACTTATTACTAGCCACTTATTGGCGTGATAATATTGAAATTATATAACTAATAATAGTTACTGCATTATAACTGTATATGCTTACTGTAATTTATTTTCTTTTTTAGTAACATAAAAAATGAAATTTTATTTCATAAATTAACGTTAATATAATGTAAAACACAGTGACTTTGCAAATTTTTAATAAATAAAGCGAGATTTGATTTGTTTTGTTTGTAATATTAACGCATTAAATTCGAACAATCTTATAGTTCAGGTCAGTTTTTTAATATTTTTAGGCTTTTTATAAATAAAATGTAGTAAAATTACAGAAAGTTCTTTACTGATTAACACTCAAACGCTAAATTAGATGCATATGTAGCTAAGTTACAATTCTACTGTTTTATTTAAATTATGAGAGAGTCGTTGTATATGGGTGAGAATTTTACTGTTCATCATTCCCATGAAGTAAAATGATAGTTATCATCAGTATAATTGTACTGAGGTATTAAGAGGTCAGAGAGTTTTTATGAATAAATTAGATAGTCAATCTGCCAGTGAAATCGTTATTTTTGGTGCTTTAGGTGATTTATCTCGCCGTAAATTATTGCCGGCACTATATCAATTAGAAGCGTGTGGGTTAATTAATGAGAATAGCCGTATTGTTGGAGTTGCTCGCCCAACGCACGATTTAGATGAATTTAAAGCTTTTGTGCTAGAAAATATCAATACTTTTGTTAAAGAATCATTAGATGAGTCTGTGTTGGCCCGCTTTATGGCGCGTTTAGTTTATCAACAACTTGATTTAGTAAAAGTTGATGCCTACAAAGATTTAGCAAAAACATTATCAACTGGGAATGATACCCGTGTTTATTATTTCTCTACATCACCTGCCATTTACGGCAATATTTGTGACGGTTTGAATCATGCAGATCTTGTTACTGATAAAGATCGTGTGGTGATGGAAAAGCCAATTGGTCATTGCTTAGAATCTTCTAGAGTCATTAATAATCAAGTAGCCCGTTTCTTTAAAGAAAATCAAATTTACCGTATTGATCATTATTTAGGTAAAGAAACAGTTTTAAATTTGTTGGTTCTGCGTTTTGCTAATTCACTATTTACGACCAATTGGGATCGAAATAGCATTGACCATGTTCAAATTACTGTTGCTGAAAGTGTTGGTATAGAAGGGCGTTGGGGCTTTTACGACGAAGCTGGACAAATGCGCGACATGATTCAAAACCATTTATTACAAGTATTATCTCTGTTAGCTATGGAACCGCCTGCTGATTTAAGTGCAGAAAGTATTCGTGCTGAAAAATTAAAAGCGGTTAAAGCACTTTCCCCTATTGATCGTACTAATGTAAAAGAAAAAACAGTACGTGGCCAATATGCTGATGGTTATTTAAATGGTGTTGGCGTACCTGGTTATTTGAATGAAGAAGGTGCGAATACTAATAGTAAAACAGAAACCTTTGTTGCTATTAAAGCTGAAATTAATAATTGGCGTTGGTCAGGTGTACCTTTCTATTTAAGAACTGGTAAGCGTATGCCAGCTAAACATAGTGAGATAGTTGTTCATTTTAAAGAGCAACCACATAATATCTTCAAAGATAGCTACAGTGATTTACCTGCAAATAAATTAACTATTCGTCTGCAACCTGATGAAGGGGTTGAATTGCAAATGATGAATAAGATTCCTGGTATTGCTTCACAAATGAACATTCAGGAAAACAAATTAGATTTAAGCTTTAATGATACATATAAAGATCAACGTGTTATTGATGCTTATGAGCGCTTAATGCTTGAAGTTTTAAATGGTAACCAGTCGTTATTTGTTAGTCGCGATGAAGTTGAAGCTGCTTGGACATGGGCTGATAGTATTATTGATGCATGGAAATCAACGAATGAAGCACCTAAGCCATATGCTGCGGGATCATGGGGACCGGTTTCTTCTATTTCTTTAATTGCGCGAGATGATCGCCAGTGGGTTGAATAATCATGTATCAATTAAATAACTTTGATAGCAGAGAACAATTAGACGAGTCATTAGCAGATAAGATTAGTAAAATACTGCAGTCGGCTATTAGCTTAACAGGCAAGGCAAGTCTTGCTGTTTCAGGTGGTTCAACCCCTAAAGGTTTTTTTAAGGCGCTTTCTAATAAGTCAATTGAGTGGAAGAAAGTAACGATTACGCTGGCTGATGAACGTTGGGTTGATATAAATTCAGATGATAGTAATACTAAATTAGTTCACGAAAATCTACTCATTAATAAAGCTGCTTCGGCAAAGTTTTTTCACCTTAAGCAGGGTGATGAATTATGTGACGAGACTTTAGCAGATCTTAATTTGGCTGCTAATCATGCATTATTACCATTAGATGTTGTTATTTTAGGTATGGGAGAAGATGGTCACACTGCATCGCTTTTTCCTTGTAGTGATGAAATTGAACAAGGCCTAGATGTTAATAATGTTAATTCATTAATGAAAGTTCAACCAAAAACAGCGCCTCATCAACGTATAACGTTTAGTTTTTCGGCATTAAAAGCCAGTAAAAATGTGTTTTTGCATGTGTGTGGTGATAATAAAAAACAAGTATTAGATAAAGCTCTGAGCACTCACGATATTTTTGAAATGCCAATTAGAGCTTTTTTACACAATGATGTGATAGATACCCAAATATATTGGGCTAAATAAGGAATATTATCTGCAAATTAATATTCATTAAAAATGTTAATTTAATAATTTACCGTTAAAAATCAAGAAGTAGGCCTATGAAAATAGCAATGAAGCAAGAAATAGTAGATATTACAGAACGTATTATCACTCGAAGTGCGACAACTCGAAAAGAGTACTTAGCTAAAATAGCGGCAGCAAAATCAAATACTGTTCATCGTGCAAGTTTATCTTGTGGTAATTTAGCGCATGGTTTTGCGGCTTGTAATAAAGAAGATAAACAAGCGATTAAAGGCTTAAACCATTCAGATGTTGCCATTGTTTCCGCATACAATGATATGTTGAGTGCACATCAGCCTTATGAGACATACCCTCAAATTATCAAAGATGCAATTAAAGCGACAGGTGGTGTAGCTCAATTTGCAGGTGGTGTTCCTGCAATGTGTGACGGTGTTACACAAGGTCAGCCTGGCATGGATTTAAGCCTAATGAGCCGTGATGTTATTGCTATGGCCACAGCAGTTGGCTTATCTCATAACATGTTTGATGGCGCATTAATGTTGGGTATCTGCGATAAAATTGTACCCGGTTTACTTATTGCCAGTATGACATTTGGCCATTTGCCAACAGCTTTTATTCCTGCTGGACCTATGCCATCAGGTATTCCTAATAAAGAAAAAGCACGAGTACGTCAACAATATGCACAAGGTGAAGTTGACGAAGCTGCCTTGTTAGAGGCTGAGTCTGCGTCTTATCATGCTGCAGGTACTTGTACTTTCTTCGGTACAGCTAACTCTAATCAGTTAGTCGTTGAGGTGATGGGGTTACATTTACCGGGTGCTTCTTTTGTTGCGCCTAATACGCCATTACGTGAAGAATTAACAAAAGCCGCAGCCCGTCAAGTAACTCGTCTAACACAACAGTCAGGCAATTATATGCCTATTGGTAAAATGGTTGACGAACGCTCTATTGTTAATGCAATTGTAGCGTTATTAGCAACAGGCGGTTCTACTAATTTAACGATGCATATTATCGCATTTGCGCGTGCTGCCGGTATTATTATTAATTTCCAGGATTTTAATGATTTATCTCAAGCTGTACCGTTAATCACTCGTATTTATCCAAATGGTCACGCTGATATTAACCACTTCCAAGAAGCGGGTGGTATGGCATTATTATTCAAAGAGCTTATTAACTCGGGGTTATTGCACGAAGATGTTGAAACAATTTGTGGTCGTGGTTTAACACGTTATACCCAAAAACCAATATTGGATAATGGTCAACTTAAGTGGGTTGATGGCGTTGAAAAATCATTAGACGAAGCGGTAATTACAACCGTTGCCAAACCATTTAAAGCTGATGGCGGTTTAAAAACGTTGAAAGGTAATTTAGGTACGTCAGTATTAAAAACTTCATCTTTAAGTGATGATCATCTTGTAATAAAGGCTCCTGCGATTGTTTTTGAAGATCAACATGAGCTTCAATCGGCGTTTGATAACGGTGAGTTAGAGAAAGACTTTGTTGCGGTAGTTCGTTTCCAAGGACCCAAAGCTCGTGGCATGCCTGAATTACATAAATTAACGCCACCATTAGGAGTGTTACAAGATAAGGGCTTTAAAGTTGCTTTAGTGACTGATGGTCGTATGTCTGGTGCATCAGGTAAAGTACCTGCAGCCATTCATTTATGTCCTGAAGGTTTAGATGGAGGTCTAATTGCCAAAGTTAAAACGGGTGACATGATCAATGTAGATGGTGTGACGGGAGAATTAACGTTATTAGTTGACGAACAAGAATTAGCTGCTCGTGATAATGCTCTATTCCAAAAAAATGGACATCATCAAGGCATGGGGCGTGAACTGTTTGGGTTTATGCGTCGTAACTTAAGCTCAGCAGAAACAGGTGCATGTTCTCTGTTTGATGAGTAAGCCTCTGCTAAAGAAAAGTATTGGTCAACCAAGCTAAATTAATACATTTAAAAAACTAAAAATTACACATTAAATTGAATTATATTAAATAAAAAATAGAATAGAGGATTTATGACATCAATAAATAATTGGCAAATTATGCCAAAAGATCTTTTTGCAATGGGACCTATCGTTCCTGTACTAGTGATTGATAAAGTTGAAGATGCTTTACCCATTGCGGAAGCACTTTTGGCTGCGGGTATTAAAGTATTAGAAGTGACCTTACGTACGCCTGCTGCATTAGATGTAATTAGCACTATTGCTAAAGAGTTGCCTGAGGCCGTTGTTGGGGCAGGTACTGTTACTAACCGTCTACACTTACAGCAATCAATTGATGCAGGAGCTAAGTTTGCCTTAAGCCCAGGTTTAACGCCAGATTTATTAAAAGCAGGGAGTGAAAGTAGTATTGCTTTAATTCCTGGTGTTTCTTCTGTTTCAGATTTAATGAGCGCAGCAGATTTAGGTTATGATCACTTGAAATTTTTCCCAGCAGAAGCTTCAGGTGGTGTTAATGCTATTAAAGCTATTGGTGGTCCATTCCCTAATATTACTTTTTGCCCTACAGGCGGAATTAATTTAAAGAATGTTCGTGATTATTTAGCATTATCAAATGTTGCTTGTTGTGGTGGCTCTTGGTTGGTTCCTAGTCAAGTTGTAGCAACGAAAAATTGGTCTGAAATAACGAAACTATCTAACGAAGTACTTAACCTCGTTAAATAATTTCTTATATTGATATTTTAGTACGAAACTAAAAAGAAATAGGTTTTCTTTTAGAGAGCCTAGCGGTGCCATCAACTGTTGGTACTGCTGCTTTTACTTCATTTTTTGATGATTTCGTACTTACTGATTGAGTATTTTCATTTAAATCTTCAGCAGTTGTTATTATTTCATTAGGAACATAATCAAAAACATCATCTTCACTTAGCTCTTCATTTATAACAACTTGTATTCTTTCACCATTAAACTCAACAATATCATCATGGTAAACTTTTTTCCTTTTTTGATATTCGACTTCACCGTTGAGTAAAACATATCCCTCACTAATAACAACTTTCGCTTCACCACCCCCTGCAACAAGATCAGCAATTTTAAGTAATTTACATAACTCTATTGGTTGTTTATCTAACTGTATTTCTAAATAACTTTCTGACATATATCTTTTTAGCCCTTAAAAAGAGTTGTTTCTACTGCTTATTTTATCACTTTTTCAAACTAAGGTTTGACTATTTTATTTTATAAAAAACAGTACGTTATTAATAAATATTAATGTTGATAAGAAAAAATACTAAAAAACAACTTGTGTTGGTGGTATGACCAGTGTTCTAATCTCTGTTATTATTTATAGTGATCACCGTTAAGTAAACATAACTAAAAGGTGTTTAGTTAACGGCAATTATTAATATGATCACCGCATCATCAATTACTTCAGTGGTAGGAGAAAACTATGCTTAGTTATAAAGCACCGATAGCAGACATTAAATTTTTAATAGAAGATGTATTTGATTATTATGGACATTACCAAAAATACCCTGAATTTGTCGAAGCAACCCCTGATTTAAATGATGCAATTTTACAAGAATGTGCAAAGTTTTGTGAAAATGAACTATTACCTTTATATCAAAGTGGTGACAAGGAAGGTTGTACCTTTAACAATGGGGCTGTAACGACACCTAAGGGCTTTAAAGAAGCTTATAACAAATATGTTGAAGGTGGTTGGCAAAGCTTATCTCATCCTATTGAACATGGCGGTCAGGGCTTACCACCGTCATTAGGTATGGCTAAATCAGAAATGATGGGTACCGCTAACTGGTCTTGGGCTATGTATCCAGGATTAAGCCATGGTGCCATGAATACAGTACAATCGCATGGCAGCGAAGCACAAAAAGAGCTTTATTTAACGCGTTTAACTGAAGGTAGCTGGACAGGTACTATGTGCTTAACTGAGCCACAATGTGGTACTGATTTAGGGCAAGTTAAAACGAAAGCTGAGCCAAATGAAGATGGCACATATAATATTACCGGTACTAAAATTTTTATTTCAGCGGGTGAGCATGACCTAACAGAGAATATTATCCATATTGTGTTAGCTAGGCTTCCAAATGCGCCAGCAGGTACACGGGGGATCTCTTTATTTATTGTTCCTAAAGTTAAAACGGATGCGCAAGGTAATTTAGGCGAAAGCAATCATGTTACTTGCGGCTCTATTGAAGATAAAATGGGTATTAAAGCTTCTGCAACTGCGGTGCTAAATTTTGATAATGCTGTTGGTGAGCTCATTGGACCGGAACATAAAGGTCTAGAATGTATGTTTACTTTTATGAATACCGCCCGTGTAGGTACTGCATTACAAGGTGTATGTACTGCAGAATTGGCATATCAAAATTCATTAATTTACGCAAAAGAGCGTCTATCAATGCGCTCGCTTACAGGTAAGAAATTTCCTGAGCAAGTAGCAGATCCTATTATTGTTCATCCTGATGTTCGTAAAATGTTAATGACGCAGAAGGCTATTTCTGAAGGTGGTCGTGCCATGATCTATTATACGGCTAAAATTGTTGATGAAATTGAAATGGCAAAAACTGATGCTGAAAAAGAAGCAGCAGATGAACGTTTAGGTTTTATTACACCTATCCTTAAAGCTTTCTTAACTGAACTTGGCTCAGAAAGTGCGAACCATGGTTTACAGATATTCGGCGGTCACGGCTTTATAAAAGAGTGGGGAATGGAGCAAATTGTTCGTGATGCACGTATTGCAACACTGTATGAAGGTACAACAGGTATACAGGCGTTAGATTTGCTGGGTCGTAAGATCTTACTAACGCGTGGAAAATCATTAAAAGCCTTTACTAAAGAAATACTAACGTTTTGTAAAGATAAAAGTATGATTTCAAATAGCCCGCATAAGCGTCAAATGAATAAGTTTATTTGGCCATTAAGTAAAGCAACAGCTAATTGGCAGCAGTATTCTCTTAGGTTAGCACTTAAAGCAAAGAAAGATAGAGATATCATTGGTTCAGCGTCAGTTGATTATTTAATGTTTTCTGGTTATATCGTGATGGCTTATTTTTGGGCTCAAATGGCACAAGCTGCTTACGAGAAGTTAGCAACAGATGTTGAAAATCGTGATTTTTACCGTGCAAAAATTAAAACAGCAGAGTTTTATTTTGAACGCATGTTACCAAGAACTAAGTCGTTAGCGAAAACTATGATGGCAGACCCTAAAACCTTGATGCAGCTTGACCAAGAGTTGTTATCGTTTTTGTAGGGGGATACTCCGGTAATTAAACAACCTTTATTCGCTTAAATAGATATTAACCACAATCAATAGTTATAATCATTGATTGTGGTTTTTTCTTTAACCTACGGTTACTATATGTTTCTTTAATCATCGGCCGTTATAGTAAAGGTATTGATTAGATTCGCTAAGTTCTATACTATCTACTTCTAAATAGGATATAAAATGTAGATGGATCTTCATGATAAAAATTATTTCTTGGCTATTATTAATTAGCTTTTCATTCCCCAGTACTGCCAAATCACCCCTTGTCGACTCAACTTATGTTGGTGTTGATTATATATTATCTTCTATTGAACTTCGTGATGAACGTGCGAAACCTAGTACAACTGCCTTTCGCATAGGAGCAAATAAAGAACGTATTGGCTTGGAAGCTCAGTATCTAAGAGGTAACAATACCGATAATATTTATCGTATGGAATTCGATTTAGAACAAAGTATTGCTCTTTACCTTGTACTGCAATCAAAGACTATCAGTGGTTTTGGTTTAGATGTATCACTAGGCTATGCTGTAACCGATATGACGGTGCAGGGGCCTGCAGAAACGTATAACGGCGAAGATACCTATTCTGGTTTTTCTTGGGGCATCACTTTTCATCAAAAAATATCTTATATCGAAAATACCCAACTTAGGTTTGGTTATCAATCACTCTATAAAGATGATGATATATCCATATCTGGTATTTCTCTTGGTGTAATCTACCAATTCTAGTTATTAATCATGCTATTTGAATGTATAAAAGTTCATAAAAAGCATTTGCGGTGAAAATTAAACAATGAAAGCTAATACAATGAAAAGTAACAAAATCAAAAGCAACGCTATAGCTTTTTTTATTGCTATATGCCTAACGAACATCATGTTATTTGGTTGCGATACGGATAATAACGCTAGCGAACTCGGTCAAGCAGTTACGTTTGAAAAATTGCGTGAGCAAGGGCTATTTATTGAGTCACTTACGATCAACGATGATCATATTCGATTAACGAAAGGTGAAACTCATCAACTTAGCGCAATGGCTTTAACTAATAGTGGTGATGTTATCGACGTAACGGAAAGTATTGATTGGAGTTCAAGTGATAACAGCATCGCTACTGTTAATGAGCAAGGTTTAGTTACCGCTGTTGCCAATTCCTCGAATAATCAAGGTATTGTTATTATTATGGGAACAAGCATTAATGGGATTGTGGATGAAGGAGAAATTTCAGTTAGTGACGTTGCGGTAAGCGCTATTAACTTAATTCATCCTCAGCCGGAAGAGGGTACTATTGGTACCTGTGTGGCGACCAACATTACTGCAAATGTAAATTATGAAGATGGTTATATTTCAATGAATACGATCAAAGATATCAGCTTTAGTCTTGATAGCAATACTAGTGCGACTATTGATAAAAACGGTACCTTGTATACCTCATCACCTGACATTGAAACCACCATAATAACGGGGACTTTAGACGATATTACCGACTCATTAACCGTTGTTGCCGACCCACTCAATGTAGGCCATCTTGATATTTTACTTGATGATATAGTTACCGATGATATTACGCTCGCAATAGGAGAACGTATTTTAGTTAACGGTCAGGCCACGTTAACCAATACTACTTTGCCATCTTCTATTGATAATACTATTGTTTGGTCACAAGAAAGTGGTGACTATCTCGGCATTACGACAACAGGTGATAACAAAGGCACCCTAGTTGGCCTTATTGCGGGTACAACGCAACTTGTTGGCTCTTGTGGAGGCAATCAAACTACGGCAACCGTATCAGTAACAGGAACAGCTGAACTTGACTCTATAAAAATTAATAAAGGTAGTGATATTACCTTGGCATCATCAGAGTCGGTAGACTTAACCTTAACGGCTTATTATACCGACACCCCAACAAGCTTGAATGTTTCTGAGTTTGCACATTGGTCAGTTAGCGATACTAGTTTAGTCACGGTGGAATTGATTGATTTAGGTACAAACACAGCGAGTTATCAGTTAACGAATATTTCAAAAAGTACCGATGAAGTGATTGTTACGGTGACTTATGCTGGAGAAAGTAGCACTATAAATATCACTCTTGAATAAATACAGGTAATAAAAACGAATAAACCCAACCAAACACTTAGCTTTATATAAAGGTTATCTCAATATAGTAAGGTTTTGATGGTTCAGACGGTTTATAAGTTACACCAGATGCATTCAATAGGGGAACACACGTTTGTGTGTTCCCTATATTCGATCAAGAAGCGTCGATTATTTCTATGTTTTTAACGTCAATTAAATTTGACGACGAGATGTCAGCGCCTCCAAACTCTTGTTCTTTTGGCTCGGCGGTTCTATCGATGGTAAGCGCTGAAAAGTCGTATAAATTATGGTCAGATAATTGAGAAAGACTAACACTTTGCGTACTTTTAAAAACACTTTCTACGCGCCCTGGAGACTCTTGGTCCCAAGTATTGAGCATTTTTTTTATTTGTTTTCTTTGTAAGTTTTCTTGTGAGCCACAGAGATTACAAGGAATAATAGGGTAGCTCTTTACCTCGGATAGTTGCTCAATATCCTTCTCTCTGCAATATGATAGCGGTCTTATGACTACATTTCGTTTATCGTCACTTAGTAGTTTAGGTGGCATAGCCTTTAATTTTGCATTATTAAACATGTTCATCATTAAGGTTTCAACGATGTCATCCATATGATGACCTAATGCTATTTTTGTTGCACCAATCTTTTCAGCAAAACCATATAATGATCCTCTTCTGAGTCTTGAACATAAAGCGCACGTTGTTTTTCCTTCAGGTACTTTTTGTTTTACTACTGAGTAGGTGTCTTTATCAATAATGTAGTAGTCAATGCCTTTTTCTTCGAGGTAATTAGGTAGTATATGTTCAGGAAAGCCAGGCTGTTTTTGATCGAGATTGACAGCTATAACGTCAAATTTAATGGGCGCTACACGTTTTAAGTGTAAAAGGGTATCAAGCATGACAAAAGAATCTTTACCTCCACTTATGGCACAAAGAATTTTATCGCCTTCTTCAATCATGTTGTAATCAGAAACGGCTTTGCCTGTTAGGTGTCTGATTTTTTTTTCTAGCTTATTGCTAATAGCTTGTTGAGTATTCATTAAAAACTACTTACCACTTAATCACATTAGATATTTTATTTTCGATGGTAAATTCTATCATAGGTTAAAAGTTTAAAGTGCTATTAAAGTTGTTTGAAAGGGGATTATTTCGACGTTATATTAGCTTAATAAAGACTGAAAAAGGTTACATACCTCTTTCAGTCTTTGATTTCAGTATGAGAGAATACTTTTACTGTAGTGGCGACACATAACCTTCAGGTTTTAGCGCAAGTACATCACAGTTAAGTTGGTCAATGACATGCTCTGCGGTATTACCAATTAATGCTGCAGAAATACCCGTTCGGCCTATTGTGCCTAGCACAACTAGCTCAGCATCAATTTTATCTGCGACTTCTTCAATGACTCTTTCAGGTAAGCCTTCTTCAACGTGAGTGTTAGTGATATCAATTTCAAATTCAGTCGCATGTGCTGCCATCGACTTTTTATGATGTTGCAGCATAGTATTATTGTATTCACTAGAGTTAAACTCTGGTATTTCAATTGCAATGTTAACAGGTGTGCCAGGAAATGAATTTACTAAATGAACGTTTCCTTGAATCAGCTGTGCTAAATTTTTTGCTTCTTTAGTAATTTTATTATTAAGTGAATTGTGCTCTGTTTCATCACTTCCGACATTAATTGCCGCAAGTATGTTCCCATTGCTTGGCCATTCATGTTCTTTTACTAATAATACTGGACATGGACATTTACGCAATATATGCCAATCGGTAGGAGTAAAAATTACCGATTTGAATCTGTCATGTTGATGAGTCCCTTTAATGACTAGATCGTAATTATTTTGGATTACTTGTTCAATAATAGATTCAAAAGGGCGATTATGCCAAACAACTAAGTTACTAATATCAATATCAGGCTTTAAATCACTTATAATACCTTCTAGCCAAAGCTCTTTATCTTTAATAACAGATTGTCGCATAGCGCCACGATCATCGTTGGAAAGGATAGTAGTCATCTCATAAGAGAAGTCAAAGATACTTAGAAAAGCAGTTATTTCCACCTGACCGCCACTTGCTTTAATATTGGCAGCTAAGTCTATTGCTCTTTGTAATGCTTTTTGTTCATCAGTTGATGGGTCGATAACGACTAGAATTTTTTGATAGGTTTTCATGATAATTCTCCCTGTTGTTATACATTGGTTAAACTTTATTAAAGCTTAAGTAATTTATATCAAAAGTGTGAGATTAATGCTTGTTTTAAATCAAAGTATAAGGGATTTAAAACAAGCATTATAAATTATAACGCTAGAAAGCCTTTGAGGAGCTAAAGTTCGGCACAATTAACAAGTTCATTGAGGTTTATGATAGTAATAAGTTTACCATCAACCTTAATTAAGCCTGTTTTATGAAAACGATTTAATAAACGGCTGATTGTTTCAACGGTAAGTCCAATGTAATTACCAATATCGCTTCGTGTCATTGTAAGGCGAAATTCATTGGCTGATAAACCTCTGGCACGATAGCGTTTGCTTAAGCTGACTAAAAAAGTAGCAACACGCTGTTCGGCATTCTTTCTGTTCAACAACGTAAGCATTTCTTGATCGGTTCTAATTTCGTTACTCATTAAGCGTAAAACTTGTTTCTTAAGTTTTGGCATAGTATTAGATAAAGTATCTAAATTATCGTAAGGAATTTCACATATCATCGATGTTTCTAAAGCTTGAGCAAAACTTTTATGTTCTGATTCGGCAATAGCGTCAAATCCTAGTAAATCTCCAGCTAAGTGAAAGCCAGTGATTTGTTCTTCACCTTGTTCATTAACGGTAAAAGTTTTAAATGTACCAGAACGAATAGCATAAAGCGCCTGCATTTCTTGACCATCAGTGAATATTTTATCACCTTTGTGGAAAGGACGTTTACGATCAATAATTTGATCAAGCGTATTAAGTTCTTGATCATTTAAGGTAAAAGGTAGACAAAGTTCACTAATACTACAGTTTTGACAGTTAATATGCTGTGCACCAGGGGAACTATTATTTAACATAGGCTACTCATTTATTTTATAGGAATAGGGTAAATTTTCATTTATGTATTTACTCTAATTTCTAGGATAATGCTATGGTATTAGAACATCTGGTGGTATGCAACAATAAAACTATAAATACCAAAGGTTATTAGTACTAACGCCATTACCTTTTTGAACGATGGTTTAGTTAAAGTATTTTTAATGCTACTAAACCCAATAGAAAGAGTTAACAGTGCGGGAAGAGTACCTAAGCCAAAAAAGAACATAATACTCGCCCCAGTATATATGCTACCGCTTGCTAGTGCCCAAGTTAAGGTTGAGTAGACTAATCCGCAAGGTAACCAGCCCCAAATGGCGCCAAGAGTAAGTGCTTTTATTGGTGAATTTACAGGGATGGCTTTACTGGCTAAAGGTGATATGTAACGCCATAAATACTTACCTAGGGCTTCTATTCGATTTAACCACATCAACCACTGACCTAAATATAAACCAAGTAAGATCATAAAGGTTGCCGAAATTAACCGTAGGCCAGCAAGTGGCATTCCAATATTTTTTGCCGCGATAGAGCCGGTAAATCCAACAATTGCACCGATAAAAGCATAGGAAGAAATACGACCAATATTGTATAAAATTACTAAGGCGGTTTTACTACGAGTAATTGAGGATGTTGTTGAGTGCTTAATCGGTCTCTGATTATTAACAGGTATTTGATTATTATATTTATTTGACTCAGGAAGGGCTGAAGTGAGCATGGTGGTAATCCCACCACACATCACAATACAATGCCCTGAGCCAAGTAATCCTATTACAAATGCGGAGAATAAGTCTAGGTTCATTGAGTTAGTTACCGTTATGAGAACTGCTGACTTTGTTAGCCATGATTTTTACTGTCAGGTTTATCACTACTTTGTTTGGTTGTTTTATCATCCTCTTTATTATCAAAAAGAATACTCATACCTTCTTTTTCAAGGTCATCAAACTGTTCAGTTTTTACTGCCCAAAAGAACATATAAATACCCAGTGCTGTTAGTAATACTGCGATTGGAATTAAAAAATAAATAATGCTCATTTTTGTTTCTCTTGATCTTAAGGGCTATTATCTGAGTAAGCGTAGTGAATTACTGATCACTAAAATTGAGCTAACAGACATACCAATAACAGCCATGTAAGGTGTAATGTAACCGGCTACAGCTAATGGTAATACAATAGCATTGTAGCCAAAAGCCCATAAATAATTCTGAAAAATAATGCGTTTAGTCTTTATTGATACATCATTTAAGGTATTAATACTTGTTAGTTTACTATTAAGTAAAATAACATCAGCACCGCTTTTGGCTATATCAGTTCCGCAGCCCATTGCCATAGATACATGTGCAGCACCAAATACTGGAGAATCATTAACACCATCGCCTACCATAGCAATGTTAATATTGTTCTTTTGTTGTTCTTTGATTATTGACATTTTATCTGTGGCGCTTAAGTTACCATGACATTGAGTTACAGATAAGGTTTTACCTACTTTGTCACAGGCGCTTTGATTGTCACCAGACAGCATCATTGTTTGATGGCTGGCATTAAGCGTGTTTAATAAAATATAGGCGTCTTCTCTGATCTTATCGACCAGATAAAATGCTGCAATAAGTTTATTTTCAAAAACGAGTACACAAGAAGCGCTCATTAACGATTGATCATTTTTATGCTCTGTAGCTGTTAACAGCCAGCTAGCTTTGCCAATACGATAAGGGTGCTCATTAACAATACCAGTTACACCTAATCCAGACTGAACTTGGATTTCTTTTGTCGGAAGATTAAAGTCTCTATGTTGTTTGAAAGGCTTAGCTAAAGGATGTTCAGAATGAGATTCTAAAGCTGCCGCTATCACTAATGCTTCGGCTTTAGTGTATTGATTATCATAGATTTCAACTCTATCTATCGCAAACTCACCTGTTGTTAACGTGCCTGTTTTATCAAAAGCGAAGCAATCTATTTTAGGCATGGTTTCCATGACATGAGCTGACTTTATCATTATACCATCACGATTTAATCGAGTTGTGGCACAAGTTAAGGCAGTTGGTGTTGCCAAAGATAATGCACAGGGGCAGGTCGCAACTAATACGGATAAGGTAATCCAAAAAGCTTCTTCGGGTAAATGGTGATGCCAATAAAGTGCGGTACCAATGGCTGTAAGTAAAATAATAGCGACAAAATATTGTGCTACCTTATCAGAAAAACGTGCCAATTTAGGCTTATATGCTTGAGATTTCTCACTTAAACGAATTAATTGACTTAAAAATGATTGATTACTTGGTTGTTGTACTTTGACGGTAAGGTTTCCATCACCATTAATGGTTCCTGCAAAAACCACATCATCAATTGTTTTTGATACTGGCGTTTGCTCGCCAGATAACATTGCTTCATTAATTTGGCTGGCGCCACTAATAATAATACCGTCTGCTGGAATAGCTTCACCTGGTTTAATTAACACTAGATCATCTTTAATTAATTGTTTGGCAGCAATAAGCTCTTCATTACTTATATTTTCAACATCATTCGCTGACTTTTGTAATTCACTATTCTTTGTGTGAACTGTTTCATTAATTGCAGGAGAGTTACTTCCTATTTTTTTTAATCTAGTCGCCGTCATTGGCATCAACTTTAACAAATTTGCTGAAACTTGAGCAGCATATGAGCGTGCTCTAAATTCTAAAAACTTACCGATAAGCAATAAGAAAGTAAACATAGATACGGACTCAAAATAGACTTCTCCTTGCTCAGTTATTGTTGCCCAAGCACTGGCAGTAAAGGCTAAAATAATAGCAATTGATACCGGAACGTCCATCGACAATCTTTTAATCTTTAAAGCATTTATTGCGCCAATATAAAAAGGGAAAGCTCCGTATGAAACAATAGGGATGGCTAGAATAAAACTAACCCAACGCAGGTATATTTTATGATCTTCATCCATATCAGAAAAAGCGCCAAAATATAACCCGACAGCAATCATCATAACTTGCATCATTAAAATGCCACTGATGCCTAAACGCTTGATAAATACTTTGCTGGTTTTCTTATTACGTTGTTCTATTTCATTTGCTTTAAAGGGAAGGGCTTGATAACCAATGTCTTCTATGGCATCAAGTATTTCACTTAATTGTAAAACCTTATCTTGCCACTTTAAGGTTGCACGTTGTGTCGTTGCATTGACACTTATTTCGTTAATCCCCTTAAGCTTGGTAAGTTGCATTTCAATTAACCAAGCACAAGCAGCACAATTAATCCCTTCAATCGTTAAAATAGCTTCTTTTGCACCTTGATCTTGATAAATAAATTCACTTTGCAGCATTTCTTCATTAAGTAATTTATTTTTTTTCGATTGTAAGCTTTTTAATTCTTCAGGTATTAGCTCGGCGCCTTTTTGGGCTGGCTCAGTTCTAAATTGATAATACTGGGTCAAGTTATTATCAACAATAGTTTGCGCAACAGCTTGACAACCTATGCAACACATAGGTTGTTCTTTTTGATTAATGGTAACGTAAAGGTTTATACCGGATGGAATAACTTCATTACAATGAAAACAAGAAGTGGACATAGTTTATTGTGCTTTAGTTGGATCGGGAATGATGTCAATAACAGTACTTTGAGGTAATACAATGGTTTCTTGGATTTTCCAGTCATTATCAAATGGAGACATAGTTATTTTCCATTTCCCCGAAATATCATGATCAAAACTATGTCTAAAATAACCATTACCATCAGGTGTTAAAGCTAAAGAAAAGTCTTTGCTTTCTTGCGTTGGGTGAAAAAAACTAACATTGAGCAATGAAAATGTTTTTTCAATACCCGTTGGCTCTATTATAAGTTCATTATTAGTAAGCTGTAATGTAAAGCGTATTCCTAGCTTTTGTGCTCGTTTAACCTTTGCAACTTGTAAATTAATGGCTTTACCTGTTTTGTAATAGTCACCAACAACAAGCGTATCCGGATCAGTATTGGCAATTACATAAGTGATAGTTCCTGCAACAACAGCAGAAAATGGAAGAAAAAAAACTAACCAAGCCCAAGGCTCACGATACCAAGATGTTTTCATAATATATAACAATATTCAATAGGTTAAATTTGACGCATATTATAGCGCTTATCTACCTTTTGAGCTACTTTTCTTTAGTAAGATTTAATAATAAAAAACCCTAGTTAACAATGTGTTACCTAGGGTTTTTGTAACTTACATAGGTTGTTACAAACTATGTAATGTTTTGATTATTTCTTAAATTTTAATCTTGAGAAAGTGAGTAAACATAAGCACTTATTACATGTACTTTCTGTTCACCTAAAATATCTTTCCAAGGAGGCATAACGCCAGCACGACCATTGCGAATTGATTCTTCAATTGCGCGTTGAGAGCCACCATATAACCAAATATTATCAGATAAGTTTGGAGCACCCATAGGTAAACCAAGTGCTAAACTACCTTGTCCATCAGGACCATGACAACTTGCACAAAGAGCAAACTTCTCTTTACCTGCTTTTGCAAGATCAGGGTTAACTGAACGGCCGCTTAAGCTAATAACATAAGCTGCTACTTCTTTAACACCTGATTCACCACCAAGAACGTTAGACCATGCCGCCATTCCTGATGCTTTTCGACCATGCATGATAGTTTCTTTGATTTTCTCTGGTGTACCACCATATAACCAATCTTTATCAGCTAAGTTAGGGAAGCCTGTTGTACCGTGAGCATCAGAGCCATGACATTGAGCACAGTTCTGAATAAATAAACGTTGACCTACTTTTAATGCTTCGCTATCTGTCGACAAGTCTTCAATTGTACGTGCAGCATAAGCTTCAAAAATTGGACCATATTTTTCGTTTGCTTGCGCAACTTCACGGTCATATTGAACTAAAACACCTGAATCTTTAGCTAAATTTTCTATTGTTTTTGCCTTTGATTCAGCAATATTTAGAATACCTTGGTTTGAACTCTTCCAACCTAAAAGACCAGACCAGCCTCCTAACCCGTAAAGAGCAATATAACCAAATGCCCAAATAATTGTTAATAAGAAAAACGTACTCCACCACTTAGGTAGCGGATTGTTTAATTCTTCAATGCCATCGAAGCTGTGTCCCATTGACTCACCTTCTTTAACACCTGTAAAGTTCTTTAAACACCAACGTAGTAGAAAAACATAAGCTACTAGTGATCCCAAGGTAAGAACCCAAACCCAAATACTCCAGAAGCTAGACATTATTATTAGTCTCCTGTTTGCTATCTGTATCAAAATGGCGTGTTTTATCGTTTTTCATAGTTTGTTCTTTTAAAACGTCGTCTTCTTCAAAAATAGAGTTAGCAACTTTATCAAATGAAGACTTACGTTTTTTTGAATATGACCAAACTACAATTATAATAAATAATGCCAATATAAGGAGGGCAATTAACCCTCTAAGTGTTCCATATTCCATCATAATCAGTTTACTTCAATGCGTGGCCAAGTGATTGCAAGTAGGCAATCAAGGCACTCATTTCAGTTTTACCTTTAACCGCATCTTTAGCGCCATCAATCTCTTCCTGAGTATAAAGAGGAATAGGGTTCCCATTCTCATCTTTATGGCTACGATTACGTGTTAACCAATTAAATGTTTCAAGCTTTTTACCTGTTAACTCACCATCAAGTGTATTAACGTTTAACCAGCTATAAGCAGGCATATTTGACTCAGGTACAACTGAACGAGGATCAGTTAGATGAGCAATATGCCAATCATCACTGTAACGACCGCCAACACGAGCTAAATCAGGACCAGTACGTTTAGAACCCCATAAGAAAGGATGTTCCCAAACTGATTCACCGGCAACGCTATAGTGACCATAACGCTCAGTTTCAGCTCTGAATGGACGGATCATTTGACTATGACAGTTACTACAACCTTCGCGTATGTAAATATCACGGCCTTCCATTTGTAATGCTGTATATGGCTTTAAATTATCAACAGGTGTTGTTGTTTCTTTTTGAAAAAACAAAGGTGTTATTTCTACTAATCCACCAATGCTGATAGCCAACACAGTGAAAAGAAAGAACAAACCAACATTTTTTTCAACTTTTTCATGGTTATTTTTCATGTTTATTCTCCTTAAGCTGTTTCAATGGCTTTAAGACTTCCGTCTTTAGCACCAATAGTTTTAAACATGTTGTAAGCCATTAAGATGAAACCTGCTACAACGAGAACACCACCTAAGAAACGAATAAAGTAGAATGGGTATGAAGCTGTTAAGCTCTCAACAAAGCTGTAAGTTAAGGTACCGTCAGTATTTACTGCACGCCACATTAATCCTTGCATAACACCTGAAATCCACATAGCCACAATATAAAGTACTATACCTGCTGTATGCATCCAAAAATGAACGTTGATTAAGCGTATGCTGTACATGCGACCTTGATTAAATAGTAACGGAATTAAGTGATACATTGCACCAATTGAAACCATTGCAACCCAACCTAAAGCACCTGAATGTACGTGACCAACAGTCCAATCTGTGTAGTGAGATAACGCGTTTACTGACTTAATTGCCATCATTGGTCCTTCGAAGGTAGACATACCGTAGAAAGAAAGAGAAACGATTAAGAAGCGTAAAATAGGATCATGACGAAGTTTATGCCAAGCACCAGATAGTGTCATTATACCGTTAATCATACCACCCCAAGATGGAAGGAATAATACAATAGACATAACCATACCAACAGATTGAGCCCAATCAGGTAAAGCAGTGTAATGCAAATGATGTGGACCAGCCCAAATGTATAGTGAAACTAATGCCCAAAAGTGAACAATAGATAAACGGTAAGAATATACAGGACGTTCCGCTTGTTTTGGAACAAAGTAATACATTATGCCCAAGAAACCTGCGGTTAATAAGAAGCCTACGGCATTATGTCCATACCACCACTGCATCATGGCATCAATTGCTCCAGGATAGATGGAGTATGATTTCATACCTGCAATAGGAATAACCATTGAATTACCAATATGTAAAACAGCTACAGTGATAATGAAAGCGCCGAAGAACCAGTTAGCAACATAAATATGTGAAACTTTACGCTTAATTAACGTACCGAAAAATACGATAGCGTATGAAACCCAAACGATAGTAATAAGAATGTCGATTGGCCATTCTAACTCTGCGTATTCTTTCGTTGAAGTATAACCTAAAGGTAAGGATATAATCGCGGATAGAATAACCGCTTGCCAACCCCAAAAAGTGAAAGCAGCTAACTTACCACCAAACAATCGTACTTGAGAGGTTCGTTGTACCACATAATAGGAAGTTGCAAATAAGGCACTTGTACCAAAGGCAAAAATTACCGCATTAGTATGAAGTGGGCGAAGACGAGAGTAGGTTAACCAAGGTGTATCGAAGTTTAACGCAGGCCAAATTAATTGTGCCGCGATGAGTACACCTACGAGTGTACCAACGATCCCCCAGATTACGGTCATTACAGTAAATTGACGTACAACATTGAAGTTGTAGTCTACTGCTGACGTATTACTTTGAGTCATGTTTTGTATTCCGCAGTGTTATTATTAAGAGAATAGTTTTTACAACGTCGTTATCATTAAATTCAGTTATAAAAACGAACTATATTTTTACTATTTATATTTGCATGTCAAATGGCATTGATATATTCAAAAAATCGAGCTAAATGGTATATATGCAAAGCAATTTTACCTCTTGGTGGTGTTATAAATCAACTGTTGCATTCGTTTAAATTTGACTTAGATCAAGTTACAGGGCTATTAACTCCATTAAAACAAAACATTTAAACTTGTTGTCTAATTACTGACTTATTGTTTTGATAAATAAAAAATATAAAAGCCAGACAATATTAGCCAGTAAAAAACAATCATCTCATTCGTTCATAATTTTATATGTTGACTTAAGTTGATGAAAAGTTTATTTATTTTAAGTTTTTTGTTTTTTAGGGGCATATTGTCGGTTTTGTTTAAATGTGAAATAAAACGCGTATGTTAAGTTTATTCTCTTTCAATACTATTGTGTAAAAGCGCAATCTTTTATAGTTATCAGTATAACTAATATTTCTTTTGATAATATAGAAAAAAAATATTAGTTATAAAGCAAGTAATGGGCTTTATTTAAATTGATTTTTATATTTTTTGAATAAAAGCACTAATTATTGAAATGAAACCTTAGTTGTAATGTTCTTATAAATAGTTGCGGGCTTGAGGTATCATAACCTGACATTATTTTAGGTCTGATTATTTCACTCTTGGTTGTCTCAATGTTGGTAACTAGGACGATATGGTATCTTAATGTTATTACGTGTATGTTTATGTTAATTGAAGTGGCATAAGTATGTATTTTTTTAGTTTAATGGAGTCAAGTAAGTATTCGCTTTTTGCTTGAACTTAGAAAGTTATAATGAACAGAATTTTTGTTTTTTTAGCATTTATTTTTACGATATTTGCTTGTAAACCAGTAACACCAGTTTCTACCAATGATATCAAATTGCAACCTTCTTCATTTGTTTGTTTAGCTAGTCAAAGCCAGTGTCGGGTAAGTGTTGATACAGGTCATTTTGATATTCAATTTTCGCAAGTGGCTCAAGAAGGAAAAATTAAAACAGAATTGCCTTTTTATATACAGTTGCATTTTGATGCTTTAGGTGAAAAATATAAAATACAGAGCATCGCAAGTTATCTTGAAGGTAAAAGTATGTTTATGGGAAAGATACCTGTTTTTTTCAAAGAGGGCCAAAATAATGGCATGGTTGCTGAAAGTTTACTTGCTAATTGTAGTGAAGATGTGATGACGTGGCGATTATGGTTTACGGTAAAAATTCTTATTGCAGACAAGGTTCAACAACAAGATTTTTTCATTGATTTTGATAGTCAGCGCTTATAACGCTAACTAAGTTATATGAGTAAAAGGTATTTATTCACGTTTAATATGACATCTTATTAAAATAGATGAATAAATACCCTTAAAGCTTTAAGCGTATATTTAAATATTATTTGTCACATCAATAGACAGTTTTAGTTTTTGTCCAGGTTGTAAATATTTACTTCTGCTTAAACTATTCCAACGTTCAATATCACTGATACGCACATTAAACTTACTTGCGATTCGTGCAAAAGAGTCTCCGCTGCGAACTTTATAAGTGATATTGCGCATAACAGCTTGTTCTACACTTGCATTAATTCTTGTTACTTCATCACGTTTAGTGGATGCTTGTGTTTTTTGCCAAATAACAAGTTTTTGGCCTAGTTTTAATGTGTCACGTGGCGCAATGCCATTCCATTTAGCTATATTATTGCTGTTAACTTTATAACGGCGTCCAATATCCCAAAGGTTATCTCCAGCGACAACAGTATGAGTTTTTTTCAATCCTTGCTGTGGTTTAGCTTGTTTTGAAGCAATACGTTGATCTTGAGATAAAATATAACTATCAAGTGATTTGGCTGCAACAGGAATTAATAAATGCTTTCCAGCTCTTATTTGATTACCTTCAATGTTATTTACTTTTCGGATTAAGTCTATGTTAGTATGAAACTTTTTAGCAATTCGACCTAAATTATCACCTGACTTTATCTTATAACGTTGCCAATCTAATCGTTCACTTTTTTCCAGTTTTGCTAAGTTAACTTCAAAACTATCAACTTTATGTTTAGGTAAAACTAAGCGGTGAGGGCCTTCAGGATCTGTTGACCAGCGGTTAAAACCGGGATTTAAACGTTGTAATTCAGTTAATGATAAGCCAGCTAAACTAGCGGCTTTAGCTAAATCGAGCTGTGATCCTATATCAACTTGGCTAATTACTTCTTCATTCGATATTTTATAAAGGCTAAGGTTAAACTGTTCAGGACGCTTAATGATATCAGCGAGCGCTAATAATTTAGGGACGTAGGCTTTAGTCTCTTTAGGTAAATCTAATGACCAAAAGTCTGTATTTTTACCCATTCTTTTATTTTTTCTTACCGCACGTTGTACTCGGCCTTCACCTGAGTTGTAAGCTGCTAGGGCAAGTAGCCAATCTCCATCGAAGAATTTATGCAAATATTTCATATACGCTATAGCACCTTCAGTAGATGCAATAACATCACGGCGGCCGTCATACCACCAGTTTTGCTTCATACCAAAACGTGTTCCGGTACCTGGAATAAATTGCCACATCCCGGAAGCTCTACCATGAGAATAAGCAAAAGGGTCAAATGCACTTTCAACAATCGGTAATAAAGCAAGTTCGATAGGAACATTGTTTTTCTCTAATTCCTCTACGATATAGTACAAGAATGGCTCAGCTCGTTTACCTATTCGTGTTAAATAGCTTGGGTGTTTTACGTACCAATCACGTTGCGCTATAACACGCTCGTTTTCAGGTACATCAAAAGTAAATTGCTGCCTAATTCGATGCCAAACATTATTTTGTTGTAATGTCGTTTTGTTTGACAATGAAAAATCTACATCGTCAACAGGATGCATAACATCAATATTTTCATCAAAGAGTAGCGCTTGGTTTATTTCAGTGGCAGAAGCTATATATTCTGCTTGGTTAGTGTTGTTTTCTGTGTTGTTATTATCGTGCGACAATAATGTGCTTTGGCAGCCACTAAGAAAAATGAATGCAGGGAATAAAAAATATTTCATGAATAACCAGTGATAATTTGTAAGGGAAAGAACATTAAGTAGCACTTTACAGCGCACAAGCTTTTAGACTAACACGTTAAAATTGGTCTTTCCAGCGTCTAATTGTAGTGAAAGCATCTAAACTATTCGCTTGAGTGTTATTATCAAAAGCCATAGCACTGGATTGAATTGTCGCCTTATTACTTCGTAAAAAGGGATTAATTTGTTTTTCAACTTTAATAGTGGTTGGAATAGTGCTTTGTTTATTATTACGTAACTTATTAACTTGCTGACTATAGTTTATTAAATTTTCGTTGTTTGGCTCTACTGCTAATGCAAACTTTAGATTAGCTTCTGTATACTCATGGGCACAGTAGACTTTTGTATTTTCAGGTAAGTTTGCTAATTTGGTTAGTGACGTTAGCATTTGTTTGGGAGTGCCTTCAAAAAGTCGACCACAACCACCAGAAAATAAAGTATCACCACAAAACAGAATTGGTGTAGTTTGTTCTTGAGTAAAGTAAGCAATATGACCAGCAGTATGTCCAGGTAAATCTATAACGGTAAAACTTACTTCAAGTTCAGGTAACGTGACAATGTCATTTTCAGTTAATTTAACATCGCAGTGTGGTATGGTCTCTTTTGCTGGCCCATAAATGGTGAGAGGCCATTGTTGCTGTTGGCAATAAGCGACTAATTTCTTTATACCGCCTGTATGGTCTGCATGATGATGAGTGATTAAAATAGCATTAAGTATGAGTTGGTTTTCTTCTAAAAAAGTAATGCAAACATCAGCATCACCAGGGTCAACGAATGCAGCTTTAGTGCTATTAGTAATGCCCCAGATATAATTATCAGCGAATGCAGGCAAAGCCTTGATGATATCTGTATTATTCGATTTGATTGTGCTCATTTATAATTTCCAACTTGCTTAAGAATCAGAGTTAATTATACTGAGATTATCAGTAATACCAATTGAAATAACTTGTATTTATGAAACCTGCTCTAGCATTTCGACAACCCCATTATCCTAAATCTTGGCAAGACTTACCCAATGGCGATATAATTTTATCAGCTATTGAAAACGTTTTAGAACCATGGTGGCAAAAGTTTTTTGGTTATCATTTATTGAAAATAGGTGCTTTAAGTCATGAAATATCTTGCGAGCACAGCCCAATAAAAAACCAGGTTAGCTGTAGCCCGAATCCTTGTTCTGGTTCGCAACAAAATTACAATACAGATATTGTTTGTGAGCTTGATGATTTACCTTTACTTGAGCATAGTGTCGATGTTTGCTTACTTAGCCATGTATTAGAATTTTCTCTTGATCCTCATCATGTTATTCGCGAAGCAAATAGAGCATTAATTCCTAATGGTTATCTTGTTATTACTGGTTTTAACCCATTTTCTTTAGCTGGACTTAATCGTATTATTCCTTATAGAAGAAAAACAATGCCTTGGAATGAACATTTCTTTTCGCCTATGCGGGTAAAAGACTGGTTACAATTAATGGGTTTTGAAATTCTTAGTGATGAACGTTGTCTGTATAGTAGTTTAGCAGGAAAAATGAATGAGCATGGTTTGGCTAATTACTGGCATAGTTTTGCAAAAAATTATTTAACAAGTGTCGGTTCAGTATATGTCATTATAGCGAAAAAAAGGGTGTTACCTTTGACACCAATAAAACCGAAATGGCAAATAAGAGCTAAATTTAATCCTGTTAAAATTCCTAGCATGAATGTTAACTCCGAAAATAAGAACAATATTCCCCATAAATAAAAACTGCCTATTATTGATAAATGAACTATTTTGATAATATTGAAGCTTGGTGGTTAATCAGCTAAATAAGCTTAATATTGAATGCTCAAAATAATTCATATTCTATTACTAGACGTTACTTATAATGAAAAGACACGAGAATTGACTGAATTCCATGTCATTATAATCGACGTATTTGTTTATTAATTCTTCAAGTACATTCCAAACGTTGTCTTTAGGTAAAATTTAGAGAGAAACTTTCTAATCTATCACTAAATTTGTTGCAATGATTAATGCAAATCATTATCATTCGTGAAAAATTGGTGCTTAACCCCAAAGACTATACATAATGAACTTTAAATTGAAAAAAACATGGCCTATTGCTGCTGCAGTCGCCAGTATCCTAGTAACTGTTTCTCTTCCAACTTTCGCCGGTGAAACTAATACAGTTAATTCTGAAGAAAAGAAAGTTGAAAAAATAACCATTTACGGCAGACACAATCAATTGATCTTAGAGTCAGGCACTGCAACTAAATCTAATATGAGTTTGATGCAAACACCTGCAGCTGTAGTTGTAGTCGACAAACTGTTAATTAGTGAACAAGCAGGGGCTACATTACAAGAAAGTTTACGAAATGTAAGTGGTTTATCTCAAGATGGTAATAATTATGGCGTTGGAGATAATTTAGCTATCAGGGGCTTAGGTGTAAACTACGCGTACGATGGTATGTATGGTGGCGCAGATTTAGACAATAGTTACAACCCTACACGCTCAATGACAAACATTGAAAGTATTGAAGTATTAAAAGGTCCTGCTACCGGGCTTTATGGCATGGGATCAGCGGGTGGTGTAATTAACTTAATTGAAAAAAAACCACAACAAGAAGAAGCTTATCAAATAAGAGCCGTTGTTGGTCAATGGGATAATTACGGTGTTATGTTCGATGCTACAGCGGGTATAACAGAAGATACTGCTTATCGCGTAGTAGCTAATTATGAAACTTCAGATGGGTATCGTGGTTTAAGCTCTGAACGTTCAGAGCTATACACATCATTAAGCCATGCATTTTCAAACGACAATACAATACTTTTATCTGCTGCTTATATTGATGATGCGGTACAAATAGATTCTATCGGTGATCCGGTTCGACTAATTGATTTAACTTTAGTGGATTCATTACCTGGAAATATTACTGCTGCTGACTTGGTAAATGGCGACATTGACAGTGGCGGCCTACAGCTAACTGATTCACAACGCCAAGAGCTTGCAGGTACTTTAGCTTCTACTGATGGTTGGCAACCTTTTGATTTAGGTGAAACTGGTTTGATTTCACCTATCTCTACGCCGAATGAAGGTAAAGAGTTTAGAATCAAACTTCGTCAAGATCTTAATATTACCGATGATTGGACCCTTACTCATCAATTGCAATATCGAACTTACTCTACAGATTATATTCGTCAAACATCAGCCTACAATTATATTTATCATGATCGTAATGGCACTATCAATCTTGATCCTAGAGCACCTTTAGTGCTTGATGACGTACTTTATCCTTATGCCGCACGCCGCCAAGAATATCGAAAAATAAATGCTGATGAAAAAACAATACAGTATTTTGCCGATTTATCTAATACTTGGAGTCTTGGTAACTTAAGAGGTGAACACTTATTAAGTGCTAATTACGAAAAACGTGACATGGAATATCAACAATATTCAATTTGGGATGCTGATGACACCAGAAGTGATGCTGTTCCTTATATTTTAGATATTCGTGATCCTAATTGGCCAACGGGAACTTTCGAAGATTATAGCCCGTCGTTACGTAGTAAATATGATAAATCTGCAACAGCCTGGGGTTTGAGTTTACAGGAAGTTCTTTATTTTAATGAAGCACTAACGGCGCGAATAGGCGGTGCTTATAGTTCTGTTAAGCAAACATATCAAAATCAATTTAGTGACGGTAGTCCTGAGCTTGATGCTGATGATGATGGTTTTACTTATAATTTAGGAGTGAACTATCAATTCTCTAAGTATTTCTCCGCATTTATTAACCATTCAAAAGGGAGAACTGCTTACAGTGTTTTGGGCAGTTTGACTGAAGATGATAACCGTCCAGATTCGGAGTCGATATCTTGGGATTTAGGTGTACGTTTTACCGCTTTAGATGAAGATTTATTAGGATCGATCGTCTTGTTTGATACTGCTCGGACTAACTTACGTTACGACAATCCATTGTATGAAGATGATCCAGCTGATGCTGCTTTTAATATTGATGTACCAGAATATTATTATGACGAGCAAGATAGCACGCAGGGTATTGAAGTTGATATTAACTTTGCTGTTAACGAACAATGGTCAATGAATTTTAATGCGACTTACCAAGAGCCTGTTACTGAGCCAGGTGGAAATGCACTAAGTTTGGCCGATGAACAAACAAAAGGTATTGCTGAAAAATTTGCAAGTATTTGGACCAACTATAGCCACCAGTTTGATGGTTTAGCTAGCCCGATAAAATTTAGTATAGGTATGACCTATGAAGATGAACGCTCTATTTCTTCATCTTCATTTGGTATTAACTATGCAATTATCGAAGCTTATACTGTTTGGGATAGTGCGATTAGCTATGCTGGTGAAGACTTTGATGTTCAACTAAATCTACGAAATTTAGCCAACGAAACTTATTATAGTAAGGCTATGTTCTTAGGTGGCTTACCAGGTGAAAGCCGAAATGCTAAGCTGACAGTTACGTATAGTTTTTAATACTTAATTAGTTGAATTATGAACATAAACATGATGTTTTGCTACGTACAATAGTCGCCATTTTTGGCGGTTATTTTATTTCGATTGCTTTTAGTTTCACATGTGTTCCTGTTTTAGTTTGGTTATAAATATGCTCAGTTACCTTGTTTACTTCACCGTTATTATTATTATGAGCTTTAGTCGTTAAAGCTCATGGCTACTTTGGTGAGGTATGGTGTTATCTCTTTGCCTTTTATTGATTACTTTTGGTTGATGGATGACGTATGAAACCTGACTTTAGAAAGTCAATGATTTGGCTAAATACCTATTCTGGCTTGCTTATTAGTTGTTTTTTTGTCTGTTAATACTTTATTTGTAGTGCTTATTTACAGTTCTGTTTCGGCAAAAAAATAATCATCTACAAAGTTATATAACTATTCACTACAGCTATTCATTACGGAGCTAAAGAGTCGCTTATCCCAAATTTACATATTATTTTTACCTAACTAATTATCATGTACAGTGGTTAGATCTAATGTTAACGCATGATAAATGCCTGATGATCTAGTATCATATTTTTATTCTTAGTACGTTTTATAAAAGATTAAAAATAATGAATAGAAATGAGTTAGAGCAATATTTAGATAAGTTATTAACGCCTGCAATAATAAAGGATTACGCGCCTAATGGGCTGCAAATACAAGGTAAAGAAGAAATAACTAAAATAGTTACGGGTGTAACAGCGTCGCAAGCATTAATTAATAAAGCTATCGATGAGAAAGCTGATGCAATACTTGTTCATCATGGATATTTTTGGAAGAATGAGTCTTATGTTATTCGAGGTATGAAGCATAAGCGTATTAAAGCGTTACTTGATAATGACATTAGTTTATTCGCCTACCATTTACCATTAGATATTCATCCTACGTTAGGTAATAACGCACAATTAGCAAAACTGTTAAACATTGATATCACTGGACCACTTGAGTTAGGTAATAAGTTAAGTGTTGCTATACAAGGCGAGTTAACTGAAGAATATTCAAGTGATGTATTCGCTCAAAAAATTAGTGAAAAACTTAATCGAACTTGCTTACATATTGCGCCTCCATCAAATAAGCCAATTAAAACGGTTGCTTGGTGTACTGGCGGTGGACAAGATTATATTGAGTTAGCAGCAGAGCAGGGCATTGACGCCTTTATTTCTGGTGAAGCTTCAGAAAAGACTACACATATTGCTCATGAAATGGATATACATTTTTTTGCTGCAGGTCATCATGCAACTGAGCGTTACGGCGTTAAAGCTTTAGGTGAATACTTAGCAAAAGAGCAAAATATCGATGTTGTTTTTGTGGATATCGATAACCCAGTCTAGCGTGTAAGCACGAGCCGATAGACCTTGTTATTAGTTTACCATTATTGATTTTTTAGCATAAAAAAAGCCTACTTAATTATTTTAAGTAGGCTTTTTCATTTCTATATTCAGTTACTTATCTAATAATATTAATTATTACTTTGATTAGTAAATGTCATTTTATATCCAGTTGCACTATCAGCATCTTTCTCTAAAATAATAAATTGGTTTGTACTATCTTCATCAAGTGTTAACTGAGTTGATGCTAGCACTATGTTACTACTATCAAGGCTACCAATAGCATAAATAGAATATGTATTGTTAAGTAGTTGAGCTGTAGTAGGTACTGCAAAAATAGTCGTTAAACTTTGTGATGCTGTTTCAATGATTTCATCATTTAAAACAAAATATACTTTAACACTAGAGAAATCATCAATGATTTCATCTTGGTCAATTAAGTTAATTACAGTCATTTCATGACTATAAATATTCTCAGAAGTACTATTAGTAACAACAAGTGAATTTAGTGTAATGTCTAATTCATCAATATAACCATCACCATTTTCATCGATATCGCCATCACCATCTTCATCTACAGCTTCTTCTAATAAATAAAGGAAGATTGTTTTATCAGTATTTTCATTCAATGGTAATAAGTGGTTACTGATGATTTTAGTTTGATTCTCAGTTGAAACGACATTCATGCTGTAATCACCTGATTCAATAATTGTTGATGGACTAAATTCGCCATAACCAAGTGAAGCAACTTCCGGTGAATCATCAATTGCATTAATATGAAAGTCGATATTTTTTTCATAACCAGGTAGTAAATCATTTTCTACAATACCATTGTATACACGGTAGCTTGCTTCAGCACCAGAATCTGTAAATTCTTGTGTCGTTGAAGTAGATACGATATCAATAAGGAATGGCGATGAACCTACACCTGTGTTTTCTCTAATTACAATAATATACTCAGATGCATAAGGAAATGAGATATCTTCTGAAGTGAATAAAACGTCACTTTCACCTGCTGAGGTGATGTAGAAAATATAGCTATCTTGATCTAATTTTTGATTCTCAGATAATTCAGTATAGCTTGTTTTATTTAGTAATTGAGCTTCATTAAATGTTTCATCAGCTTCAGAATAATAAAAGTCTAAACCAGCAGACCAGTTATGCATGTTAAGAACTTTAATATTGAAAAGATCATCATCACTATCATCATTTAGTTCATCATCATCTCTAACAGGAATTTCATAAACTAAAACTTGTGGCGCTTTAATATCTTCTGAGATAACAATAAATTCAACACTCTCGTTGCTGATTTTTAGTTGGTCTTGATAAACAATTTCTAAATCGCTTTGATTTCCAAACTCATTTTGCCAAGCTAATTCAATATCATAAGTGTCAGGTTCATAAGAGAAACGACTACTAGTATTAGAAAATGTAATTGCAGAATATGTTTGTTCAACATAATCGTCATCATCATACTGATCTATTGTTAAATAAATTCCAGGGGCATTTGGCGATAAGTTATATAACTGCACATAGCCTGTTTTAGAGCTTGAACTACCACCACAACTCATTAAGGTGAATGAAAATAGTAGAACACACCATAGCGGTATATTTTGTTTAAATTGAAAATATAGAGAATTATTGTTTGTCATTTGTTTACCTTTTGTAAATTACCACTATCAGAACATTAAATTTAGGGCAATATGCACCCTTAGCTAGATTACTCAAATTTTAAGCAGTTAAGTTAACCTGGTTATTATTGTACTTGCAGATAGAGTGTATTGCTCGTAATAAGTTCATCATATAATAACTGATTTAGTGAAATTTACATAACTTTACATAACTTTACAATATTAACGGTATTACAAGCATGATTAAAAGCAAATAACACTACTCTTCGGTCATTTATAAATGTCAGGCTATAATTTTTAATCTAGCGGTAGTCGCCCATAAAATTGTCACTAGTCGTATGTTAAGCCCCTATTATATTTAACCCACAAACTCGAAGAGTTTGTCCTGATATAGCAAAACTATGTTCATCACCTAAAAAACTAACGGCTTCTGCAACATCAATAGGTAAACCACCTTGCCCTAAGGCATTCATTCTTCTTCCCATTTCTCGAGTAAAAAAAGGCATTTTTTTCGTCATTTGTGTTTCGATAAAACCTGGAGCTATGGCATTGATCGTAATTTTCTCACGGGCTAACTTGGTATTCATACTCTGAACATAGCCAATTATGCCCGCCTTAGAGCAAGCGTAATTAGTTTGACCACCTTGACCGGCAATACCATTCATAGAAGATAAGCAAATGATACGCCCTCCTGGATTAATAGCTTGCTCATATAATAGCGTTTTATTAATACGCATGACGGCAAGTAAGTTAATATTTAGGGTTTGTTGCCAAAAATTTTCTGACATTTTAGCTAATGTTTTATCTCGGGTTATGCCGGCATTATGTACGATTAAATCAAAACCGCCGTGCTTTTGAGCTAAGGTGACCAGTTTATTTCCTGCCTCCTTTGCGGAGACATCTAAAATGACACTTTCACCTTGTAAGGTATTCATTACCTTGTTTAGCTGTATCTTCATTGGCTCTATATCAATGCCGATTACAAAATATCCATCATCAGATAGCTTTGTCGCTATCGCTGCGCCAATACCTTGCCCAACACCTGTGACTACCGCAGTTTTTTTAATCTTTGATGTCACCGAAGGAGGGGTTATTAAATTATTTTCAGCGTTTATTGTTAAGGTTTGACCACTAATAAAGGAAGATTTGCTCGATAAAAAAAAGTTTATAGGATTTGATAATGCTGAGTGAGTCGCATAGGCTTCATCATTAATAAAAATAACATTAGTGGTGCTGCCTTTTCTGCCAACTTCTTTCGCTAAACTTTTACTAAAGCCGATTAATGACTGGCTAAAGGTATTTTCATCTTCACTTCTATTGGTTGATTGTGGGTGAGCAATAATTAATATTTTTGCATTGTTATCTAGCTGTTTAAGTGTGCTTTTAATCGTTGTATATAATTGTTGGTAGCTACTTTCATCAAGATAATCGGTTGCATCAATAATAACCGCTTTAATAGGCCTTATGGTTAAATCAGCTATACTTTTAATTATATGCGTTGGTAGCTGGAATAAGGCCTGTTCAATATTTGGGTTAATATGCTGACTTATACTTAATAGGGCAACGTTTTCAGGCAGTGAATTTTTACTATTGAAGCGCTGCAGAGCAATAGGCTCAGGAAAGCCAAGCAACGAAAAAAACTTATTTGTTAAGCTCATGCGTTTTATTTTTAATAGGGTGATATTTTCAGTTTAACAAATTATTTTGTATAAGTGCCTAACTTTTCTTTAACTTTAGTGCTTCACTTAATTCACCTAGTTTTAGCCATTATACTTAGCGGTTAAACTTTAATGGTAAGCAAATATCTATCGTTACACCATCAGGTGAGCGATGGTTATATGCGCTAATTTTACCTTGGTGAAATTGACAGATCAATCGAGCTATATATAAACCCAAGCCAAGGTGAGGCTGTTCGGTGATTTTTTTATTAGCTGAATAATGTTCACGTAAGGAAACCATTGAATCAAACAAGCTTTCATTTAGTTGCTTAGGTAATAGAATACCATTGTTATGAACTAATAAAGTCACTTGTTCATCATGTCGTTTTAAGTCAAAGGTGATAACATTATCTTCACTAAATTCAACGGCGTTATTAACGACTTTATCTAGTAATTGTACAATATGCTCAGGTGAGCCTTTAAATGTTAACTTAGCAAGATCAGTATTCAATATAAAAGTATGCTCTTTATATACTTGTTGATATCCAGCAATACAGCCAGAAATAACGGTTTTTAAATCAAAATCAATTTTTTCTGTACTCGATAACATCTGCTCAAGCCGGGTCGCTTCGCTCATATTTGTTAAAATTAAATTTAATGTATTAATGCCTGTTTGTGCTCGTTCAATATAAGGATTACTTTCGATTGATTTATCTGCTGAGTTATCAGCTAATAATTTTTGTTTTTCTTGTATCGCCAGGTTTTCTAAAGATGTTTTTACTACCGCAATCGGTGTTCTTAATTCGTGAGATAAACGTGATGACATGCTTTCTAAGTAGTGATTATATTCGCTAAGTCGATTAACGGCAGTAGTAAAACTACGCGACAAATCACCTATTTCATCATGACTGTTAGATGGCGATATTTTGCCAATAATACGTCCCTGGGGATCAATAGCATGTTCTGCCTGGTTAGATAAGTGTCGAATACGTGATGAAATGCGTGTGGCAAAAATAATAAAGGTTAATGCCCCTAAAGTCATTATGGCTAAAATTACGGTAAATAACTTTTCTAAAGCTCTATTTCTTAATGTGCGTATACCATTTGTTGTTTCTTCTACAATTACAGCACCTTGCACTTGATTGTTAATGAAAATAGGGTAAGCAGCAGATAGCACTAATGCTTGTTTGTCTGTTGTTAATCGCCATTGAGACTTAGCTTTGCCTGATAAGGCATGGACAATATGTTCGCCACTTAAGTGCCCAGCATCGTAAATTTTGTCAATGAAATCTGTTGGCGGTTTAGTCAGTATTTTATAATACAGAGGAAGTAATAAATGCTGTTTAAATCGATACCAAAGACTTTTTTCTTCTTGATCATTTAAGGGGTCGGTTTTTGTTTGCCAAACGCCACTAGCTGATTTTAACGAGCCTGCACTGGCGAGTACTCTATGATGTTGGTCAACAACCCAAATACTCGAATTAGTATAGCGCATACCTTTTACAATACGCTCAATTTCAGGCGAAGGAACTAATATGGTGCCTAAACTATTGAGCTTGCTTGGATCAGCAGAGCCTATAGCTGAAGTAACTTCGCCACCAGGGCTATCTACATCAAAAAAAGCAAAGGCAATTTTATCGCCTAGCGTTTTTAAGGGAACACGTAATTCAATATTATAACCTTGGGGAGTTATTAACCAATGCCCTTGGATCTGAGGCGCTGGCTTTGGGATATCATCAGGATCATCTGTAATGTTAAAGGCTGATATCCAACCGGCTTGTTTATTACTGATAATAAAACGATTTAATTCATTGTTAGTGTCGCTAAATGATAGAGCTAAATGATCATTGTTGGTGATGCTGCGGTTATTTTTACCACGAAATATAACTTTATTATCAACGACCTGAAAAAATAAATATAAATATTTGTCATATTTACCAACACTTGCCTTAAAGTTTAAACTTAATGCATCTTTTGCAAATAGTTGCTGTTGTTGATTATAAAAATGAGCTCGTTGTGAAAAATTTGTCCAATCATTAGATAAGCCATCGAGTTGGATCGCTTCAGTGAACTGATAGCCATATAAATCTTTACCTTGCTCTACGCTAGGTAAAAAACTGGCTTGGTTGTTAAATAAATTTTCACGTTCATGTAATGCTGTCGCTAGTGCTCTAGCAGTACCTACCAGTGTTTGCTCTTGTCCAAAACGTAAATACTTTTCCATTTCCCATACATATTGATAGCCAAACCAAGGAATGACAAATAGAAAGCTAGAAAGTAATAATACTTTGGCTCTTAAACCAACGCGTAATTGAAAAAACTTGTTATTGGGCATATGGGTCTGTGTTAGTCATTTCACTTAACCAGCGATAGCCCATACCATAAACTGTTTCAATACAGTCAAAATGTTCATCGGTTTTAATAAACTTTTTACGAATACGTTTAATATGAGATGTTATGGTGCTGTCATCAACGTAAATTTTTGAATCAGTCATTAATTGCGTACGGTTTTTAACATGTCCTGGGTGCTTGGCTAGTGCATGTACTAACCAAAACTCAGTAATCGTTAAGTCAATGGCTTTACTTTGCCATGTAATGGTCATGCGTTGACTATCAATTGTTAAGGATCCTGTTTGGGTTATATGATCATTATTAATAGGCTGTTTAAAAGCTTCTTGGCGACGAAATAGGGCAGATATCCGCGCAGTTAAGTGCGGTAAACTAATATCTTTTGTTAAATAATCATCGGCACCAATACGAAGCCCGGACACCGTATCAAAGTCGTTATCGCGAGCGGTTAAAAAAATGATAGGTAAACTCGCTGATTTGGCCCGCAATTGCTGACATAAAACAAATCCCCCTTCATATTCTTGATTCAAACCAATATCTAAAATAACTAAATTAGGTAAACGTAAATTGAAAGCTTGTGTCGCTGTTTCTCGACAGGCATAAGTTTGCACTTGATAACCTTGGCTACGCAATACATCAGCATAATTTTCACGTATGGCGGCTTCATCTTCAACAATAGCAATTCGTTTGGTCATTTATAAATACTTTAATAATTTTTGATAGAGATAAGTAGTTAACAACAATTATCTCTATGTTACAGAAAACAATGCCTTGAATGGTCAATACATTGCAAACAATAGCGCTGTCTCGGACTATATCTAACTTTTACTCTTTTCGCGCCTTATTTTTGAAATTGCCATATTGTTGCCACAATTGCTCAGCAATTTGCCTTTATTACAGCATATCACTGCCTTTTTATTACGTTTTAATAGCTTACGTCAACCAACAACAAGCAAACTTTACTTAATTAAAACTGATATAAAAAAGGAAAATATGATGACCAAGATGCAATCTACTATGTTAAAAGAGCAACTAAAAGAGCAACAAACAACACACTTAAAATATAATTCCTCACGTAATTATACAAAAATATTACTTTCAACAATGCTTGTTACTGTGATTACCAGCACCTCTGTTTCAGCATTTGAAAATGATATTGATAAACAATTAACATTAACTGAAAAGCAACAATCAAAAACGAATAATGAAAACATCGGCTTTGGTACTGGAGCTTTAATTGGTGGTATTGCTGCTGGACCTGTAGGTGCTTTTATTGCAGGTTTAGGTGGCACTTTAATTGCGAAACTAATGAATGCAAACGATGAAAATGAAGCACTAACTGCAACCCTATTACAAGAAAAGCAAACTTATCAACTATCGAGTAAACAGGCCGAACAACAATATCAAGAAAAATTGCAGCACGTAGAAGAATCTTATCAATACCAGTTAGCTGCACTTGAAAATCAACAAAAACAAGAAGGTCAGTTACAAGCCGATAAACTATTAATGAGCCTACAATTTTCGACAGGTTCAAGTGATATTGCTGCCCACTACCAAGAGCAAGTAGCTGCACTAGCAAGCATATTAAATAACTCTCCAAGCATGAAAATTGATTTGTCAGGCTATACCGATTTAACGGGAGAAGAAGCACATAATCAAGCATTGTCGAAAGCTAGGGTTAATTCAGTAAAAACACTGTTAATGGCACAAGGTGTTGATGAGCAACAAATTGCCACTTTTGCTTTTGGAGAAAAGTCACCTGTTGTCGCAAATAACGAACATAAAATGAGTTTTTATGATCGCCGAGTATTACTCAAATTATATAAACCATCAATGTTAGAGCATAACCAGATGGCAAATAATCACTAATTATTAGAGTTAACTTAGCCATCATAGTTAGCTATATTTTGTGTAATGAATAGAAAAACTATGTTTTTACTTGATAAAGGTGTCTATTTCATAATATGTCTAGGCACTACTTTTAATTTTGATTAAACTAACAGAAATTTAAGTAAAAGTAGTTTGTCATGGAAAAGCACCAAGAATTATTAATTGCTTTAAGAAAAGTGATTAGAGCGATAGATTTACATTCCAAGCACTTGAGTAAAACCTCAGGTTTAACCAGCCCACAATTATTAATTATGTTAGAAATTGATAAAATGTCAGGGGTAAACTCTAGTCAAGTTGCCAAAAGTGTTAACTTAAGTGCGGCAACGGTAACTAATATTCTTGACCGTTTAGAAAATAAAAATCTTGTTTCAAGAGTTAGAGATACACAAGATAAACGTAAAGTTGGTTTGTATTTAACGGATCAAGGCAAAGCACTTTTACTTAATGCACCACAAGCACTTCAAGAGCATTTTATTGAAAAATTTTCGAGTTTAGCTGGTTGGGAACAGTCACAATTATTATCTTCACTTGAGCGCCTTGCTGAAATGATGGATGCTAATGAAATTGATGCTGCGCCCGTATTAGAGCTAAATGCAATGAACGCCAGTATTGCTAACAAAACTGACGTTTCATAGGACTAACGTAATAAATGTAAAAAGTGCAAATGTTTATGATATTGATCAATAATGTTATTGATCACTGAGGTTTTAGACCAACCCATAATATCATAATCTTGCCCACCTTCACTTAAGTGAACTTCTGCACGGTAATAACTTTGTTCATCATCATCGGCTTCGTTGATAAAGTCAGGTTGCGCATATTTGCGTGCAAGTACACGGTAAATAAACTCCTGCTCTTCACCATGATTAACAATTAATGTCAGGCCATCATCATTAGATATATCTACTTGTATTTGATTTGTTTGTAGCTCTTTAGCGACTAAATCAAATGCAGGTTTAACCGTTTGACTAATAAATTTATTTACATTGGTTTTATTTGGAAAATCGACAATGTTTTTTAAACGTAATTGCCAACTATCGTTATTTTCATTATTTGTATGAGGGATGGCTGAAATTAGTTGACTATCTTGCTTAAAGGCTTCAATCCTTAATGATTTGATTAAACCGAAAATGGCTAATAATAACACCACAGAAAAAGGTAATGCGCTGGCAATGGTCATTGTTTGTAGTGCATTTAGTCCTCCAACGAGTAAAAGTATACTGGCAACTACACCAATCCCTACAGCCCAATAAATACGCTGCCAAAGAGGTGTATTGTTTTTGCCATAAGAACAAAGCATATCAACCACCATGGCACCTGAGTCGCATGAGGTAACAAAAAATATTATGATCATTAAAACACTAAAAAAAGAAAGTACTTGGCTTAGTGGGAAATTTTCAAGAAATACAAACAAAGCAACAGAAGAATCTTTACTTACCATTTCGCCTAAGGCGACAACTCCTTGATCATGAACTAAATCAATCGCACTGTTACCAAAAATAGTCATCCAAAATAAGGTAAATACTGTTGGTATCAGCATTACGCCGATAATAAATTCTCTAATGGTACGTCCACGAGAAATTCGGGCAATAAATAAGCCAACAAATGGCGCCCAAGCAAGCCACCATCCCCAATAAAAAATAGTCCAACCGCCAATCCAGTTCGTCTTTTTATAAGCAAATAAATTAAAAGTGTTGTGTACTATATCAGCCAAATAGTCGCCCATGTTTTGCAAATATGCCTGCAATAAAAACACGGTTGGGCCTAGAATAAAAACTAATAATAATAATATTACGGCCAGAATCATGTTGGTTTCGGATAGGATCTTTATACCTTTATCTAGCCCCGTTGCTACAGAGATAACAGCTAATCCAGTTATAGCGAACATAATAATAATTTGGTTTGTGAGCGATATATCAATATTAAATAAATAACTAAAACCAGAGTTAACTTGAGAAGCGCCTAAGCCGAGCGAAGTAGCAACGCCGAACACGGTACCAACAACGGCAAAAATATCCACTAAATGCCCTGGCCATTGATAAATTCTATCGCCAATTAAAGGGTATAAAGCAGAGCGTAAAGTTAGCGGTAAATTATGACGATAACTAAAATAGGCTAATACTAATGCTACAACAGCATAAATTGCCCAAGCGTGAAGTCCCCAATGGAAGAATGTCATTTTCATTGCTTCACGAACGGCTTCAATTGAACCTGTTTCAGCTGTTGGCGGCGATAAATAATGCATTAATGGTTCAGCGACACCAAAAAACATTAAACCAATGCCCATACCTGCAGCAAAAAGCATAGAAAGCCAGGTGGTTATAGAGTAATCGGGGGTAGCATGATCAGGCCCTAAACGAATATCTCCATAACGAGAGAAGCCTAAAAAGACAACAAAAAAGAAAATAAAAGCAACGGTAAGTACATAAAACCAACTTCCGTTATCGATAATGCTCGCTTGTATAAGTGTAAATAAGTTTTGTGCTTGTTTAGGAAGCAAAGCGGTATAAAGTAAAAGGGCAATGATCACTGACGAAGCCCCAACAAATACTTTCTTATTTAAGTGGCCCTGAACTGTAGTAGGCAATTTAATTCCTCTGATTTAATTTGTATTGATATTATTTTTATCTTAGTCACGCTGTAGATAATCATACATTATATATAACTTCTCCATAAAGTTTAACATTATATGCGTCTTTGAAAAAGAACGCTTATTTTGTTAAGCTAGCGCTCATAAAAATTTAATTAGTACACTAATAATATCAACTCGAAACATAATTAAAAAATAGAATCACAATACTAAAGGGATAATAATATGAAATTAACAAAGCTGCATGCGGCAGTGTTAACAGCGATAGCAGCTTCTGGCTCTCTCTATGCTGAAGAAGTAAAAACACAAGAAAAATCAAAAATTGAAGTTATTGAAGTCACATCAACTAAACGAGCAGAGTCTATTCAAGAAGTACCTGTTACTGTTACAGCCTTAACAGGTGATAGTTTAGAAAAACTAGGTGTATCAAACTTTGACCAATATGTAGAGTTTTTACCTAATGTTGTTTTTCAGGGGACAGGCCCTGGGCAAAATGAAATATATATTCGTGGCGCTGCAACGACACAAACAAATATTTCAGTTTCATCAGTGCAAGCATTACAGCCTTCAGTTGCTTTTTATTTAGATGAACAACCTGTATCAATGCAAGGTCGTAATTTAGATGTTTATGCGAGTGATGTTGAGCGTGTGGAAGTTTTACCTGGCCCTCAAGGCACGCTTTTTGGGGCTAGCTCTCAATCAGGTACAGTACGTATAATCACTAACAAACCTAGCCATGATGGTTTTTCTGCTGGTTTTGATACGAGCACTGGCTCTACGTCAGGCGGTGATATGAGTAACTCTGTTGAAGCCTACTTTAATATGTCGTTAACAGATTCATTAGCTATACGTGTTGCAACGTATAATGATCATCAAGGTGGTTGGATAGACAATATACTCAACACTCCTGGTGAAGGTGGCTATACTGGCAGTGCTGAAGTTATTAGCAGAATTTCTGGTGGTGTTTTAACAAATCCTCAAGACGTGCCTGTTATCGCTCCACAAAATGCTGCTTTAGTAGAGGATGACTTTAATACTGCGGATTACGCTGGTGCACGTTTTGGCTTATCTTACATTATTAATGATGAATGGAACCTTTTAGTTCAACATACTCAGCAGTCACTCGATACTGAAGGTGTTTTTGCTTACGATCCTAACTTGGAAGGTGAAACTTCAACGAATCGTTTTATCCCAGAAAACAATAATGATGATTTTGGTCTTACAACCTGGACCCTTGAAGGTCGTCTTCAGAATCTTGACATTGTTTATACGGGTGGTTATCTAGATAGAGATATCAATTCAACGATTGATTACACTGGTTATACTAATGGTGGTTCATTCTCTGCTTACTACGTTTGTAATTATGCAGGCATAGTTGAATCAGAACAAGAATGTCTTGACCCAACTAAATACTATAAAGAAGAAACTAGTACCTCACGAATTACGCATGAACTTAGATTTAGCACCGCTGCTGAAAACCGCTGGCGTGTTACTGCTGGTGTTTTTTATGATTCTCAAGAATTATCAACTGTGGGTCAATTCAAAATAGCGAGTACAGATAAATTCCCTGATATGGCAAGAACGCTTGCTGGCTCTGAAGGCACTAATAGTAATGGAGGACCTTTTCCTTCAGAAGTAAGTTTTGTCAATGATGTTACTCATACTATTGACCAAATTGCTGTCTTTGGTCAGTTAGAATTTGATATAACTGATACGGTTACAGCAAGTTTTGGTGCCCGTTGGTATCAAATAGATGATATTTATAAAGGCGCGACTACCGGGGATGATGTTAGTGGTCGATTAAGAGCCTTTGGTGATGGTAGCGATGAAGCCTTAACTGAGTTTTTCGGCGCAGAAGAAGCTGCTGCTATACAAGCAGCTATTGCTAGCGGTCAATTAGACACTAGCTTACTTGACGATGACGGTACACTAACTGTAGATGATACCATTATAAAAGCTTCAATTGATTGGAAAATATCAGATGAAGTGATGGTATTTGCTTCATATTCAGAAGGCTTTAGACCTCCAGTGACTAACCGAGTAGGCGGCGGAGCAGCGACAAGTCAAGAAGGCGCTTTTGATGGCTTCCGTATTCCAGTGTACTCAACAACGGATAGTTTGGATAACTTTGAAATTGGTTTTAAATCAACATTATTTGATCAATCACTACGTTTTAATGCTACAGCTTATTATTCAGAGATATCTGATTTACAAACATCGCGTTATGACCCTACTAACATTAGTTTCTTAGTGTTTACCGACAATGTTGGTGAAGCAGAAATAAGAGGTATTGATGGTGACTTTACATGGGCAGCAACAGATAACTTAATTATATCCGGTGCCTTTAGCTTTATTGATAGTGAGCTAACATCTGTTAATAGTCAACTTGCCGGTATTGCTCCAGCGGTTGGCAGTCAATTACCTTATTCCGCCGAGTTCTCAGGTAATTTACAAGCACAATATTTTTATTCAATTGCTAATGATATGACAGGTTATATTAACGGCTCGATAAGTTACACTGGCGATAGACTTGCTGGTATGTCTATGGATGCTTATGTGGTAGAAGACGCTACTAATTTGATTTACGGTACGGGTTCAGGTTTAAGTATACAAAAAGAAGCCGATGTTTTCTCAGGTGTTAATTATCAAGACCGAAATGGTGAAACCTTTGCCGGTGGTCGTTACATACAAGATAGTTATGTTTTGGCTAATTTAAGCTTTGGTGTTACTAATGATGAATGGAAAGCAGAAATATTTATCGATAATGTAACGGATGAGAGTGCAGTATTGTATATTGATACTCAGCAGTTTACGCCTAAAGTGGTCTCTAATAGACCTCGTACTATTGGCTTTAGATTTTCGTATGATTTCTATTAAATAAAAAGATAAGTAGAAAATAAAGTTAAGTAAAAGTCATAAAACTGATACTTAATTAAGTGTACTAAAGCCGCTTGATATTTGTCTCAAGCGGTTTTTTATTGATAAAGTACAAAGTAATTAATTGAATTGCTATTAAGCCTTATATTTCACGGAGCTAAGTCATTGGACACCACATCGCCTCAATCATTTGAAACACAATTAAAATCAATTCAACAATTGATCCAAACAGCAAAATTCAATGATGCTATTTTAGCAAGTAAAAAACTCCAAACAAAAACGACAGAAAAAGCACAACAAGTTGAGCTATGGTATTTAATTGCTGTTGCACAGCGTTATGCAAAAAACTATGCTCAAGCATTAACAAGTATTAATACGTTACTTAAGCTTGATGATCATCACAGTCGAGCGAATCAAGAAAAAGGTTTTATCAATCTTGCTTTAGGAGAGTCTAAAAGTGCGATGAGCTCCTTTGAACATGCTGTGAAACTTAATCCTAGTTTAGTGGCAAGTTGGCAAGAATTGATTGAACTGTACCGAGATGCAGGACAACAAGACAATGTTCAAAAAACAGCAAATCAATTAGAAAAATTAAAAAAATTACCGCCAGCTTTACTTGCGGTAACTGAATTAATGCATGAAGGTAAATTATTAAAAGCAGAGCAGATTTGCCGACATTTTTTACAGAACAATAAGCGTCATATTGATGGAATGTGTTTGTTAGCTGAAATAGGGATGGAGCTTAAAGTCTATGATGATGCTGAATTTCTTCTCGCTAGTGCGCTTGAGCTAGAGCCAACTCACCTTTATGCGCGTTCTCAGTACCTCAATTTACTTATTCGCTTAGGTAAATATAAAGCGGCTGAACAGCAAGTTGAGACATTACTCAATGCTCAGCCCAATAATATTACTTTTAAAGTTGCCAAAGCTAATGTGTTAACTGGGTTGGGTAAAATAGAAGAAGCTATTGTTCTTTTTGAGCAAGCTATCTCGCAATCTATTTCACAAGGAAATAACATAGCAGGATTTCATTTACAATTAGGCCACGCACTCAAAGCTAAAGGTGAAATAAAGCAAGCGGTTTTAGCTTACCAAAAAGCCTATCAAATAAATCCAAGTTATGGAGATGCCTTTTGGAGTTTAGCGAATACAAAAACCTATCGCTTTAGCGATGATGAAATAGCCCAAATGCAAGCGCAACAAGATAAGAAAAACTTACCAATAGTAGATGAAATTCAATTGAGCTTCGCTACAGGTAAAGCTTTTGAAGATAGAGCTCAATACCAACAAGCCTTTCAATATTATCAACAAGGCAATAAACTTCAGAATGAAATAAATGGTTTTGATATCAGTAAAATAGAACAACAAGTCGAAGAACAAATAAAATACTGCACTGCAGAATTATTTGAAAAACGAGGTCATTTAGGCTTAGCTTCACCCGATCCTATTTTTATTGTCGGTTTGCCAAGGGCAGGCTCTACTTTGCTTGAACAAATACTTGCTTCGCATAGCCAAGTAGATGGCACCATGGAACTGCATAATATCTTAGGTCTAGCTTCTCGGTTAAGAGGGCGTAATTCAAACGTAGATACAAATAAAGAAAATCAATATCCTAAAAATTTACATGAGATTAACCCAGATTACTTTAAACGTTTTGGACAGCAATTTATTGATGAAACGCGTGTCTACCGCGAACAAGCGCCATTATTTATTGATAAAATGCCTAATAATTTTCTTCATATCGGCTTGATCCGATTAATACTGCCAAATGCGAAAATTATTGATGCTAGACGCTCGCCAATGGCTTGTTGTTTTAGCGGATTTAAGCAATTATTTGCTGAAGGGCAAGATTTTAGTTACAAGTTAGAAGATATTGGTCGTTACTATCAAGCTTATTTAAAGTTAATGAACCATTGGCATGAAGTATTACCTGATTTTGTTTTAACGGTTAACCATGAAGATGTTGTTGATGATTTAGATAAACAGGTGCACCGAATACTTGATTTTTGTGGCCTACCATTTGAACAGTCATGTATTGATTTTCATAAAACTAAACGTAATATTAAAACACCCAGCTCGGAACAAGTTCGACAGCCGATATATAAAAGCGCTACCGAACAATGGAAGCATTTTGAACAATATTTAGACCCTTTAAAAAAGGTGCTAAATATTGAACATAGCAAAGAGTAGCTATCCGGTTACTTTTCTAACCAAGGCGCGACCAACCATACGTACTTTGGTTGGTAGAGGCATACGTGTTAAGTTGGTTTTAACGGCGCCTTCGGTAAAAGCGGTTGCTTTAGAATAATCAATATTTATATCAAGAATAACCGTTTTGTTATTCTGGGCTAACGCTCTTGCCTTCGTTAACCCCGTTTTAATCTCATTATTATTCTCAATACGTACATATTCAGCACCCGTTGCCATCGCTAAGCCTTTAAGTTTAGTTTGTGGTAATACTGTACATGTTTTTCGGTTGTAAGGAATTTGCTGTGCTTGTGCTATTTGAGATAGCTCTCCATCGTTAAATACACCAATAACAAGCCCTAAGTTTTGGCTAACTGCAGTCGCTAATTCAGTTGCCGTCATCATAAAAGCACCGTCGCCAACAATAGCGTGCACTTCTTGTTGTGGCTTAGCCATTTTTACCGCAATAGCTGCTGGCGTGGCATAACCCATACAGTTGAAATCTGTAGGTGAAATAAAACCATAGGCTTGGTGAATAGGCATCAGCTCAGCTGTTAAAAATGTATGATTGCCATCGTCCACAACAATATGAGCATCATCACTAAGTTGTGCTCTAAGCTCGTCAAAATATAGAGCTGGATTTACCTTCTCTTTTGAGTCATGTTGATACCATGTTTCACGATAAGATTTTTTATCCGCCGCAATTTTTTTAGCTGTCTCAGAAAAGTCTGTAGTTACTCCTAAAGTTTTTAGCGTGCTAAGCAGTTGTTGACAAATTTGTTTAGCATCACCTTCAATAGCAATTGCACTTTTATAATTGGCATCGAAAACATCAGGGTTGATATCGATATGAATTAAATTTTGCGGTAATTGACCACCAAAGCTGCCGGTCGCTATTTCTCCGAAACGCGTACCAATAGCTAGCACACAATCAGCATTATCAAATGCATTTTGAGCCGCAGGGACAGCGGCAGGGCCAAAACAAAACCCTGTATGTAACGGATGGTTTGCCGGAAATACACTGATTCCTTGCATAGTCGTCGCAACAGGGCTGCCAATCACTTCACTAATCTCAATTAAGGTACTACTCGCATGAGCCGCGCCCCAGCCCGCAAAGATAGCAGGATTTTTCGCTTTCATTAGCATCTGAGCTGCATTTTCAATTTGCGTTAGCATACTCGCTGATAAAGCTGCTTGTTCGGGCTTAACGTAAGTTGGTAATGCATTAATTGCTGCTTTATCAAGTTGTAAGTTTACAGGGATCTCGATAAATACCGGACCAGGCTCTCCTGAGATCGCGATATCATAAGCTTTATAGATAGTGTTGATAACTTCATCATGGTTGTTGATTTTAAACGCTGCTTTGGTAAATCCTGCAACAAGTTTAAGTTGGTCTAGTTCATGGAGTTGATAATCAAATTTGGAGTCGTTACGAATACCGCCAGTAATAACAAGCATAGGTATACCATCAAGGTAAGCTTCAGCAATTCCACTTGCTGCGTGGGTAACGCCGGCAGCAGGAACGATAACTAATGTGCCAATGGAATCAGTGACTCTACTAATCGCATCAGCCATAAAACCACCATGACCTTCGTGCATGACTAGGTTGGGTGTAATTAGATCAGAATTATTTAATTCATCGTAAAGTTCAGTATTGTGAACCCCAGGAATACCAAAAGTATATTTTACGCCAATTTGCTCTAACGCGTATCGTGTTAACCATGCAGCTGTTTTTTTCATTATTTGGTTCCCTGTGTGTTTATACTCGTTAAGTTATTGATATTTTTTGCGGCTTGCTGAGCGGTTAGTATGCAACCGGCTAAAAAAGTACCTTCTAAAGATTTTTCACCATTTGAGCCGCCACCACCAAATCCAGATGCTTCGCCAATAGCATATAAACCGGTTATTGGTTGGGCATGTTGGTTGACTACTTGAGAGTTTAGATTTGTTTGAATACCCCCTAAACTTTTTCGACTGATCAGTGCTACTTTAATAGCAATGAGAGGGCCGTGTTTTTCGTCTTGAATAGGGTGTGGTTTACATGTTCTTAATTTATCTGCTTTCCATTTTCTAGCATGTTCTATTCGTCTTATTTGATCATCATTCCATTGTGATGAAGGTCGAGATAAAATGGCATCGTAATCGTCTAATGTTTGTTGTAAAACTTCGTTATTAACACGTTTTTTTTGAGTTAATGCATTCATTTTATTAGTTAATTCACTAACAGTATTCGCAACGATAAAGTGGTCACACTCTTCTTGCATCTGTTTTACTAGTCGATGATTCCCTAATAAAGTTTCTTTTAGCATAGTAAATAATTTTTTATCACGGATCATTGGATTATGCTCTGCGCCTGAAACAGCAAACTCTTTACTGGCTATTTTCCAATTAAGTACTTGCCATGCATAGCCGTCTTTTTGTTCACTCATACGCCGACATAATTCATGAGTATCGAATCCTGTTACCATAGGGTCTGGACCAATTCGTTTTCCGTTGCTATCAAGCCAAAGAGCCGATTTACAAGGAATTAAACTTAAACCTTGTTGGTTAAATGTTGCTTTAGGGTGAGGGATGCCGGCAGCATAATTCCACATTTTATCTAAATGGGTAAGATTTCCGCCGATACTATTAACTTCGTCATGCATGGCACCATCACAACTAGGGTGAGTTCCGTTTAATAGGTTTTCAGGTGCTGGTTTAAAGTGTTTAGGCCAATGTTCTTTTACTTTTGCTAAATTACCGGTAAAACCACCGCTTGCTACGATAGTGTTATCAGCAAAGTACAGGTTACTGTTAGCGTCTTGGCAGCCAATAACCGCTTCATCAGACTTAATAAGTTTGTTAACTTTGCAATTAAAATTAAAGTGAATGTTTTTATTTTTAAAGGGAGCAATCGCAAGCAGCATTTTATTAACAAGCTCTAGTGATGTTCCCCAAATTACATGGTAACGAGGTACTGAGTTACCGCCTGAGTATAAGCCTCGTTCAACCCAATTTACTGCCGGTAAAAACTTAACACCGAGATCTTTAACATAGTGGTAAATAGCTTGATAACTGCTTTCCACATAAAGCTTCGCCCATTGTTTTGGGAAAATATCATCTTGGGAGAAATGAGCAAAATCATGCCAATCTTTTAATGCTATGGCAGGTGAATCGATAATATTACTTCGTTTTTGTTCTGGCGTGCCTATCAATGCCATACCGCCAAATGCACTTCTGGCTAAGCCACCAACTTTTGTTTCATCTTGTGCATCAAGTATCAGTACTTGTTTATCGGCTTTTGCTAATTCGAGAGCTGCGGTTAGGCCAGCAATACCTGCGCCAATTATAATAGTGTCGTAAGTTGCTTTGCTGTTATTACTATTCATGCCACCTGTATTTTTGTTCTTGTCATTAGACATATGTCTTGCATCACTTTGGTTGCCATAGCATTATCATAGCTCGTCATTTTTTTAACGCTATAGTAAAAATTACCCAATGAATCGACTCGATAAAAAAATCGCTAACGTGTATCAGGCTCTTTACTTGTGACTGCTATTATTGAACAAGATAAATTGAACCGGTTTATTAGTGATCTTTATTTAGGCACCAGTAAAATTGATTTATCTGAATATCGTGATTGGGCATTATCAAAGCTACAACACTTAATTAGTTTTGACGGAGCTATTTGGAGTAACGGACATCAACAAACGGTTCGTTTTCATAATCATACCTTGATAAATGTACCTGAATCATTAGCGCAGTGTTTACTTGATAATTTGTCAATAAACCCTCTGGTAAATAGTCTGTTTGAGAATTTAGGCTCACCAATAGATATGCGTGATTTAATGGCTGATGAAGACTTTTATCGTTCTGAAATTTATCTAACTTGCTTTAAACCACACAATATAGAAAGAGTTTTATCATCAATTCACCTTGATGACCGAACAGGGTTATTTACGTTGTTAAGCTTATATCGATTTAAGCGTAACAAGCCTTTTTCTGATCAAGATAAACAAATACAAAAACAAGCGCTATATCATTTACTCACCGCAGCGAGACATGCACTTTTCTTACAACTTGCACGTACTGATGATAACCAAACGACAATAACTAACAGTAAATTACATTCTAATAGTCATAAAGCGATTTGTGATAAACAAGGTTACTTTCATCAAGTACAAAGTAGTTTTATTGATTTACTTGAAGAGAATTATGCTAACAAAACTGAATTGGAGAGCAGTTTACTGAAATTACCTTTCGCTTTAGATCTAGCTAGAAAAAGTTATGCGGTAGATGGACTGCAAGTTGAACTCCAACCCTTTAATGATTTAATCATTGTTGAAATTTGGCCACAAGGCCCTTTAGATAGTTTATCGATTAGAGAACATGAAGTTGTACAAATACTCGCGAAAGGATTAACGTTTAAAGAAGCAGCAAAAGAGTTAGGGCTTTCTCCGTCAACGGTGTCAAACCACCTTTACCGCATTTATCAAAAACTGAATATTGGCAGTAAAAGTGAGTTATTTAAGTTGTTAACATAAATATAAAAGGGTGACTGTGTTGATATGAAATGCACAACAGCATTGCTAAGTAGGTGGCCAAATTAACTACGCTACTAAACTTAGCATGGGCATGAACTAATGAGGAGAAAGTCCTCTGTAGGAAGATCACCATTTAATGAGTTTTATAAAACGCTAACTACTAGCGAATAGCAAGGACTTTTCAAATTAACAATTAACAGGGATAGTTGCTCAAATTTTTTATTTTAAGATACTTTATAAGCTAGCGTCTTTGTTAGTTTTGTTAACTTTTATTAAAAATTTCAGGCTTATTAATAGATAAATATAGAAAAGCTGATATAGAAAGAGTACCTAAACTTTTGATAATTGGAAAACCTAAATTTAATGTAACTGCGTAGTAAGCAATATCCACTATAGAAAATATTGATAAAAGAATAGCAAGAGCGTTTACGAATTTGGCTAATTTAGTTGAATCCGGCATATAAATCCCTTACACCTAACAATTTATTATTTATGCGACACGCAGTTTGTGTTGCATAATCGCTTGTTGGACTGAGGCGTTACCTGCTCGGTGTGTCAGAGTTGGTGTTGTTTATGCTATGGGGATTTGCTTTTTATAACGTTAGTTACATCAAGCCAGTCTAATAGGGGGCCTATTGTCGTTATTATGGCTGGCATGATTAAAATTTATTAATGGTGCTGAAAACATGGCGACTGTTTTTTAAACGCTTATGTTCTTGCCCTGTCTTGTTGACTTACTGGCGTGTTTCAGATAATTTAAAACTGCTTAATAATTAAGTAAAAAATTCAACTAAAAGTTAACCTAAGGTTCAACCCTAATTCTTGAACGCTATTAGTGTAATTGGTATTATAACACAAGGAAAAATATATGATGTATAAGAGTAAATTACTAACTATTGTATGTGTAGCCTCATCCCTTTCAATTTCTGTTGCAAATGCACTTGAGGTTGATTTAAAAGGTTCCCTTTCTCCAGCAGTATCATCGAATTATAATGATATAAAAAATGTATTAGCTAATAGTGAAGTGGACCAAGTCATTGCAACCTCATTTTCTAAGAAATCTAAACTACGTGCCGGTAGATCTCTTACAACTCAGTCAATGGTGACAGCTGCAGTAACTGAAGTTTATGCTCCACTTTGTACTACGCTTTCAACTAATTTGTTATATACATTAAATAGCACTCAAACGGGTGGCGCTTATTGTTATCACTTTAACATTAGCGAGAGAGCCAAAACTACCGCGGTACTGCTTGGTCAGGATGCTGCAACGGACTTTACATTAACGGTATATCAAGATATTGGCGGAACACTATACACATTAGGTACTTCTAATAATTTGGCAAATACAGATGAAATTATCAAAGCGATCACTGAACCAGGCGAATATTATTGGTACATGCAGGCAAACTCAGCAACTGACGCAACTATTCAGTTTGCTGCATTAGAAGCAACGAACTTTGATCGATACGAAGTTAATGATACTAGAGATTCCGCTACCGAACTTTATGACGAACGCAACTTTGTTATGGGTAATCATGAAGATGGCAATGACATAGATTATTTTGTTTATCAATTACCTGCTAACGGTAGCATAGAACTAAAACTGAATGATATGGAAAATCCGGGTCAATGGCTCCTTGAGCTATATTTAGACGGCAGTTGGCAAGCTCTTGCTACAGGTGATGGCAGTTACCATACTTTTCCTAACCAATTAGCCAATACTGTTGTAGATGTACGGATTCGCCCTAACCCAGCGGTGACTCAAGATGCAACTAAAAACTACCGGTTAACCTTAGGTGCTAGTCAAAAAGCGGCTCAAACTTCGGTAGTAAAAAACTTTAGTGGCTTTATTGCCCATCAACAGCAAATTGACAAACAGGCAACATTCACACCACCAAATAGCTATGATGACTTAATAAGCATGGTTGATATATCTTCTGCTAGCGGCATGACAACCGGAATCAATTGTGACCTAGAGTTTCTCGATAAAAACAATCAGATAATAACCTCTAATAAATGTGCTTATTCACACCAGACTATCATTAATAGGAAAGATGTTAGCCCTGTAACCGTTAAATATTCTATTTATCATGCTGATTTTTCTAACACAAGTACCCGATTTTTCAACGATAATATAACATTGAACTTTGGTTTAAGTCAGGATTTAGACGAAGATGATTTACCATACTGGTTTGAAGCACAAAATGGCCTAAATGATGAAAATCCAGATGATGCCAACTTAGACAATGATAACGATGGTTACAGTAACTTGGCTGAATATAATGCTAATACTTCTATAACAGATCCTAATAGTCACCCATAGATTGAAAAAGCTATTGTAAATCAATATTAAAGAGTAAGTAAACATCCCCGGGGCAAGCCCTTCTGCTAACGCAGAACTCACTTCGTGAGCGGGGTAAATTTATCAGGCCACCCATAATAACGTGCGGATTTTCTTTTAGTACTCAATTTACTCATCACTCAAGTTAATACTATAAAATTCTTCGATAGCACCAAAATCATTTAGACTTTCGATGCCAAATAACTCGTTTTTTTTGGCTAACAGGTCATAAACAAAGTATATTTCCTGATGATGTTGTTTCATAAATTTTGACAAAATATCTGTTTTCACTCTTTTATTTGTACAGTGAAAAGAACACTTATTTCTGACTGTACGTAAATCAGAAGAAAAGCTAGGTTTCAAAGATGGATGGATAATCCCAGGCTTTGAAACAGCAGTTGCAATCAATTTTTCAACTTCCTCCTGAAGGATAGAATCAAAGTCAGATGCATTTGAATCTTCTTCTATAGATAAAGATTGATCGATAATTGCTAGTGCTTTTATTACCTCATATACATGACCACACCATAGTGCATATGTATCAAAGTATTGAAGCTTTATTATCGTAGAGGCTTTGTGGTTTTGATTCTGCGACAGTTGGGAGTACTTATATTCGACAAGTTTCATAAACTTTTTTTGAGCCATTTGAGCTCGTACAAATTCGAATTTTATACTTTTCTTGTATTCTGAAATTTTCAGCGGTCCCATCACCTCTCCTTGAGTACTAATAATTTAGTATTTATGCAACACGCAGTTTGTGTTGCATAATCGCTTGTTGGACTGAGGCGTTACCTGCTCGGTGTGTCAGAGTTGGTGTTGTTTATGCTATGGGGATTTGCTTTTTATAACGTTAGTTACATCAAGCCAATTTAATGGGGGTTACCTATCACTTTTAAACTATCCCTGCATCACTCAGCGCTTATTATTCAGCCATTACACCTACTTTTTACGTAATAAGCAATCATCTTTTTTAAACGCACAGTGGTAAAGTTAATTTGAACATCCATCTTTATTTGAAACGTTAAACCTCTCAATTAGGATTAGAGGACCTATCAAAAAAAGGATTTTATTGATGACTACCGCTAGAAAGTAACTCATTAGTTTACTTAATTTCCTTTTGTTTCCCATTGTGCTCGCCGTGCTTGAGTTATAGCTCAAAGACTCACGTAAATCTTTTCGTTTCAAAAGATTAAATAACGAAAAAATTTAAAAAACGGATTCAGAACACGACAAACTTTTAATTTTTTTATTTAATATTAGTCTATATATCAGATGACTATATGATTTATTGATAATGGTAAGGAAAGCGTAAGGACTAAATAAAATATTTGAGGATAATGATTACAATTAAAAAATTAATTAATCATTAAAAGAGAGTTTCATGCAAAATATTAAAAATTATTTGAGTAAAATTTATGCCGTAATCATACTCATGATTATTGTGCCATTTGCTAATGCCGGAATTATCACCTCATATTATTTTACTGGGCAATGCCAAGATTGCTATGCAAACGCTGATGGTTCATATGGAACCGCTGAGGCGATATTAGAGTTAGTCGATTATACTTGGGGCGATGCCATTTTACTCACTAATTTTGTTTCTTTCGAATACTTCGATACCGATTTATTCAGTGGATTTTCAGTTACTGATATTAATAGTATCGATAGTCTTTCAGGTACTCTTATTAACAATGATTTTGAAATTACAGCAGGTAAGTTTTTCTTTGAATCGCTCAGTTTTAGTGATCCATTAGTAACCGCATGGGAAACAGGTTGTGTATTTGGTGCAATAACCGGCAGTATAAACTGCAGAGACACTGAACCTGACACTGGTGGCGGTAGTGGCGGGGCACATGGTTCAAAAGATTTTGGTAGCTCTCCTAATTGGGTTGAGATTATTGATGATTCAATCGCTGATCCGATAATACACGAGGTACCTGAACCATCAACATTTGCCATTTTAGCATTCGGTATAATGTTATTGGTATCTCGTCATAAAATAAGCATCTAAGCACTACCGTTAGTGCTGAATATAGTAATTACTTCATCCGTTTAGCCTAACTAACTTAGACACCCATTTTGATTATAAATAAAAATGGGTGTCTAAGTTAAATTCATCCAAGTTACATTGAGTTAAGTTCATAAGGAAAAAATAAAATGGAAAAAGTATATTTTAAAGTAATGATATTATCTTTGCTCATATCGGCCTGTAGTTTATTTAACTTGGCCAATGCGACGCTCATGTTGAATATAGATCTGACCAGCGGTAAGTTATTAGGTGCTTCTAATATAAACATCAACGGTAAGCTTTATGATGTAAGCTTTGTTGATGGCACTTGTCCTGACTTGTTTAGCGGATGTGATGAACAGAGCGATTTTTTCTGGAAAACCGAAGAAGAAAGTAAAGTCGCATCATTGGCATTATTAAATGATGTCTTTGTAGATTCAGTTGATGGTTTATTTGATTCGTTACCTGATTTAACTTTTGGTTGCAGTAGTAATACCTACAATGATTGTTTTGTAATCACGCCATACAAAAGTAATACAAATAACACACTCTTTGGCGTAATGGCATTAAATAATAGCAATCCTAATTGGGACACAACGAGTCCTTTTACAGTGGGTATAGGTTTAAATACCGGTATTTCTAACTCCTCAACTTACGCAGTATGGAGCAGCCCTAAGCCGTTGCAAGCGGTAACAGAGCCAACGACACTGACTATTTTTGCATTAGGGTTAATAGGTTTGACATTGCGTCGTTGCAATAAGGAGTCTTAAATAAATATTGCTTGTTTAAAATCAATAATCAATAATCAATAACCAATAACCAATAACCAGTGAGGTTGATCGCGTAAGTAAGTTGGTATTATTGGCCTTCAAAACTAATATAGACCGCTATGTTAGTTTTGAAAAATTAGCCCTCGCCTAGCGATTTTATCTTCCACCTGCTTTAATTTTGTTTATAAATAAAGGTGGGTGTCCACGTTAAATCATATCCACGTTAAATCACGTTAAATTTTCTGTCCACGTTAAACTTTCACGTTAAATTTTAGGTGAATTTATGGTTGTTATCTTTTTTCGTAGAAAGTTAATAATCGAAGAATTGAGGAAAGTGTTGTCAATAATATTAATTTATTGCAACAATCTAAAAATAAACTAGAAAGATACAAATTCATCAATGAAATACGTTAATTGAAATATGTTAACTATTTTATCTCGCTTATCTAATTTATCGATTAAATTTGTATTTTATATACCACTTATCATTATTAATGATTTCTTTATGCAACTTAATTGGTTATAGACTGTAATATACCGTAAAAAAATATATGGGGAAGTATGCTTATATTTAATCGAGAGAGTAACAGTGCTATTTTATTAGCAGGTATATTTGCGCTTATTGTAGGCGTTGGCGTGGCTCGTTTTGTGTTTACTTCGCTGCTACCTGCAATGTTAGAAGATAGTATTACTATTGCCTATGCTGGCGTGCTGGCTTCCATCAACTATGTCGGCTATTTAACTGGCTCTATTTTCTCTGTTTTTATTAAAGATATTCATTCTAAAGTTAAATACTTCAGGTTTGGACTGTTTATTTGTGTCATCTCCTCTTTTATTTTAGGCGTTACTGACAATAGTACAATCTGGTTTATTGGAAGGCTATTTGCTGGGTTTGGAGCAGCAATGGCCTTGGTTGTAGGATCGGCCGTTGTCATGTTAAAGCTAAAGTCGGTAAATAAAACCAAAGCGATGGGGATACACTTTAGTGGTTTAGGCTTTTCAATACTCATTACTGATCTGGTTATGAGGGGCGTATTTTATGCTGGCGGAAATTGGCAAGATGCATGGATCATCTTAGCGATATTAGGAGCATTGTTATCGTGTTATTCCGCTTATGTTTTACGGTTTGATAAACAGCCTAACAATGAAGTGGTTAAACACAAATTTGATAAGTCGTTATTTTCTCCGATGGTGATCATTTTAATATTGGCTTATTTTACCGAAGGTATTGGTATGGTTGTACAAGCAACTTTTCTACCCGACATTGTCAATTCGTTACAAGGGCTAGACGGCTATGGTGGATATGTCTGGTTAGCAGTAGGTATTGCTGGTGTTCCATCATGTATTATATGGATGCGTTTAGCACACCGTTTTGGCAGCATTAATATTATGATTGTTGCTATGCTATTACAGATTGTTGGTATTATAATTCCTACCCTTTCTAGCAATATTGTAATGAACCTTATTAGTGGTTTGCTTTTTGGTGCTACCTTTATCGGATTAGTGTCTTTATTTATGAATTTTGGTGGTCAACTTTCTAAGAAAAATCCTGTGTTTATTATGGGAGCAATTACATCTGCTTATGGCATAGGGCAAATTTTAGGTCCATTATATTCAGTTGCATTAATAAAACAATTTGGTAATTATAATGAGGCGTTATATTTAACCGCGGCCATTGTTACTATGGGTATTTTACTATTAACTTATGCAAAAATTAATTATAAAGAAGCTAAAGATACTGCTCAATAGTATCTTTACTATGGTGTTTTCTATCTTTCAATTACACGTTCAAATGGTGGTAAAGAGTCAAGTAATTGCTTACCGTATCTTTTAGTTACTACCCGTTTATCCATCAAAGTGATTACGCCTTCGTCTTTTTCATTACGCAATAATCGCCCACAGGCTTGTACAAGTTTTTTAGAGGTGTCAGGTACTGATAATGACATAAAAGGATTACCTCCTTTTGCCGTAATATATTCGGCTTGAGCTTGTTCAACGGGAGAGGTTGGTACAGAAAAAGGCAGCTTTGTGATAATTAAATTGTTTAAGTAATTACCAGGTAAATCTAAACCTTCAGAAAAGCTTTGTGTGCCAAAAATAATACTGGTTTTATTGTTGTCACAATTCTTCTTATGTTTTTCAATGATATGTTGGCGAGAATGCTCTCCCTGTACCGCAATATCAAGTTGATTTTTTTCTCGTAACGCTTGTGCAACTTTTTCCATTTGCCAATAAGAAGAAAAAAGTACTAAGCTGGCACTACCTTGCTCTAAATACTTAGGTAGTTTATCTATCAGTTCGTCGGTGAATTGCATGGCACTAGGTTCGTTCGTCATTTTTGCAACAACCAGTTGAGCATTATTTTGATAATCAAATGGTGACGTTACCTGTTGATACTGGCTACCATCATCGTTTCTTAAACCAGCTTGAAAACGAAAGTTATCAAAGGAATTTAAGGCAAGTAATGTCGCTGAGCATAATACAGCGCCTTCACATTGACTCCAAAGTTTATCTTCTAACGTAAATCCGACTTCTATTGGCGAAGCACACAATAAATAGTCTTGTCGAGCACTAGCTTTAACAGGATCTTGAATTTGAATCCACCTTGCCATTGGTGCCGCTTTATCACTGTCTGTTTTAGCGTACATGTGCCAAAGCGACTGTAAATTTTCTAACCTTTGTATCATAAAGCCAGCCTCACTTAAAACAGGCTCAGCAAGATACATTTGGCAATCACCATCTTTTACTGCTTCAATTAAGGCATTATAAAGTTTGTTTAAGTGGCTTAATGATTTTTTGCTTAATTCATTACAATCTTCAGCCCAATTTTTTAATGATTTAGGAATTATGCCATTGTCGAAGCGGTAAACCTTATCGTCATTGTTTTTGAAATTGTTGCTATTGTCTGTGGCATTATTTTCTAGAAAATAGGTTTTTGCATTATTATCAACAAACGTAAGTACTTTCTGCATTTCTATTAATAAATCTTGGCAGTCATCGCTAAGCTTTAATGCCGGAGAAATAGCACGTTGAGATTTAATCAACTTCGCCATTTTATCACCCGTCTCCCTTAACTTAGTTAGCCAATCAATAGCACCACGTAAGGTAACGCTTGCACTCGAATGGTCTCGGGTCACTTTAGGTAAATGGTGCGCTTCATCAATAATATAAAAAGTTTCATCGGGAGGGGATAATATTTTACCGCCACCTAATTCAAGGTCCGCTAACAATAAGCTATGATTGACGACTAACACGTGAGCCTGTTCCATTGTTTCTCGAGCTTTATGAAATGGGCAGTGATGATGTTCTGATAACGTTTTTAAACAACTATGTTTATCACTTTGTACTTGAGACCAAATATGGTGCGGGATAGGGCTTTTCCATGAATCTATGTCACCGTGCCAAGAGCCGTCAGTTAATGCCTTATGCATAGCATTTAATGTACGAATATCGCTCGCTTGTGGTTTTTCAGCAAAAGTAAAACCTGCTTGAGGGGAATCAGTCGCGACAGCTTGTGTTAGTTTTTGTCTGCATACATAACGTTGTCGGCCTTTAACTAAGGCAAAATCAAATTTTAAGCCGGCATATTTTTTTAAAAAAGGTAAGTCTTTATCAACCAGTTGCTCTTGTAATGCTACGGTTGCAGTAGAAATACAAACTTTTTTGTCACGCGCTAAGGCTAAAGGAATAGCACCTAAACTATAAGCAAGAGATTTACCTGTACCCGTGCCAGCTTCTATCGCGATAATTTTTCTATCTTTACTGTATTCACCGGCTAAGGTTTTTGCTATTTCAGCAATCAAAAACGTTTGTTGCTTTCTAGGGTTAAAGTTACTTAAATTCTCACCAATTGCTTTATATGATTGACGGATTATGAGTTTTAACTTGTCAGTTAGCATTTAAGGCAGTTTCCAAAGGTAAGATTATAAAGTACACTGCTGTATATATTAACAGGCTTTGTTTTTTCTCTCTATTTAATTTTAAAAAATATGCAAACTAATCTGCCACAACAAATACAACAGGGCTTTTTACTTAGTCGCCAAGTGCAAGATAAAGGTAACGATTTACAGATAACATTGTGGTTAAAAACTGAAAAAGGAGCACAAAAACTTGTTATTTATAATGAATTAGCCGTTTTTTTTGTTGAGCAACCGCAGGCAAAGCAAGCAGAGGCTATATTACAACACCAAGGAATATCGCTTGTTAAGCAGCAGCTGTTAGAATTAAAAACCTTTACTCAACTATATGTTCATGGATTTTATTTTGCTAATTTATCGCAGTTTTATCGTGCGCGAGAATGTCTTAGAGCAAAAAAAATTAAGTGTTATGAAGATGATATACGTCCTGATGATCGTTATTTAATGGAGCGATTTATTACTGCTGATATAGATTTTTTATTTAGCCGTAATAGCATGAATTACGAAACACATAACACTTATCTTAATCCTCTTAAAGTTAAGTGTAAAAAATCAGCGCAGCCGTTAGCAATTCATTTGAGTATGTTATCACTTGATATTGAATGTTCTATGGCAGGAGAGCTTTATTCAATTGGTCTTTATGCTAATAATAATGAAGAATTGAAGCGTGTTTTAATGATAGGTGATCCTCAGTATGATGCCGAATCTTATATTGTTTGGGTTGCCAATGAAAAAGAGTTACTCATTGAACTCATTAAGCAAGTAGACATTATTGATGCTGATATTTTTATTGGTTGGAATGTGATTAATTTTGACTTTCGTTTATTACAAAAACGTTGCGATCTTCATCAAGTAAAATTTTCCATTGGACGTGATGGTAGTGAACCTCGCTGGCGAACTAATAGTAATAATACTGATCAGCAGTTTATTGAAATTGCTGGCAGAGTCGTGCTTGACGGTATTGATTTACTAAAAACAGCAACCTATAGCTTTCCTAGTTTTTCCCTAGACAACGTTGCCAATACGTTATTAGGTATAGGGAAAAAAGTTGATAATGTTGAAAATAGAGTTGATGAAATCACCGATAATTTTTTAAATAATAAACCAGCATTGGCGGCTTATAACCTTGAAGATTGCCGATTAGTATGGCTAATTTTTGAAAAAACTCAATTATTAGAATTTGCCCAATTGCGTGCGCAATTAACCGGATTAGCAATTGACAGAATAGGTGGCTCTGTTGCCGCTTTTACTAACCTTTACTTACCTAAACTTCACCGTAGTGGTTATGTCGCGCCTAATATGGGAGACGGTGTTTCTGGCTTAATATCTCCCGGTGGCTATGTTATGGATTCAATACCTGGTCTGTATAGCAATGTGTTAGTGCTCGATTTTAAATCACTATATCCGAGTATTATTCGAAGTTTTAAGATAGATCCTATGGGATTAGTTGAAGGCTTATTAGTTGTCGAAAAAGAAGAGGCTAATACCACGTTACCCGTTCAAAATAAAAAAGTGGTAGAGGGGTTTGATGGCGCGTATTTTTCGCGCGATAAACATTTTTTACCCGATATAATCACTTCACTTTGGTTAGAGCGAGATAAGGCGAAATTGCAGAAAAATGCGGCATTGTCACAAGCAATTAAAATTATCATGAACAGTTTTTATGGTGTTTTAGGCTCAACAGGGTGTCGTTTTTTTGATCCTAGGCTTTCTGGCTCTATTACTAAACGTAGTCATGAAATTTTAAAAAAGACAACTCACTGGATTGAAGAACATGGTTTTCGTGTTATTTACGGTGATACCGATTCAATCTTTGTGCATGTTGGTGATGATAGAGCTGCTGCTGAATGTAAAAGTTTAGGTCGAGATTTACAAGGCTTTATTAATGCAAAGTGGCAACATTATATAAAAGCAGTTTTTGACTTACCTTGTGATTTAGAAATTGAATTTGAAACACACTTCACCAAATTTTTAATGCCAACAATTCGTGGACAGGAAGCAATTAAAGGACAAAAGGTTGGTACGAAAAAAAGGTATGTTGGGTTAAGTGATGGAAAATTAATTTTTAAAGGACTAGAAACGGTTAGAAGTGACTGGACTCAAGCGAGTAAAGTGTTCCAGCAAGAATTGTTCAGACGAGTATTTGATGATTTACCTATAGATGAGTACATTTGTACTCTATTGAGCGAGATAAGGGCTGGAAAGCATGATAATAATCTAGTTTATATGAAAAAAATAAGAAGAGATCTTAACGATTATGTTAATACGCCACCTCATATTAAGGCATGTTTAATTGCTAATAAAGCTTCAATAGACTCAGGTCAATCACCTAAGTATAGAAAAAGAAGTATTATTGAATATGTGATGACCTTAAATGGTGTAATGCCAATAGAGTTATCGAAAGGGAATTTAGATTATGAGCATTATATCGATAAACAGATTAAGCCAATAGCCGATGATGTTTTACCTTTTCTCGGGAAATCTTTTGATGAGATTGTTAGTAAGCAAATTAATTTATTTTAATCGATTGTTGTTCGTTATTTCATACTGATTTGATATTTTAGCCGCTATTTTTATTTTACCACTTGTGTACTCTGTCTTTTTATACTGCAATTATTTTAAGCTCTTTATTACTAAGCAAGTTACTTAGGTGCATGCTGGTTGCTTGTCCATTTTAAAACTGGCATGATTTAATGAACATTTATTAAGCTGAGCTTAAGTATATAAAAGGGAATTTTATGTTGTCAGATAAAACAAAATTGTTTCTTAGAATCATCTTAAATTTAAAACCGTCTTTTCATTTTCTTATGTCGTATATTGTCATTTGGTTTGTTTGGCATAATGAGTTTATTAGTTCACTGGTGATGACTAATGGGGGGCTGTACGTAAGGCTACAATCTGCCCTTGACTCTGTTAGTGCCAATCAATATATAGTTGTTTTATTTTTAACGATAATGCTGACACTTATTATTTATGGGTTTGATTATTTAACACAAATTTTAGCGGATGATGACAATAGTGAAGAATTTACGTTATTACAAAATAGTAATAGCGCCAAGCATGACAACGACGTGAACATTAAAAAACTAATGGTAACACTTGAAAGTGCTCAACTAAAACTTTCAGAATCGCTAGAAAGAGAAAAACAGTATAAACAAGAGAAAATCGCGACTACGAGTAAAGTTATTCAGCTACAAAGCCAATTAGAAGAGCTAATGGCAGATAATATTATTTTAAATGAAGAAAATAATAAATTAAAGGCAAGTAATAAAGTGGATGCTGTTCTGTATCAATCCTAACAAAATAGCAGTAACCTAAAACTTATCTCAATAATTTTATTATTAACGATTAACCTAATGAGTTGTTCTAGATATCTATTTCAGTTCTCTCTTATTAGTTATCAGTTTTAAAACTTAACAGATAACAGGTGAATTTTCTTTCATTTCCCTGTATAAATACAAATAAGTTTAGATGGCTAGATAGCTATTTGAAGTAATTAAACCTAAAGGTCAGATTTAAATGAAACAAGATACTAAAATTGTTACTGCAGGTCGCAAAGCAAAATGGACAAATGGTGTAGTTAATCCAAGCGTTACACGGGCTTCAACTGTTGTGTTTGAAACTGTGGCTGAAATGAATGATGCTTTAAAGAATCGTAATAATCAAACCATGGTATATGGTAGAAGAGGCACAACAACAGCGTTTGCTTTTAGTGATGCAATGACTGAATTAGAAGGTGGTGCAGGTTGTGCACTTTATCCATCAGGTACGGCAGCGATAACCAATGCAATAATCTCTTTTGTAGAAAGTGGCGATCATATTTTAATGGTTGATAGTACTTATGAGCCAACACGTGACTATTGCGATAAAATTTTAGCTAAAATGGGTGTAGAAACAACTTATTATGACCCACTTATTGGTGCTGGTATTGAAGCATTAATAAAGCCCAATACACGTATTGTTTTCTTAGAGTCTCCGGGTTCAATTACGATGGAAGTACAAGATGTACCAACCATTGCCAAAATAGCACATCAACATGATTGTATTGTAATGCTTGATAATACTTGGGGCGCAGGTATTAATTTTAAGCCCTTTGATTACGGTGTTGATATTAGTATACAAGCAGCCACTAAATATATTGTTGGACACTCTGACGTTATGTTAGGCACCGCGACAGCAACAGAAAAATATTGGCCACAATTACGCGATAATAGTTATTTAATGGGGCAATGCACCTCACCAGATGATTTATATCTTGCGTTACGTGGTATTAGAACGATTGGTGTACGTTTAAAGCAACATGAAAAGAGTGCGTTAACAGTAGCTAGCTGGTTAAAAGAGCGACCAGAGGTTGATACTATTTTACATCCTGCTTTTGAGTCTTGTCCAGGACATGAGTTTTTTAAACGTGACTTCACCGGCTCTAATGGTTTATTTTCTTTTACCTTAAACTGTGGCAATAGAGAAGCACTTACGGCATTTCTTGATGGCTTATCGCATTTTAAAATGGGTTATTCATGGGGAGGGTTCGAATCACTTATTTTAGGTATTACGAGTATTGATTCAATTCGAAGTGCAACTAAGTGGACGGCAGAGTTTCCGTTAATTCGTTTGCATATTGGTCTAGAAGATGTCGATGATTTAATTGCTGATTTAGAGCAGGGTTTTGCTCGTTTTAATGCCAAACTTTAGCCATAAGCACATTATTGTAAAGTCGCATTGATTGATGCTCGTTATAGGTTTATAACGAGCATCAATGATTTAACTTAATAAATCTGTTAGTTAATCTTTGAGTTATCCTTACCTAACAACATGAATATTTTTTTCGCTATATCGGTGTTGTCTTGTAGACCTTTAAATAACTCACTGTGTTGTCCAAAAGAAAATACAGGTACATCGATGGCCGTATGACCACCAGTAGTCCAACCACTATTACTACGCATATCCATCACCTTCTTTACACTTTTTATTAATGCTAATTCACTTGCAGGTGTAGTTTTACTTTGATACATATTCGCAGTTTTTTCTATTGTAGCGTTATTTTTACTATCATTAAGTAAACTCAGCTCTTCTTCAGATAATTCAAAATTAAATAATTCTGTTGTGATTTTTGCGTTTATTTCATTGGTTGTTAATTGCTTAGCGATATAATTAACAGAGTGCTTCATTGTGCGTAAAGTTTCAGCATTCCATTCATATTTACCATTGGCAGCAATAGTAAAACCACCTGTACTATGATCGGCAGTTACTACCACAAGTGTATCAGGGTGATGTTCAACAAAGTGCTCTAAATATTCAATTGTTTTTGCTAAATCATCCATTTCAGCCATAGCATCGCTTATATCATTACCATGAGCAGCCCAATCAACTTGACTGCCTTCAATGAGCATGAAAAAGCCATTATCAGCTAAATCATCAGTTTCTTGTAAGTCAATTAAATGGTGAATACCTGCTTTAGTCATAGTTGATAAGCGATGTTTATTGGTATCATCCAATGCCCAAGGTAAACCAACATCAGCAAAAAGACCTAAAACAGGTTTATCTTTAGGAAAACTATTTAAATCTTGATAATTATCGACATAATGAAAACCCGATTGCTTAAACTCATCGACTAAGTTTCTATCTTCGCGGATGAAGTACTTCCAACCGCCACCAAGATAAAGGTCTGCTTTTATGCCATTGTCGATATAGCTATCGGCAATTTCATTGTAATTTCTACGGCTTTCATTATGTGCCAGATATGAAGCTGGTGTGGCATGATTAATTTGAGACGTTACGACTACACCTGTCTTTTTACCTTGTAATTTTGCCCATTCTAATACGGTTTGTATTTCTTTCTTATTTACATCAACACCAATAGCACCATTGTAACTTTTCACGCCTGTAGATAATGCCGTTGCACTTGCTGCGGAGTCAGTGACTACACCAGAAACCGGAGCAGGGTAGGTACTTGATAAACCTTTAAGGTGGCGATCAAATACTGTTTCTTCTACAACTGTTGTTTTTGGGTTGTCACTAAAATAGCGGTAAGCAGTTGTGTAAGCTGGTCCCATACCATCACCAATCACCATAATAATATTTTTGGGTAAATTAGCTGGCATGACCGTTGTTAGTGTGTTCGTTGTCTCTTGCGCTGCTATATTGTCATTAACGTGAGCCGTGTTCGCACAAGAAACACAAAGTAATGACAGTGAAATAGCGGATAAAAATAGTTTCATCTTTTTTCCTGTTTATAAAAAATTATTTAGTTAAGTCAAGGTCAACCCAGACAAGTCTATGATCTGATGAAGCTTGTCTATCTTTGATTAATCGAAAAGCTTCGTCATTTTTCTGTGGCCAAAATACGCCAGAATCTCTAATTGTAAAGCCAACTACAGAAGGAAGAACGTAATCTGCTCGCATTCCCCAGTATGCTGTATGATATTTAGCATTTATATTATCACTTTTATGTAACTGGCCACCTAAGCTTGTTGGCATAGGATCTTGTAATTTACTGTCGGTAATTAGCGCTTCAATACTCGAATTAATTGCGTCACCTTCAACACTAGAGGCATTTTGATCGCCTACTATAACAAAAGGTTGATTAGGGGATAATCCACCTTTGTTGCCATTATCATCATAGATGTAGCTAGCTTGTGTGTTATTAATGTAATCAAACCAAAAACGAATTTCATCATGATTACGTTTACCGTTACGATTCTCTGGGCCATCGAACACAGGTGGTGTCGGGTGGCTAGCTAGAACATGCACTGTCTGGCCATTAATATTTACTGGAATATCCCAATGTGATTTTGATGATAACCTTAAGTTACTCCAAACATCTTCACTAAACCAAGGCTCTTTAGTACTTGGATCAATTGGCTTCAAAGCGCCTGGCATATCACGCCATTTGAAGAGCTGGAAAGTTCTAATTGCTTTTTCATCAATAGGGTATTTTGATAATAATACCATGCCATAATGACCTTCAAAATAGCCATAACCATGTAAATTATTCGTGGTTGGTTGATTATCTTTATTGTCATTATTGGTGTTTTTGTTTACTTTTACACCGGTATTAACAGTACCTTGATAAAAGTAAGGGTAATGAATCTCGTTTTGTTTATTCTGTCCATTACCTAAATAGTTCTTCATAAAATAAAGAATGTTTTCATGATTTTTATCTACATGATCAAATTCATTTAGTAAAATGATATCAGGATTAACACGTTGGATTATTTCAGCAATATTTTTAATTTGTGGATTATTACCTCTTAACGCTTGCGTAAGTTCATCACCTGTTACGTTAGGTGTTCTATTCGGTGACGGTTTTGCATAGTTGAATGCTTCCATACTGACATTGAAGGTTGCGATACGTAGTTTAGTTGTTGCTTCTGTATTTAGTTGTGTGTTATTTGCAGCCATAGCTTTACTCGCAATAGTTGTATTTAATAGAAAAGCACTAAATAGTATTAACCCATTTAACTTAAAAAAGTTTTTTATCATTTTAATTTACAGCCTCGTAAAATTATATCTGTCAGAAAATTTGTAACATGTTCAATATCATCGCTCTCATAATCAGCACGATTCATAATGGTTAATATTTGATTGTCAAAATCAGCATAGTGTTGAGTTGACGACCAAATAAGCAATATTAAGTTGACTGGGTCTACTGCATGCATTTCACCGTTATCAATCCAGTGCTGAAATATTTTTGCTTTCTCTCTCACCCATTGACGAAGGTAGGTGCGGGCAAAATCTTTTAGGTGTTGAGCACCTTGAATAATTTCCATCGCATAAATCTTAGACGCTTTTGGGTTATTGAAAGACATAGCAACTTTAGCCCGAATAAATTTTTCTATCGCAAGCTTTGGACCATCTTCGAGTAAAATATCACCGATGCCTTCATCCCACATGTTAAGGGTTTTTTCTAAAACAGCATGATATATATTTTCTTTATTTTTAAAGTAATATAAAACATTAGCTTTAGGTAACCCCGCGTTATCTGCGATAGATTGCACAGTGGCTCCTTTATATCCTTGTAATATAAATTCGTCTTGAGCGGCAATCAGTATTTTATCGGTACTGATTGTTCGTATTTTTTGTGATTTAGAGTTTTTATTCATTTTTATTTGATTTTTAACTAATATTGACTATTTTTCATAAGAGATTACATAACTTTTACTGGTGATTATTAACCATTTTTCCATTAAATCATAGCAAGGTTACACTGAAGTTAAAGGGGATTTTTATGGTTACATCTACCATAATCAATACCAATAATATGTACTTTTTTAGTGGTTATATTTCTGACTATTTTTAGTTTCTTGTCCTGTTGGTCTATTTATTTATTTCTAAATAATCTGCTAATCCTATAGATCTTGTCTATAAAAAGCAAAAAGCTGACCTTTTGGTTCGTTTTTTATCATAACGCTTTTTTTTTAAGTGAAATTGAGTTAATTTATACAGGTATGTAATAAAAATGTAATGAAACTTTGGTTAAATTGACTACATTGCTTTAGGTCAGATAAAAACGGTAAACAAACTTTAGATGAGTATTGTCTGAAGAAAATAATAATTTATACATAAAACACATAGGAATATTAACATGAAAACCCACTCTATCTCTCGAATAGCGGGCGCCCTTGTTGTTGCGCTTGGTTTGTCAACCTCTGTTATTTCAACAGATGTTGCTGCAAACACAACTTCTTCGGGTATTAAAGGTCAAATTGTCGGTCCTAACGGCAATGCTGCTGCTGGTACAAAAATTACGATTGTACATGTACCATCAGGAACGACGAAAACAGCCGTTGTAAATGAATCAGGTCAATTCTCTGCTAAGGGTCTACGTGTTGGCGGACCTTATAACATTATTATTGATTCAAATAGCTTTAAAGATACTGAGTTATCGAATGTATTTTTAACCTTAGGTGAAACTTACCCTGTTAGTGTTTCATTAGAAGCGCAACAATCTATAGAAACTATCGAGATAACGGGACGTGTAGTTAATAGTAATTATGGTAGCACTAGTCCTGCTTCTAATTTTAATTTACAAGATATTGAACTAGCACCAAGCGTTGATCGTGATCTGAAAGACGTTATTCGTGTTGATCCTCGTGTATATATTAATGAATCTAGCTCAAATGCAATTGTTTGTGCCGGTGGTAATCCACGCTTTAACAGTCTAACTGTTGATGGCGCACGTATGAATGATAACTTTGGTTTGAATGGCAATGGTTATCCAACAGTTCGTATTCCATTTTCATATGATGCAATTGATCAAGTTTCTGTTGAGCTAGCACCTTTTGATGTTCAATATGGTGGCTTTACCTCTTGTAACATTAATGCTGTAACTAAATCTGGTGGTAATGAGCTACATGGTAGTGTTTTTGTTGATTACACAAGCGACTCGTTAAAAGGTGATAGTTTAGAAGGCGATTCTATTGATACAGGTAGTTATAACGAAAAACGTTATGGTTTTAATGTTGGCTTCCCATTAATAGAAGATGAATTATTCTTCTTTGCTGCTTATGAAAAGTTAGATGGCTCTCAAATCATGCAATATACTGCATTTGATAATGGCGCTATTTCACAAAGTGATATTGATAACATTATTCAAATATCAAAAGATAATTATAATTATGATCCAGGTACAATGGTACCTAGTATTCCAGTTGATGATGAAAAAATCTTAGTTAAGTTAGATTGGAACATTAATGAGCAACATCGTTTAAACTTTGTTTATAACTACAATGATGGTTATGAAATTGGTCAATCTGACGAAGGTTCTACACGACTATCATTATCTAACCATTTTTATGAACGTGGTGCAGAATTTACGTCTTATGTTTCATCTTTATATTCAGATTGGACAGATAACTTTTCTACTGAGTTTCGTTTAGGTTATTCTAAATTAGATAATCGTCAAACGTCTTTAGATGAATCAAGTGGTTTTGGTGAGTTTAGAATTGAAGATGTTGGTTCTGGAGGCGTTGATGTTTATTTAGGGCCAGATGATTCTCGTCAATCAAATGAATTGAACTACGATACGCTATCATTAAAAATTGCCGGTACTTATTATCTAGATGAACATGAGTTATATTTTGGCTTTGAAAGAGAAGAGCTTGATGTTTTCAATTTATTTGTTCAACATTCTCAAACTGAAACGCGTTTTAATAATGTTACCGACTTTGAAAATGGTTTAGCTGATGATGTTTACTATGGTAATGCGGCTTCACTTAATCCTGCTGATGCTGCTGGTGAATTTAGCTATGCATTAAATACGGTATACTTTCAAGATAAGTTTGAGTTAGAGTCATATGATGTCACCATCACTGCTGGTCTTCGTTATGATTGGTATACAAGTGATGATAAACCAAATTACAACCCTAACTTCGAATCACGTTATGGTTTTTCAAACGCTCAAAACTTAGATGGTATTGATTTACTTCAACCACGTTTAGGTTTGAATTGGGTTGTTAATGATCAATTAGAAGTTCGTGCCGGTGCTGGTCTTTACTCTGGTGGTAATCCAAACGTTTGGATTTCTAATAGTTATTCAAATGATGGTGTTCGTAATATTCAAGATAGCTCTGTAAGAGATGCATATATTTTGGGTCCTGATGCTATTGCTTTTGATGGTACTGGACAAGCAGGGTATGATATTCCTGTTCAATCAATTAACAATGTGAGCACAGGAACTGCAGATTCAAGCACAAACTCAACTGATCCTGGTTTTGAAATTCCTTCAGAATGGAAATATTCATTAGGTCTTACTTATGTTACTGAATCAGAATATGTAATCACAGCAGATTACTTATACACAGACAAAGAAAACTCTGCGATTGTAAATGATTTAGCAGCAGTAGTAACTGATGTCGCTCCTGATGGCAGACGCATCTATGAAAGTTCTCGTGGTTTTGATAATGACTTCTTCTTAACAAATGTTAGTGGTCAAGATGGCGAAACAACTGTTGTATCTTTCGGTGTTAGTAAAGAGTATGAAAATGGGTTATCAATGACAGCTTCTTATGCGTTTACAGAAGCTAAAGATGTTCACCCAATGACTAGTTCAGTTGCCTTTTCTAACTACCATGGCATTGCAGTTTCTGATCCACAGTCTCCAGGCGTTGCAACTTCAAATTACGAAGTTCCACATAGATTTACATTAAATGTACATTACTCTCATGAATTCTTTGATGGCTTAGACACAAACTTTAGTTTGTTCGGTCAAGCGATGCAAACTCATGGTTATGATTATAACTTCTCTAATAACTCAAGTGGATTTGGTTATAACGACTCTAATCGCCAGTTATTATATGTTCCAACAGAAAGTGATAGTAAAGTTATTTATGGTGCTGATTTTGATTTAGATGCATTTAACAACTTTATTGCTTCTGAAGGTCTAACTCGCGGTGAAATCATGGAGCGTAATAGCCTTGACGGTGGTTGGTGGACTAAGTTTGATGTTCGTGTAGAGCAAGAAATTCCTGGTTTCACTGAAGATCATAAAGCAAGTGCTTACTTTGTAATAGAAAACGTTGGTAACTTCTTAAATGATGATTGGGGTGTACTTAAAGAAGGTAACTTCTTACAAGGTGCTGTAGAAGCTTCAATTACTGATGACGGTCAATATTCATATAATAAGTTTACTTCTCCTAGTTACAAAAGTAGACAAACTGATGCATCATTATGGGAAATTCGTATCGGTGTTAGTTACGATTTCTAATCATTAGTTTATAAAAAAGTCATTTTAAAAACCGTGCTTTATCGCACGGTTTTTTTATGTCTAAATTTTAGTTATTTTAATTATATTTTTAGAAAAATATTTACTACTAAATTTAATAATTGATGTTAGTATATCTAAATACTTGACCGTATGGTCAAGTAATATTCTTAAGCTAGAAAAAGTGAGTAAATTAATGAGTAACAATATTGATGCTAGTGTTTGGCAAAACCTTGTCGACAATGCAAAGCAAGCTTACCAGCAAGCTTATGCACCTTATAGTGAGTTTAGAGTAGGTGCTGCCGCGTTAACGACAGATACTAAAATAGTGCAAGGCTGTAATGTTGAAAATGCATCTTACGGGTTAACTGTTTGCGCTGAACGTAATTGTATTGCTCAAGGTGTTATTCATAATCCAAGTAATAAAACTGTTGAGTTCACGGCATTGGTTGTTTATACCGAGCAAGAAATATTGACGCCGCCGTGTGGTGCATGCCGACAAGTAATTGCTGAATTCTTCCCTCAAGATGCGCTAATTATGGCAGCTAACCATTTGAATCAACAGCAGCACTGGACGGTAGCAGAGTTATTGCCAGATGCATTTACTCCCTACAACCTTATCAATAAAACTTAGTAAACATATAACAACGAATTAAAATAATAATTAAAAAAGACAGAAAGGATTAAACAATGTTATTACCCCAAGAAATTATCGCTAAAAAGCGAGATGGTGAAGTACTTAAACAAGATGAAATTAAATTTTTTGTTGATGGCTTAGTATCTAATAATTTTAATGATGCGCAAGTTGGCGCAATGGCAATGGCAATTTTTCAAAAAGGCTTAGTACCACAAGAAACTGTAGAATTAACAAAAGCCATGATGCATTCAGGGGAGGTATTATCTTGGCAGCATTTAGACGGACCTGTTATTGATAAACATTCGACTGGCGGGGTTGGTGACAAAGTTAGCTTTATGCTTGCAGCTATTGTTGCTGCTTGTGGTGGTTATGTTCCAATGATATCAGGGCGAGGGCTTGGCCATACTGGAGGCACTGCAGATAAGCTTGAAAGTATAGCGGGTTTTAATGTTCAGCCTAATTTATCTGATTTTAAACGCATTGTTGCTGATCTCGGTGTCGCTATCATTGCTCAAACTCCTGATTTAGCACCAGCAGACAGACGTTTATATGCTATTAGAGATGTTACTGCAACAGTGGCGTCTATTCCTCTTATCACAGCGTCTATTTTATCTAAAAAACTTGCTGCGGGCCTTGATGTGTTAGTCATGGATATAAAAATGGGCAATGGCGCTCAAATGGAAGATTTAAGTCAAGCAAAAGCGTTGGCAGATAGTATTACCAGTGTTTCTAACGGTGCAGGGGTGAACACTCAAGCTATTATTACTGATATGAATCAAGTGCTTGGTAATACTGCGGGTAATGCGTTAGAAATGTATGAAACCGTAAAATATTTAACGGGTAAGCTTCGTGAGCCAAGGCTTCATCAAGTGGTTGTAACTTTAGCTAAAGCGATGTTAATCAATAGTAAACTTGCTAAGAGTGATGATGAAGCACAAGTAAAAATAGACAATGCATTAGATTCAGGTAAAGCGGCTGAAATTTTTGCTAAAATGATCAGTGCTTTAGGTGGACCAACAGATCTACTTGAGCAGCCTTGGCGTTCAATGAATAAAGCAGAGCATATCATTGAAATATTATCGCCTTGCAATGGATATATTAAAGCAATGCAAACGCGTGACATTGGTTTTTCTGTTGTTGGTTTAGGTGGTGGGCGTATTAGTAATGATCAAAAAATTGACCATAGTGTTGGTTTTGATCGTATTTTACCTATTGGCACACGTGTAAACCGAGGTGATGTTATTGCAAGGGTGCATGCAAGCTCTCTCGATAGCGCTGAACTTGCTAGTAAACAATATACAGATGCAGTAAGTTTTTCAGATACGCCAGTAGATGAAGCACAAATTATTTATTAATGTTTAAATCACCATTTACTTTTATTTCTACTCTGCCGTTTGAGTAGAAATAAATTGTATAAAGAACAGTGAGTGTAAGCAATCAGGGTAAAATTTTTATCTTTTACCGATGTTTTTTATGAAGGATAATTTAGTTGTTTACCGGACGTTGTTTTAACGTAAAATAGAAAGAAATCATAAAGTAACTTATATTGTAGAGACCACTATGACAGATGAAACTATTTTTTCTAAAATTATTAGACAAGAAATCCCAACCCCATTACTTTACCAAGATGAATTAGTAAGCGCTTTTAGAGATATTGCCCCGCGCGTAAGTACTCATATTTTAATTGTACCTAATAAGCATATCCCGACCACTAATGATGTTACTGACGCTGATGAGTTAACCATGGGACGTATGTTCACTGTTGCTAGAAAGTTAGCTAAACAAGAAGGGGTTGATGAAAGTGGTTATCGCTTGATTGTAAATTGTAATAAAGATGGTGGACAAGAAGTCTATCATATTCATATGCATTTACTTGGAGGTCAACGTTTAGGTGAAATGTTAGCGCTTTGATTCTCTTTTAAGTGGGAAAAACGATAAGTAGTTATATTGGTAAGATTAAAGACAGTGCACTTAATTGTTGGCTACCGCATAATTAAGGTATATGTAGATATTATACTTTCTAGGATTTTATGTGAATTGGAAAGCATTGCTCGAAAATCGAAATCGCCTATTCTGGCTTGTACATTCTGCAGGTTGGTTTGGCTTTGCTTTAGTGCATTATTTGGGGTCCTTGCTTCATGATTTGCGCGATATATTTGTCGTTATTATTTTTTTAAATGCTTATGCTGGCTGGTTGCTTTCTGTTCCTCTTCGCTATATATATCGTAGAGTTTGGAATCTTCCGCCATTTAAAATAGCGCTGGTGGTGATTTTTTCTTCTTACATCACCGGTGTTTTATGGCAAGTCGTTAAAAACCTAAATTATTGGGAAATATATAAACATGGTTATAAGCCGGATTTTATATTGATGTATACCCAATCAAGTGTTTGGTCATTTTATATTATTCTCAGTTGGAGTGTTTTGTACTTTGGTACTAAGTATTATCAAATGTTACAAGTTGAAAAGCAAAATGTATTAAAAGCAAATTCAGTTGCCCATCAAGCTCAATTAAAAATGTTGCGATATCAGCTTAATCCGCACTTTTTATTTAATACACTTAATGCTATTTCAACCCTCATACTGTTAAAGGATAATGCTACGGCTAATGGCATGGTTACTAGATTAAGTGAATTTTTACGTTATTCTCTTGATAAAGATCCGATGAAAAAAGTTAGCCTAAACAGTGAAATTCAAGCACTAGAGCTATATTTGGATATAGAGAAAGTCCGTTTTGAAGAACGGTTGCAAGTTCATATTTCTATCAATGAAAATTGCGAAAAGGCATTAGTACCTAGCATGATTTTACAACCGATTGCTGAGAACGCAATTAAGCATGCAGTAGCCACGCAAGAACGAGGCGGTAGTATTACAATTACGGTAAATAAATTTGCAAACGATTTAATGATAGAGCTAGCGGATGATGGGCCTGGTGCAGAGATAGTTGATGGTAATTTATATAGAGAAAATGGGGTCGGGTTAGTGAATACTCGTGAACGTTTAAATGCTCTATATGGTAACAATTATTCGCTTGTTGTTGCTAATAATATTCCTTCTGGTGTTAAAGTAAGTATTCGTATGCCGTTTGAATTATTATAATGTGTTCAATAAAACCATTTACAACACATTATCAGGGTTGAGTTATGATTTTTCGCACAATTATTGTAGATGATGAGCCACTTGCTCGAAAGGGACTAAGTATACGTCTACAGAGCTTTAACGATATCCATATCATTAAACAATGCAGTAATGGTAGAAAAGCTATTGAAACAATAAAAGAATGTCAGGTCGACTTAATGTTTCTTGATATTCAAATGCCTGGATTAACTGGCTTTCAGGTTATTGATGAAATTGAAAAGCAAGGGTTGAAAATGCCAATGGTGGTGTTTGCCACAGCGTTTGATCAGTATGCGATTAAAGCTTTTGAAGTATTGGCGCTCGATTATATTTTAAAGCCAACCAATGAAGATCGTCTTGCTCAGACACTCGACAAAATTAGACAACACTTCAGATCAAGTACCGATGCAGAGCATAAGTCTAAATTGATTCGATTAGTCAGTGATGTTACCGGTAATGATTACCAACAGATTTTAACCGAGCTTACTAATAATCAGCCTGTTAGCTTGTCTAATTATTCCGATATATTAGCGATTAAAGATGTTGGTGAAGTGACCAGAGTCCCAGTCAAAGATATTATTTGGATCGATGCTGCAGGAGATTATATGTGTGTTCATACCACTAATACTATGCAGCAACAGTCGCAAGATATCCCACAAGAAAACACACATATCTTAAGAAAAACAATGAAACAACTTGAAGAGCACCTTGATCCTAAAGTGTTTATTAGAAACCATCGTTCTACCATTGTTAATAAAGATTATGTGGAAAAATTTTGTAGCCAAGCAAGTGGTGAGTATTTGTTGGTATTGAAAAATGGCAAAGAATTAAAGGTAAGTCGCAGCTATAAAGAAAAAGTTAAACAAGCTATAAATAGCTAATTTTATTGTCTAGTTTAATTTTTAATTTAAAATTAGCGTCTATACTTTAGTTTATGTAAGTATCAATAATATAATTAAAAGAGTCTACATAATGAATGTTAGTTACATTAGTCATATATCAGGGAAAGTCCAAGGGGTCTACTTTCGGGTATCAAGTCAACAAAAGGCAATTGAATATGGACTTAGTGGTTATGCTCGAAACTTAGCTGATGGTGACGTAGAAGTCTTTCTTTCGGGGAAAGATGTTGATGTCCAAAAAATGCTAGTGTGGTTAGAAACTGGTCCTACACTAGCAGAGGTTACCAAAATTCAACACAAACAAGTCGATTGGCAAGAGCATAATTTTTTTTCTATCAGCTAATAGCTGCTAAGTGTAATCTACACTTTCAATAGATAGTGATCATTCTTCTATATATTTGAAGCGCTGTATTTTTTTTCCATCTCTAACAATCGTTTCGTTGAACATTGCTAAAGGGCGAACCCAAATATCATCTACGTTGTCGAAGGGGTGATAAACAACCAAATATTCTTCTGTTTCACTATGTTTTGCAAGGTGAAGTACTTGATAATAATTCCCTTTAAAGTGTTGATATTTTCCTAATTTAATCATTAAATATTTCCAATAATGTAAAGTTAAAATAATGTTGTAAAGTAAATATACTTTACAACATCTTATTTTTAAGGAGATTAAGCTAATGTTATATTCGTAAAGACTTATCGCCACGTGCCATGCCAACACAACCTGAACGAGCTGATTCTATGATTTCTGTTTCATTACTTAATACTTCAATAAAGGCATTAAGTTTATCACTATTCCCTGTTAATTCTATTGTATAAACCTGTTTACCAATATCGATAATAGAACCCCGAAAAATATCTGTAACTCGTTTAACTTCTGTGCGTGCTTTGTCATTTACAGCCGCAACTTTAACCAGTAGTAATTCCCGTTCTACATGTTTTCTATCAGTTAGCTCAGATATTTTAATAACGTCAACTAACTTATTTACTTGCTTAACAATTTGCTCTAAAACTTTGTCATCACCTATGGTTGAAATGGTGATTCGAGATAAGCTGTTATCATCCGTTGGAGCAACAGTTAAGCTCTCTATATTAAAAGCGCGTTGAGAAAAAAGCCCTACGATACGTGATAGAGCACCGGCTTCATTTTCCAGTAAAATGGCTAAAATATGTCGCATTATGCCTTATCTCCTTTAGTGGTTATATCAGCCCACATGTCATCAATATTATTTGTGTTATTTTTACATTTTGATAAATATTTCATTAGGCTTTAACTCCTTTAGAGATCCACATATCATCAATACCACCTTGGCGAATATGCATAGGATACACATGTTCTTTTTCATCAACTAACACGTCGACAAACACTAATTGATTTTTAATACTAAAGGCTTCTTTTAGTTTTGGCTCTAATTCATCTAAAGTATCAATTTGAATACCTACATGGCCGTAAGCCTCTGCAACTTTTATGAAATCAGGTAGTGATTCCATGTAAGATGAGGCATGTCTGCCATCATAAACCATATCTTGCCATTGGCGTACCATACCCAGAGATCGGTTATTTAACGTAATTATCACTACTGGTAGATTGTATTGTTTACAGGTTGATAGCTCTTGAATATTCATTTGAATTGATCCGTCACCGGTAATGCAAATAACATGTTTATCAGGAAAGGCAAGCTTAGCTCCCATGGCTGCGGGTAGACCAAACCCCATAGTTCCTGCGCCACCTGAGTTTATCCATTGACGAGGTTTATCAAACGGATAGTATTGGGCTGCAAACATTTGATGCTGACCAACATCTGAAGCCACATAAGCTTCACCGTTCGTAATTCGATACATAGCTTCTATCACACGTTGAGGCTTGATTTTTTCACCTTCAACTTGTTTGTAGCTCACACTTTTTACATCGCGCCATGTATTGATTTGGTGCCACCAATCTTTTAAAGCTATTTCATCAGGTATGAAATTAATTGCGCTAAGTTCATCAAGCAATTGTTGCATAACAATATCAACTAAACCGACTACTGGAATATGTGCATTGATAGTTTTTGAGATTGACGTTGGATCGATATCGACATGAATAATATTTGCATTAGGGCAGAACTTTTCAACATTATTCGTTACCCTATCATCAAAGCGAACTCCAAGGGCAAGAATAACATCAGCATTAGCCATTGCTTTATTTGCTTCTAAGCTACCATGCATACCTAACATGCCAATAAAGTTGTCATGAGTTCCTGATATACCACCAAGACCCATTAGGGTATTCGTTACGGGGGCTTTTAATGTTTCCACTAGTGTTGTTAATAGTTCCGAAGCATTGGCAATAACTACACCACCACCAGAATAAACCACTAATTTTTTCGCTTCACTGATTGCTTTAGCTGCTTTACGAATTTGTTTTGGATGGCCTTTAATATTCGGATTATAAGAGCGTATTGTCGGGTTGGTTTCAATAGCAAAAGGGGCTTTATTTTGTGGTATTAGCAAGTCTTTTGGTAATTCAACTACGACTGGTCCAGGTCGACCTGTGCTGGCGATATAAAATGCTTTAGCAATAACATTAGGTATATCGGCTAAATCACGACAATTAAAACTATGTTTAATGATAGGGCGTGTACAACCAACAATATCAGTTTCTTGAAAAGCATCATTACCAATTAAGGTTGTTGGCACTTGGCCTGCCAGTACTACCATTGGAATTGAATCCATGTAGGCTGTCGCTATTCCTGTAACACAGTTTGTAGCACCTGGACCTGATGTTGCCAAAACCACACCTACTTCTCCGGTCGCTCTAGTGTAACCATCAGCCATATGAGTTGCAGCTTGCTCATGGCGAACTAAAATATGTTCAATTTCATCTTGTTGGAAAATAGCATCATAAAGATCTAAAACTGAACCTCCAGGATAGCCAAAAATATATTTAACCTTTAGTGCTGATAATGCTTTTACTACCATTTCTGCACCAGTAAAAAGTTCTGTTGTCATATTGATACCTATTAATGATTAATACATAAAAAACCCTCGGTCTAAAATAGAGCGAGGGTTTGGTTATTTATTTGTATATCTGCTTTAATTAAAAATTAATTTTTAAAACAACCTAATCCTCGGAGTGATTTAACTATCACTACGACCACGAGGACGACATTTAATTTATTGTTTTGATTAATTGAATACATGCTTAGATAAATTTAATTTTTATAAAAAGATAATACTTGGCTCTATTTTTAAAGGGTTTAGTAAAGTCTGTCAACCTTTAATTACAATAATGCATAGTGTTTCTTAATATTTTTTTAATATTCGATTATAAATTACTTGAAATATAAGAAATATTATATATTCGCTCTTTAATTTGATTGTTTTAGTCTCTTGTAATGTTTTATAGTTAACGCAATGTTACATTTAATAAGCAGTAGTATTTTGGTATTTACGTTAGTATTTAAAATAGTGCTAAATGTTGTAGTTATACTTTGATTGAAATAAGCAAAAGGTGGTAAATATGAAGGCTATAAAAGTAACCTTAGTTACTGTATTAGTTTTACTTGTTGCAAGCTGTGCAAGTAATTATAAAGTAAAAGTGGGTTCTGATAAGAATGAAAATATTGATACCGCAGACTATAAAACTTTTGCTTGGCTAACATCACAGAAAGTCATGGCAGCAAGTGAAGATTTTAACCCAGTAATGAAACTTCGTGTAGATGAAGCGATTGAAAAAGCGTTTATTGCGAAAGGTTATCAATTGATTGAAGATGCCGAAAAAGCAGACTTTACCGTTTCTTATACTGTAGGTAATAGAGATAAGATTAAAATAATGAATTACCCAGCAATTTATCGTACTCGTTTTGGCTGGTGGCCTGGTTATTATGGCAGTATGTTTAGATCAGATGAATATAGAACGATAGCTCGCCAATATACTGAAGGTAAATTAGGTATTGATGTATATGATGTTAAATTACACCAACCGGTATGGCATGGCTGGGCAACCAAACGCATCACCAATGATGAAATACATTTAGATAATATCCAAGAAGTTGTCAATGATGTAGTGGCACAATTTCATTAATAACTTTTTGTTTTTAAATTAAAAGCGGCTTTTGCCGCTTTTTTTGTATATTTTTAATGCTTTTTTTATTTTGTGCATTACACTGATTAATAAGGCTAAACGGAAAATGAAAAATTAACCCTATGAATGATTTTATTTTTAAAGAAGAATCAGAAGCAAGTAAAAGTGCAAGTGGACATAAATGCAATAAAAAATGGCGCATTTTGGTTGTTGATGATGATGATTCTGTCCACCAAGTTACTAAGCTGGTGTTAAATGAAATTGAAATTGAAAATCGCCAATTAGAAATAGTGTCGGTTTACTCTATGGAGGAAGCGAAAGAAACATTATTAGCAGATAATGATTTTTGTATGGCATTTGTTGATGTTGTGATGGAAACCGATCACGCTGGTTTAGATTTAGTACAATGGATAAGAAGGGAGCTAAAGAATCAAGCTATACGCTTAGTGCTTAGAACAGGGCAAGCGGGAACTGCCCCAGAAGCAAAAGTCATTAAAGAATATGATATTAATGATTATAAAGAAAAGACAGATTTTACTTCTAATAAAATGATCACCACAGTGTATGCTAGTATTCGAGCATACCGAGATATTATGACTATTCAACGTAGCTTAGATGCATTTAAAAAGTTACTTGAAGCGACGCATGATTTACTTAAGAAAGATCAATTGAAGGCTTTTGGCTCTGCGGCATTAAGTCATTTATTATCGTTAATGAATGTTGATAGCTCTGCTTTATACATTGCTCGAACGCAAATTGATTTTGATCTGCAATCTTCGAGTTTAATACTTGCTTGTACTGGTCGATATGTCAGTAAGTCTGATTCTCTAGAGTCTTCAAATATACCAGATGATGTCAAAGAAAAAATTAAAAAGGTCTTTCAAGATAGAAGCCATTACAGCAATGAAAATTGCTTTGTTGGCTATTATCAGTCACCGGGTAATGCTGCGTCTGTTTTGTATATCGAGTTTGAAAATGACAAAGAGCACTTTAATGTAAATTTGGCAGAATTATTTGCGAATAATGTCGCGTTAATCTTAGAAAGTTTAAGCAAACAAAAAGAAATAGAAAAATCACAACAAGAGCTACTGTTCATTATTAGTGAAGCAGTTGAGGCTCGAAGTCAAGAAACCGGCTCACATGTAAAACGGGTGGCATCGCTTTGTGAATTATTAGCAAAAAAAGCGGGGTTAGAAGATTCTTTTGTTAAAGCATTATATTTAGCTGCGCCATTGCATGATTTAGGAAAAATTGCAGTGCCAGAAGATATATTACTTAAAACTAAAAATTTATCCCATGAGGAATGGGAGATAATGAAAGCCCATACCCAAATTGGCGGCGATATGTTACAACAATCTACTGCAAACTTGTCTAAATTAGCCTCGAGGCTGGCGCATTATCACCACGAAAACTGGGATGGCTCTGGTTTTCCAGATGGGTTAAAAGGAGAGAGCATTCCTATAGAGTCTAGAATTATGGCAGTTGTAGATGTGTTTGATGCATTAGGCTCGCAACGGTGTTATAAAGAGCCATGGTCAGATGAGAGAATAAAAGACTTTATTATTTCAGAAAAAAATAAGAAGTTTGATGCTTCGCTGGTTGATTTAATTGTTGAAAATTTTGATGAATTCACTGCAATTAGAGAAAAATTTTCTAATAATTAGTTAAAGGATTGTATGTTTCACCACAAAAAAGGTAGTTTTAGCGCGTGGATGTTAAGACTAAGAAAAATAATACGTTGGCCATTAATGGCCTCAAGAGAGCCAGAAACCTGTGCACAACACTCATTTGAAGTCGCGTTAATTAGTCATCAAATTGCTTTAATTGGCAAAATAAAATTTAAACGAACTTATGACCCTTCTGCAATAGCTTTAGCTGCACTGTATCATGAAGCCAGTGAATCTGGAGGCGTGGGGGATATTCCTAGTCCATTAAAATATTATAATCCTGAATTAACCAAGCAAATAAAGCAAATAGAAAGTGAAGTTGAGCACTCTATGGTATACCAAGGGTTGCCTGAATATTTACACCAAGCTATGGCGCCGTTGGTGATTCAAGCAAATGTAGATAAGCAGACGAAAGCTATTGTTAAATCGGCAGATGATTTAGCTGCATATCATTATAGTTTATCAGAAGTAAATGTGGGTAATAGAGAATTTATCGACGCGGCTAAACTGTTAGAAGGTAGAGTAAGCAAGCATTGCGAACAATGGCCAGAAGTTAAAGAATATTTCCAATCTCAATTCCCTGCTTGTATGCAGACATTAGATGAACTTTCTCGTCCAGATTAGTTAGCAAGTTTTAAGGTAAGCGAGGTAAGGTTAACCTTCGCTTACCTTAGTCTATGCCCTATACTTGCTGGTAAGTGGCAAAGAAATTTTTAAGTTTTACTAATGCTGGCACTAATTCATCTACATGTGGCAAAAATACTAATCTGAAATAGTTATTAGCTTCAATATTAAAAGCACTACCATGAACGAGTAGAATTTTTTCTTGTTTAAGTAGATCTAAAATCATTTTTTCATCGTTAGTGATGTTAAATTTCTCAGCATCTACTTTCACGAAAAGATATAAAGCGCCCATCGCAGGGTGACATGATAAACCATCAATATCATTAATCATTTTTGCAGCAATATTACGTTGCTTTAATAAGCGTCCATCTCCGGTGATTAACTCATTAATACTTTGATAACCACCTAAAGCTGTTTGAATAGCATGTTGGCACGGCACATTGGCACATAATCGCATTGACGCTAATATATCAAGGCCTTCTAGATAATCTTCAGCATGTATTTTAGGACCAGAAACAACCATCCAACCTGCTCTAAAACCGGCAATACGGTAATTTTTAGATAAGCCACCCATGGTGATGATCAACACATCTTGTGCAAGTGATGCTGTAGGAATATGTTTAGCTTGGTCGTATAATATTTTATCGTAAATTTCATCGCTAAAAATAATCAAACTATGCTTTCTGGCAAGCGCTATAATGCCTTGAAGTACTTCCGCAGGGTATACAGAGCCGGTTGGATTATTAGGATTAATTAAGACAATGGCTTTAGTTTTATCTGTGATTTTACTTTCCATATCTTCGATATCTGGATACCAAAAATTTTCATCATCACAAATATAATGCTTAGGAGTACCGCCTGATAAAGCAACTGCTGCTGTCCATAATGGGTAGTCAGGAGCTGGAATTAAGACTTCATCGCCATTATTTAACAAGCCTTGCATTGCCATGACAATAAGCTCGCTAACACCGTTACCAATAAAAATATCATCTACTCTGACATCTTTAATGCCTTGTTGTTGAAAATATTGCATAACAGCAACACGAGCAGAGTATATTCCCTTTGATTCACTGTATCCTTGAGAGCTAGGTAAATTATAGATCACGTCTTTTAATATATCATCAGGTGCTTCGAAACCGAATGGGGCAGGGTTACCGATATTCAATTTGAGAATCTTATGGCCTTCATCTTCTAAGCGACGCGCTTCGGCTGCTATTTGCCCTCTAATTTCATAACAAACATTGTTTAATTTAGATGACTTGATAATAGCTTTCATGGCAAGGGTACTTCTTTTGTATAGGGGTTAAGGTATAGTCCATTGTTGCTAAAAATGCTACGCATTGAAATAGCTAAGAGTAAGTTTTTAATGATAATTTGTGATTGTTTTGTATAAAACAGTATAAAAAGCAATTTTATTGGTATTAACATAACAAAAAAGGAGCCTAAGCTCCTTTTTATTCACATCACAATGATAACTAACATTTAACTAAAAAGTGACATAACATCATCAATAGCAATCAGTGATTTTTCACCTGTAATGCGGTTTTTCAATTCGACTTGTTGAGCATCGAGGTTGCGTTCGCCAACAATCAATAAATATGGTGTCCCCATTAATTCATGATCAGCAAACATAACACCTGGACGTTCTTTTCTATCGTCAAACAAAACATCAATATTGTTTTGTTTTAATGTTTCATATAACGCTTCAGCCGTTTCTTTTACGCGTGCTGATTTTGCCATATTCATTGGCACAATCGCAGCTTGGAATGGGGCAATAGCTTCAGGCCATTTAATGCCATATTCATCATGATTTTGCTCTATTGCAGCAGCCACAATACGAGAAATACCGATACCATAACAACCCATGGTTAACGTTTGGTTTTTTCCACCTTCATTTAATACGGTACAGTTCATTGCTTTAGCGTATTTGGTGCCTAATTGGAAAATATGACCAACTTCAATACCACGTTTGATAATTATTTTTCCTTGGCCACAAGGGCTTGGATCACCTTCAACAACATTACGTAAGTCTGCAATTTCAATGTCTGAACAATCTCTTTCCCAGTTTACACCGGTAAAGTGCATATCATTTTCATTAGCACCACAAATAAAGTCACTTAATTGTGCCGCAGTTCTATCGACAATCACTTTAACATCTAGCCCAACAGGGCCTATAGAGCCTGCTTTACAATTTGCAGCAGACATTATTTGATCATCGGTTGCAAATGCTAATGGTGTTGCTACTTGTGGTAAGTTTTCTGCTTTAATTTCATTGAGTTGATGATCACCACGTAAGACAAGGGCAATAATAGGTGTTGTACCATCTTCATTCTCAACACCACAAACAAGCAATGTTTTAACTGTATTTTTGATATCTACTTTTAAAAAGTCAGTAACATCTTCGATACTGGCCACATTGGGTGTAGCAACTTTAGTTAAATCTTGCGTAGGCTCTGCTCGTTGCTCAGTTGGTGCTAAAGCTTCAGCTTTTTCAACATTCGCAGCAAAGTCGCTAACATCACTGAAAGCGATATCATCTTCACCTGATTCTGCTAACACATGGAATTCATGGCTTGCGTCACCACCAATTGAACCACTATCAGCTAAAACGGGGCGATAGTTTAGTCCTAAGCGATCAAATATACGACAATATGCATCAAACATTGTTTTATATGTTTTTTCTAAACAATCGTCCTCTAAATGAAATGAATAGGCATCTTTCATTAAAAATTCACGACTACGCATTACACCGAATCTAGGTCTAATTTCATCGCGAAATTTGGTTTGAATTTGAAATAATGAAAGTGGTAGTTGTTTATAACTACTTACTACATTAGCGACTAACTTCGTTATCACTTCTTCATGAGTTGGGCCTAAAACGAAAGGACGTTTATGACGATCATTTAATCGTAATAATTCTGGGCCATAATCATCCCAACGACCCGATTCTTCCCATAAATCAGCAGGCTGAACCATAGGCATTAATATTTCATTAGCATTCGTGCGTTGCATTTCTTCACGAACAATATTTTCAACTTTTTTTAATACACGTAAACCTGTTGGTAACCATGTGTATAGACCTGAGGCAAGATTTCTTACCAGCCCAGCGCGTAGCATTAATTGGTGGCTTATTACTTCTGCACTAGCAGGAGTTTCTTTTAAAGTAGACAGTAAGTATTGACTGGTACGCATTACTAAGTATTTCCGAAAAAATCATGTAAACGAAATTGTAGTACGTTACATGATGACAAATAAAATTGCCGCTATTCTAGCAGGGAGATAAGCGTTGAAACAGAAATAATTTACAATTTATTTGCAAATCTAAAAGTAAGTAATTCTTCAAGTAATAAGACGTTGATTTTTAATTAGTAATTATTGTAAATAAGCTAATTGTGAAAGGTAAGGTTTATTGATAAAGTCGTTATTATTGTCATTATTATGTTGAGCGTGCTGCTTGTTAGACTTTACTTTAGTTAGCTTATTTATTCCGACCTTTTTTATTGTCTCAATTACACCCGGTATGTGTATGACTTTAGCTATGGTGCTGGGTATGTCTATTGGTATTAGAAAAACGTTATGGATGATGTGGGGTGAGTTAATTGGCGTAGCCATTGTGGCTGTATCATCAGTTATTGGTGTGTCAGCCATTATGCTTGAATTACCACAGATATTTGATATTTTAAAATTTATTGGTGCGGGGTATTTGTTTTATATCGGTATAAATATGTGGCGCTCAAAAGGTAAATTAGCAATTTCAATTAATAATAGTTCAACCGTCAATACCAATAAGGGGAGCTTATTCTATCAAGGGTTTATAACGGCAATAGCTAACCCTAAAGGTTGGGCATTTATGATTTCTTTATTACCGCCTTTTATTAATACGCAATATGCGCTTGCTCCTCAATTATCAGTGTTAATTACCATCATATTAGTCTCAGAGTTTACCTGCATGATGTTATATGCAGCAGGAGGAAAAACCATAGGTAAGGTATTCACGGAACAAAATAATGTAAAGTATTTGAATCGGCTATCGGGTACTTTAATGATCCTTGTTGCTTTATGGTTAGCAGCAAGCTAGTTTGTAAATGTTATTATTCGTTGTGATAACTTTTAACCCTCGTTATCACCTAAATATATAGGTAAACAAAAATCTAAGTCAAACCGTTCATCTTCAGTTAAAAAGTGATTTTTCCGATAATGAACGTAAGCAGGTGTTGATAACATTTTAAATCCTGAAGAGGGCAGCCAATATTCTAAAATATTACTTAATTGTGGTAATAGCTCGCCATATTTTCCTTGTAACTTAAATACAGCATGTAAGCCTCCAGGTATTGTCATACTATTGATTAATCCTCTGCGTTGAATAGGTCGATCAATACCTAAACATGCAACATAACGACACTTATCAAGGGCTACCCAGGCAGGATTTGAATGATGCAAACCGTATTGTTGTGAAAAGTCGCGTTGTTGAATGCTGGCCCATGCATTTAGTTTTTGCCAAGCATTAGCTATAGAACGATCATACCCTTGATGACGGACATAAGCGACATGTCTCTGGGGAAGGTTTATTAATTCACATTTAGGTACAGTCATTGTATTAAGTTGTTGATAGTACTTAGCAACTTCTTTATCAGCTAAAAAGGGTTTATCTTGATGTTGACGATCTTTATTACGCCATTCACCTGGTGACATTGCAAATATTGTTTTAAAAGCACGGCTAAATGATGATACGGATGAAAATCCAGATTTTATGGCGATGTTTAACACAGAAGTTGTTGCGTCAAACATTAACTGGTTAGCTGCAAATTCAATTCTAATTCGGCGAATATAATGATGTACAGGTTCTCCGACAATCGTTTTGAATAGTCGATGAAAGTGTTGCTCTGAATAAGCGGCAATTGCGGCAAGATCTTTTGCGAGTAATGTTTGACTTATATCTTGATGGATAAAATATAATACGTCGTTAATGCGTGAAATTTGTTGGTTAGTTTGCATTATCTTTGAAATTTATAGCATAAATGGACATACATAACAGCATAAACGGACAAGTAAAAAATCTCAAGTTATCGTATTCTACAAGTCATTAATAAAAAACTGTACTTACCATGAAACTAGCAAAATCGTTACAAAATATTCAACCTTCTTATATCCGTGAAATCTTAGCTGCTGCCAGTGCGCCAGGTGTTATATCTTTGGCTGGAGGCTTACCCGCAAATGATAAATTTCCATTGGCACTAATGACAAATGCATTAGTTAATTTACCTAATAGAACTGAGTTGTTTCAATATGGTAATACGGCAGGTTATGCTCCATTATTGACATATTTAAAGGAACGTTATCAATTACCTCAATCACATGATGGAATTGTTTGTACGGGCTCACAGCAAGGGTTAGATCTTATCGCACGAGCATTTATTAATCCTGGCGACATCATAGTGATGGAAGCGCCGAGTTATTTAGGGGCTATTCAAGTATTTGGTTTGACTCAAGCTAACATTAAAAGTGTTTCACAAAGCTTTGACGGACCCGATTTAGACGAATTAGAAATTTGTTTCTCAACTAATGATGTTACTCTTTTTTATGCAGTACCTGACTTTCATAATCCAACGGGTGTATGTTGGTCTTTAGCTGTACGCCAAAAAGTTGCAGCGTTGTGTAATAAATATAAGGTGGCATTTATTGAAGATGTACCTTATAGAGAGCTTCGTTTTAAGGGAGAAGCTTTACCCTTAGTATCAAGCTTTTGTCCTGATAATTCATTGGTACTGCGCTCATACTCGAAAATAGCAACACCAGGCATTAGATTAGGTTTGGTTACTGGTCGAGCTGACTGGATTAATACTTTGAATATTGTTAAACAAGCATCTGACTTACACTCAAGTATTCCAATGCAAGCAGTATTACTAGACTTGTTACAACATGATGGATTTGAACAACATTTAGAAGAGTTAAGACAACTTTATTATAGGCGTTACAAGGCATTATTTAAAAATATCTCATTGCATTTAGTGCCGCTTTGTCAAGTAAATGAAGTTGATGGAGGGATGTTTATATGGCTATCATTACCTAAATGTGATGTAGATGCTTTAGCTAAGTCGGCATTGGAGCATGGTGTAGCTGTAGTACCAAGCTCTGTATTTTATAATGATAGAACATGCGTGACTCCCGCTTTACGATTAAACTTTACTAACGCGAGTGAAGAAGAGCTAGCTTCAGCAGTTGAGCGGTTAGCTGAAGTGATCAAACAGCATTGTGATTAACTCACCTGAGCTCGGTTTAAGGTGTTTTTAATTCATTGAAATAAAGACTAATAAAATTTAACTTATGCTCTAGCTTGATAGTTGTTTTTTCTTCAAGGAAAATTTCGCGTCAATAGCTAATCTATTACAAGTCAATTTAACGATGAAGCAAGTAAAAGTAGCTGTTAGAGAAGAATATATTAAGCCGAGCTCAGGTTAACTAACGTTTTTCACTTTTTCATCATAAGCCCTAGCTATGTAAACTGATTTCAAAACAAGCTAAATTTTAGAATTAAAAAAGCCAGTTGTTAATAATAACAACTGGCTTTTTGCTTATAAGCTTTTAAAGCTTATAACGTTGGTTTTGTCGCTGGTGCAGAGCTTCTACTTGTTACATCGGCAGAAATTGCTGTACGTCCTGAAACTTTATGTGCTACACGGTCTTCATTAGCCATAAAGCTAGTTGGAATCTCGTGAATAGTTGTTATCGTTTCAGTTTTTGTCATTGGTGAAGAAGCACGACCAGATAAGCGGTTAGCTTTTTTCACTTGTCTTGCTAATTTCTTGTCTTTATTTGGGGCTTTTTTGGTAACCTTAGCCTCAACTTTTTTCGATTTAACTTTAGTCTCTGCTTTTGGTGCTTCTTGCTCAGCTTCAACTTTATCAGTAGTTTCTACCTGCACATCATTACTATTATTAGTAACACCATTATCAGCAACCTTATCAGTTGTTTCATCTACTGAAACAGTGTCAACGATAACCTCATTGACGATAGGTTTTTGAGGTTGAACAGCCTTTTTAACTGGCTCTACTACCTCAGTTGAAGTATCAACAGGTTTTTCGCTATCGCTATCGCTATCGTTAGCTGTTGCTGCTTTAGTTGGTGCAGTTTCGTTGTTAACGCTTGATTCAACTTTAACCTCAGTTAATGGTAAATCTTGGTGTTTTTCTTCAGTAATAGCTGGTGTAGCATCAGAAACAACCGGCTCAGCATTAGCAGGCTCAGAAATAACTGGCTCGGCAGTAGTCGATTCAGCAGTCGATTCAGCAATAACAGGTTCAGAAGTAACTTCAGGCGTTGGTGCTTCAGTCTCAACTTTTTTAGCGGTATTACTTTCTTTTTTGACTGTAGCTTTTGGCTTTTCAGTTGTAGTAGCTTCACTAACAGTTTCTGCTGTTGCTTTTGCTACAGGTGTTTCACCTTTCGGGTAACGCGCTTCAATTGCTTCATTATTTTCCGCTGGTGTATCGGTAGCTGGTGCATTTTCAGCTGAACCTTGTACTACTTCATCCTCTGGTTTCTTGTCACGGCGTCTACGTTGACCATTAGAACGTAAGTGTCTTGGAGAACGTCTATTACGAGAACGCTCTTCATTGTTTCCTTTCGTTTCTTCTGTTGTTACCGGTGTCACTTGTTTATCAGTTTCAGCTGCTTTTTCAGTAGTAACCGTAGTGCTAACTGTTTCTGTAGTCGTATTTTTAGCTGGTTTTTTGGGTTTATTAACCGCTTCTTTTTGTTCAGGTACTGCAACTTGAGCTGAAGTCGTGGCTTGCTCTACCTTTGCCTTATTTACACGTACTTTTTTACGGTTAGTTCTGCGTTGACGGCGCTCAGCAACAACTTCTTCTTTTACTGGTTTATTTTTATCATGTTCAGGTTTTTTATTATGCGCTTTAGCTTTATTAGGTGTATTTTTCTTCGTATCATCGCGTTCATTACGTGCATTAGTAGACTTATCATTTACTTTTGCATTACGATTTTGGTTGCGATCATTAGTACGTTCATCATTACGGTTGTTACCACGGTTACCATTACGGTTATTACCACGGCGTTGACCTTGACGATTACGTTGTTGATTATTGTTCTCAGGCTTAGGTTTACTTTCCGTTTTTTTCTCTTCTTTAACTACTTCTTCTGAGGTAAACAAACCTTTTAACCAAGTAAAAAAGCCTGTAGGTTTACTTTCAGAAATAGCCGCTTTATTCGATACTGGTGCTTTCGCTGGTTCCGCAACAGGAGCAACATTAGGTGCTGTCATTCCTTGGCCCATCGCTTGAATTAATGGTTCATCACGTTTAACCGCTACTTTATCAAACTTAGGCATTTTCGCTTCTTCAAGCTCTGCTTGTTTAATCGAAATGTCATAACTAGCTTCACTAACTGTTTCATCATTTTTAACACGTAATACTTCATATTGTGGTGTATCCATATGAGGGTTAGGGATGATTAAAACACGTACGCCATGATGCTTTTCAATATGCATTACTGAACGGCGCTTTTCATTAAGTAAGTAAGTAGCAACAGGCACAGGTACTTGTGCTTGAACGTGTAGTGTATTTTCTTTAATGGCTTCTTCTTCCATTAAACGAAGTACAGACAAAGCAAGTGATTCAACGCCACGCACTTGGCCAGTACCACTACAACGAGGACATACACCTTGGCTAGTTTCACCAATAGAAGGGCGCAAGCGTTGACGCGACATTTCTAATAAACCAAAACGAGAAATTCGGCCTAATTGAATACGTGCTCTGTCTTGACGAACAGAGTCACGCATACGGTTTTCAACTTCACGTTGATGGCGAACAGGGGTCATATCGATAAAATCGATAACAACTAAACCACCTAAATCACGTAAACGTAATTGACGGGCTATTTCTTCTGCTGCTTCTAAGTTGGTATTAAATGCTGTTTCTTCGATATCGCTGCCTTTAGTTGCGCGAGCAGAGTTAATATCGATAGAAGTCATAGCTTCTGTTGGATCAATTACGATTGAACCGCCTGAAGGTAAGCGTACTTCACGTTGAAATGCCGTTTCAATTTGCGTTTCAATTTGATAATGCGTGAATAGAGGAACATCACTGGTATAAAGCTTAATTTTACTCAAGAAATCAGGGCGTACTATTTCAATATGCTTTTTAACACTTTCGAATGTTTTTGGGCGATCAATTAAAACTTCGCCAATGTCACGGCGTAAATAATCGCGAATAGCGCGTAAAATAAGGTTGGTTTCTTGATGAATTAAAAAAGGTGCTTTACGACTTTCAGCTGCATCACTGATTGCTTTCCAATGATGTAATAAAACGCTTAAATCCCATTCTAATTCTTCATAAGCTTTACCAACACCGGCAGTACGAACAATAAGTCCCATGCCTTTAGGTAGGTCAAGTTTACTTAGTGAGGTTTTTAAATCAGTACGTTCATCACCTTCAATACGACGTGAAATACCACCAGCACGAGGATTATTTGGCATTAATACTAAATAACTACCGGCTAAGCTGATAAAAGTAGTTAACGCAGCGCCTTTTTGACCACGTTCTTCTTTGTCGATTTGAACAATTACTTCTTGGCCTTCGTGTAATACATCTTTGATGCTTGGACGACCTTGGAATGTATAACCTTTAGGGAAGTATTCACGCGCGATTTCTTTCATTGGTAAGAAACCATGGCGATCAGCACCATAGTCAACAAAAGCGGCTTCTAAAGAAGGTTCAATACGTGTGATTTTTGCTTTATAAATATTTGATTTTTTTTGTTCATGGCCAGGACTTTCGATATCTAAATCGTAAAGTTTTTGTCCATCAACGAGTGCTACACGCAATTCTTCCGATTGGGTAGCGTTTATTAACATACGTTTCATAGTTTGTGTGACTCAATTTTAAGTCACAGCACACTAGTGCTTAGTACACAAAGTAGTGCAATCTGTAGTGATGTAACAGCATTTTGTCAACCTCACGGGTGTCAATCCTAACGTGTCATCAAACCACGATAAGCTGTTATAAATTTTGATTGTTTCTATTGGCTATGACCTGACTTATTCAAGTATCATAGCGTTCTTGTTTCTTTATGTGCTCAGCGAATGTGCTGTGCGCACTTATATTTGCAATTAAATAATAAAAATTTGCTTAGTGATGTTTTACACTTCTTTGTTGCGCATTTAATTATTAAATTAAAACTTTTTTGCAAAATAAGTTAATTTAAATAAATTGCTTTATGGAGCTGGACTAGTATCTTTTAGTGATAAAACTGTTTATGTCATGATTAACAAGTTACACGCGTTAATTGTACAATAGGCCGTACTATTAATGTGTCAATTACCTTTTTATCGGTTATGCATACTAATGTGGCCGCAGTTTGCCTCTTACATCTCTCTGTAAAGCTTCAAATATAATACTTTTTTATTCACTGTGTAGGTAAGTTTTTATTTAGAAATTTACCCAGTAAATAACGTTGTTAAGTATTAACCTCGTCATTATCCCTTATAAAGTATGATAAGCCAATAAAAAAACAGATTAAATGTCAAAATGCAGTAAAAAAAGTATGTTAAACTGCGTGTCATTAAGAATCTAAGTTAATTAAACGCAAGCCATGTCACAAAAACCACTAGTACAAAAAGCAGAGATAAAAAAATCAAAGGGTGATGAAAATCAAACTGACGATAAACCACAAGTACAATATATAACTATTGATGGTGAAGATGCCGGTCAGCGTATTGATAATTTTTTATTAAGAACCTTAAAAGGTGTTCCTAAAAGTCATTTATATCGTTTAATGCGTAAAGGTGAAATACGTGTAAATAAAAAACGTATTAAACCGGTTTATAAGTTATTGGTTGATGATGTTGTGCGAATTGCGCCAATTCGTGTATCAGAAAAAGCAGATGCTGTATCTACAGGTCTAAGTATTGTTGCTAACCTTGAAAAACAAATATTATTTGAAGACGACCGATTAATTGTTATTAATAAACCGTCAGGAATGGCTGTTCATGGCGGTAGTGGTTTAAGTTTTGGCTTAATTGAAGCGCTTCGTTCTCTTCGCCCTGATGCTCGTATGTTAGAGTTAGTACATCGACTTGATAGAGATACGTCAGGTTGTTTGGTGGTTGCTAAAAAACGTTCGGCATTACGTCACTTACATGAACAACTACGCAGTAAAAATGTTCAGAAATTTTATCATGCTTTGGTGAAAGGTCATTGGCCAACTAAATTAACCCGTGTTACTGAGGGATTAAGAAAGAATGATCTTAAATCCGGAGAGCGCGTAGTAATTACCGATAATATCAATGGTAAAGAGTCAGAAACACGATATAAAGTATTAGAACGTTATCGCGGTGCAACCTTAGTTCGTGCTTTTCCTGTAACCGGTAGAACCCATCAAATTCGTGTGCATTGTCAAGTGAGTGGTCATTCTATCGCTATGGATGCAAAGTATGGTCATGAAGGTTTTGATGCTGAGATGAAAAGCAAAGGTTTAAAACGTTTGTTTTTACATGCCGCGAGCATTGAATTTACTCACCCAAAAACAGAAGAGCGTATAACAATAGAAGCGCCGCTTGAGCCAAGTTTGGAAAAATTACTGACTAAATTAGTTAGAGAATAACAAACAACTAAATTAGAACGTATTTATGAAAAATTATAAGTTAATTATTTTTGACTGGGATGGCACATTGATGAATTCGGTTGATCGTATTGTATCGTCAATGCAATCAGCCGCCGACACTGTTGGTTTAGTTACACCAACCAATAATGAAGTAAAAGACATTATTGGGTTAAGCTTGCCTGTAGTATTCGACCGGTTATTTACTGACATAACAGCTGAACAAATAGAAGCCATGTCAGTACAGTACAAATATCAATACCTTGAAGTTAATACTACACCATCGCCTTTATTTAATGATGCGATGGAATTACTTGTTACTTTAAAACAGCACAATAAGTTACTAGCTGTTGCAACAGGAAAAGGTAGAGCAGGTTTAGCAAGCGTCTTAAGTTTGAGTAACACAACGAATCTGTTTCATACAACTCGTTGTGCTGATGAAATGCCATCAAAACCGGATCCTACAATGCTGCTTAGTATTTTATCTGAATTAGGTATATCTTCACATGAAGCGTTAATGATTGGTGATACAAGCTATGATTTAAAAATGGCAAAAAATGCAGGCATTGATAGTATTGGAGTAAGTTTTGGTGTTCATGATAAGCCAACACTTGAAAAGTATTCACCTAAATTTATCGTTGACTCGTTAAGTGAGTTAAAGGCGTTGCTAGTCTAGTTGTTGAGTTACTTGGTTATTTAAAATACGTTTAAATGACAGCATCTGTAAAGTTCTCAAATACTACTTATTGATTATCGCGCTGTTTATGCCAAACCAAGCATATCAATAGAGCAAATATACCACTGAGATACGTTGCGATAATAGGAATGATTGTAAGCTGATATTCATGTTCATGATCTTCTGGATAAAAAGAATCTCCTGATAAGAACCAAGCTGCAATAGCGCCTACAATGAACCAAATAAGGGCAGCTTCTCTTTTGTAACTTGGTGCTGTTATATAACCACACATAACAACACAAAAAGCAGCAAAAGCACCTATTATAGGCTTTTTCCAAACGCCGATAAGATCAGCAACAATACCAGCAGATATTGCAGAAATTAAAAATAAAGCGATAACCAGAATAATTGATAAAGCAAATCCTTTAATTTGGCTCATATGTATCCTTATTATCGCTGTAAAATCGTGAAGAGATTTGTAGTTTTAAATTTATTGCTGTTTAAATACTAAACTGAATGACACTGGAACAACAGGGCTGATTGACGGAAGATTGGCAACTTCACGCAACTTTTCAATACCAGCGACTAAATTATACTTATTAGCATTAATAATGATTGGGCTTAATGAAAAGGCTAATATGTCATTCTTAGCTAATTTAACTACTTGTATATCTGTTGTTATTTGTTGTGATACGCCATGTAAAGATAAATTGAAACTAATTGTACTTTGGTATGACTCACCAACAGTGAGCTCGCTGAATAACTTTGGATCTAAATTCGCGCTAATATTTGCGTTTGAAAATGAAGCAACGTCAAAAAGCATAGTTTTAACACGTTCATTACGAATAGCAATATTGGTTTCAACACTACTTAAGTCAATAGCTAAAGATAATTCTCCTGTATCTTTGAGCGTACCATTAAGCTTTTTAAAGCTATTTACCTCTCCTACTTTTGATGCTTTAGTTGAAACATAGTTAATGGTTGATTTATCATTCACTAGCTCCCATTGAGCTATCGCGTTTGAAGACAAGAGTAACGTAGATAGTAAAAATACATATTTTTTTAACATTTTTATTCCTTTGGACTTTCAATACAATGACTTTTATTAGTCGATCTACTTATCCTATTAATAGGGTAAATATAATTGTTCACAATAAGCGACGAAAGAACAAATGCCAACTGTTTTCCTATATTAAAGGATTAACAGTCAAGGCGATTATGTGAAATCAAGAATATAATAACAAAATCACTATTGAATAATAATTATTCAATAGTCTAAAGTCTAAAATAAATGTAATAGTAGAACAATAGTTCAGGTTATTTATTGTCTATAAAGAGTGATATTGACCAGACGCTTACACAGCGTCCGGTTACGGCTTTTATTAAGCATTTGCTAGCGGTTGTTAGCACGTTAGGTTTTGTTGCGCTAAGGTATCTAAGCCATGCTCTTTAAGTAAGCTAACTAATTTAATTAACGGTAAACCAATAAGCGTATTAGGATCATCACCTTCAAGTTTTTTGAATAAACAAATACCTAGACCTTCACTTTTAAAACTACCTGCACAATTGTAAGGTTGTTCTGCTTTTAAATAGCTTTCTATTTCTGAGCGCGACAATTCATTAAAATGCACTATAAAAGGTTCAACTAATGAAGTACTAGTATTACTTGCACTATCATAGACACATAAACCAGTATAAAAGGTGACACTTTTATTACTAAACTTAGTCAGCTGCTTTATACCATTTTCAAAGGTATGAGGTTTACCTAAAATTTCACCGTCACAAACTGCGACTTGATCTGAGCCTATAATAAGTGCATTAGAAAATTCACTTGCTACGGCTTTTGCTTTTGCAATTGCTAAACGCTCAACTAACGCTTGAGGTGCTTCATTGGCTAAAGCTGTTTCATCCACATCAGGTTTAGCACATTCAAAAGCTAAGTTGAGTTTTTCTAAAATACTTTTACGAAAAGGGGAGGTAGAGCCTAAAACTAAGGTTTTCATGAAGATCCTTAAAAATGTGGGAATTGATCAATTTTGATGAACAATTAAACAATAATTATCATATTACTGTTATTATTGGGTCAATCTATCGTTTTTAAACAAAATAAGCTAATTTTCTTTTGACAGTTGCCTCTTGGAGCTTTATTATGCGCGACTTATGCAGAATCTTAAGCTTCCGATTACAATTAGTCCATCCCGAAGTGCACAGCGCAGGCTTGTGTGTGAAGGTATATTTAACGTGTCGGAAATGACTAGGCTTCTTGCTGTCAGCGAAATGCGCAGTGAGTATGCTCAAGTTAGTGTTAAGTTTGATGTGGATGAACGTGGTTTGACAGTAATGTCAGGCACAGCATCGGCATTAGTTGCATTAACTTGTCAGCGGTGTAATGAGCTTTTTGATATGGAATTAAAAGTAGATTTTATTTTTAGTCCAGCAAAAAATGAAGAAGCAGCTGAAAATATTCCATCATATTATGATGTAATAGAATTAAATGAAGATGGTGAAGTAAACTTACGAGAGTTAGTGGAAGAAGAGTTTTTACTTTCTATTCCATTTATTCCAAGGCATAACATTGAAGACTGTTCAGCTGATGCTGATACGGTTTGGGGTGAATTGCCGGAAGAGCTTGAGAAGCCGAACCCATTTGACGTATTAAAACAATTTAAATAGTTAAACGCATTTAGCAATTTAACTAATAACCCGATTTAGGAGTAACTCATGGCAGTTCAAAAAAGCAAAAAGTCTCGTTCAAGACGTGGCATGCGCCGTTCACATGATGCTTTAACAGCAGAGAATTTATCAGTAGATCCAGTATCAGGTGAAACACATCGTCGTCACCATGTAACAGCTGATGGCTTTTACAAAGGCGTTAAAGTAATCGCTAACTAAGCGAATTTACTTTAATACCCTATTTATAGCTAATTAATTTTCGCTTGAATAGTCAAGAAATACTAACCTTAGCGTTAGATGTTATGGGGGGCGATAAAGGCCCCTCTATAACAATTCCTTCAGCAATAATGGCAATTAATCATCTGCCTAACTTGCATCTAATTCTTTGTGGTGATGAACAGATCATTACATCAGAACTTGCACGATTAAATATTTCCAAAGAAGCATTAGCTCAACATCAACAGTTATCTATTTTCCCGACCTCAGAAGTTGTTGAAATGGATGAAAAACCAGCCTTTGCTCTTCGAACAAAAAAAGATTCATCTATGCGTAAAGCATTAGATCTTGTTCATGATGGTAAAGCCCAAGCATGTGTTAGTGCAGGTAATACAGGTGCTTTATTTTCCATGGCACATTTTGTTTTAAAAACATTACCTGGTGTTGAACGTCCAGCCTTAATTTCTTCTTTACCTACACATGATGATGACAAACACGTATTTATGCTTGATTTAGGTGCGAATGTTTTTTGTGATTCACATGTACTCTACCAATTTGGAATTATGGGTTCTGTTATGGCCCAGCAAGTTGATGGTATTGATAAACCTCGTATAGCATTACTCAATATGGGGGAAGAATCAATTAAAGGCAGTGACCATATTAAGCAAGCTGCACTTGAATTATCTGACAATAAAGATATCAATTATATTGGTTTTATTGAGGGAGGAGATATTTTCTCTAATAAAGCTGACGTTATTGTTTGTGATGGCTTTGTTGGTAATGTAGCACTAAAAACCTGTGAAGGTGTTGCTCGTTTAGTGTATAAAAGATCAAAAACACTCTTCCAACAGAACATTTTAGTAAAAATGTTAGCTTTTATTGTTAAACCTAGTTTAAAAAAATTATTTAAGTCAATGAACCCCGACCAGTATAACGGTGCAAGTTTGATAGGATTGCGCGGTATCGTTGTAAAAAGCCATGGCAATGCAAATTCAGGCGCTTTTTTCTCCGCTATAATGGAAGCTGTTAAAGAAGTTGAGCGTCAAGTACCTGAGAAAATTAAATGCTCTTTAGAGCAAGGTCTGTCTCCTCAATAATATTTTATTATATTGTCTATATTGTTTATAAACATAAGAGTAACAAATAAAAATGCAAAATATATCCTTACAAGGTGAATTAGCCTTCGTATTCCCAGGGCAAGGCTCTCAAGCCGTTGCTATGTTAAGTGACTTTAGTGACAATGATATTGTTCAAAATACTTTTAAAGAAGCATCTGACGCACTAGGTTATGACTTGTGGCAATTAGTTGCGCAAGGACCAGCAGAACAACTTAATCAAACAAATTTCACACAACCTGCCTTATTAACTGCGAGTGTTGCGTTGTGGCGTGTTTGGCAAGCCGAATCTGATATTTTACCTGCTGTTTTAGCAGGTCACAGCTTAGGCGAATACTCAGCTTTAGTATGTGCAGATGTTATTTCGTTAACTGATGGTGTTAAGTTAGTCGAAAAACGTGGCGAATATATGCAAACTTGTGTTCCGGCGGGTGTTGGTGCAATGGCTGCAGTGATTGGATTAGATGATCAAGCGATTATTGATGCTTGTGCACAAGCACAAGACTCACATGAAGTTAAAGAAGTTGTCGCAGCTGTTAATTTTAATTCACCTGGTCAAGTTGTTATCGCGGGTCATAAAGATGCTGTTGAACGTGCGGGTGAACTGTGTAAAGTAGCAGGTGCTAAACGCGTTTTACCTCTACCAGTAAGTGTACCATCTCATTGTGCACTAATGGCTGATGCTGCGGTTAAGTTAGCTGCCGATCTTGAAGGTATTATCTTTAAAACACCATCAATTAATGTTGTTAATAACGTTGATGTTGCTATTGAAACAAGTGGTGAAGCTATTAAGTTCGCTTTAGTTAAACAGCTACATAGTCCTGTACGCTGGAGTGAAACAGTAACAAAAATTGGCGAGATGGGCGTTACTCAAATGATTGAAGTAGGTCCAGGAAAAGTATTACAAGGATTGGTTAAACGTATCAATAAATCGATTAACTGCGTTTCTTTTAATACAGAAGACTCATTAGTTAAAGCAAAAGAATTGACGCAAGCTAAATAGATTTAATAAAAATAAAAAACAAATAGGAAATATTATGTTTTCATTAACAGGTAAAATAGCCCTTGTTACAGGTGCTAGTCGTGGTATTGGCAAAGCAATAGCGACACAATTACAAGCGTTAGGGGCTACGGTTGTAGGAACAGCGACGTCAGAACATGGCGCAGAAAGAATTTCAGAATATTTAGGTGAGGGCAATGGCCTCGTATTAAATGTGACGAGTGATGATTCTATTACCGAACTATTTTCAGCGATTAAAGACGCACATGGTAGTATTGATATTTTAGTTAATAATGCCGGTATCACGCGCGATAATCTATTTATGCGTATGAAAGATGATGAATGGCAAGATATAATTGATACTAACTTAACTTCTGTGTTTAAGGTAAGTAAAGCCGCGATTCGTCCTATGATGAAAAAACGTAATGGCCGAATCATTAATATTGGCTCTGTAGTGGGCTCAATGGGTAATGCAGGGCAAGTAAACTACGCAACAGCTAAAGCGGGTTTATTAGGTTTTACTAAGTCTTTGGCACGTGAGGTTGCTTCTCGTGGCATAACAGTTAATACTATTGCGCCAGGTTTTATCGATACAGATATGACACAAACGTTAACTGATGAACAAAAAGAGGGGATTTTCTCACAAGTTCCAGCTAATCGTTTAGGTAAACCTGAAGAAATTGCGAGCACTGTCGCCTTTTTAGCGTCAGATACAGCCGCATATATCACTGGCGAAACGATTCATGTTAACGGTGGTATGTATATGGTGTAACCCTTAAATATAAAGGGCTACATTGTTTCGTATCACTATTTTAGTGTAGTAAACAGGTTCGACCACCTAAAAAAATAAAGCTATAGGCTTGCATGGCAGGGCTTTGGCGAATACACTACACGCAATTTGATAAATTACACTTTCAGTAAGTAAAGGAAAAAAAATGAGTACTATCGAAGAACGCGTTAAAAAAATCACTATTGAACAACTAGGTGTTAGTGAAGCAGAAGTTAAAACTGATTCATCTTTCGTTGATGATTTAGGTGCTGATTCATTAGACACAGTAGAATTAGTTATGGCGTTGGAAGAAGAATTTGATACTGAAATTCCTGACGAAGAAGCTGAAAAAATCACTACTGTTCAAGCGGCAATCGATTACGTTAACGCTAATCAGTAATTGCTAACTAGTTATTACTAGTTAATTGTAAAAATGTAATTGAAAAAAAGGCGGTATACTTATCATTTAAGTGACCGCTTTTTTTGTATCTCCTATTTCATAATTAAGAGGTAGAACACAATGAGACGTGTTGTTGTTACCGGTCTTGGTATGCTTAGCCCACTAGGCAATACCCCTGAACAAACCTGGGAAAACTTATTACTTGGTAAAAGTGGTATTCGTAATATTGATCATTTCGATACAACTGAGTATTCAACTAAGTTTGCAGGTTTAGTTAACGATTTTGATGCGCAAAACTATATGGAAAAAAAAGAAGCCAAAAAAATGGATCTTTTTATTCAATATGGTGTTGCCGCAGGCGTTCAAGCAATCCAAGATTCTGGCATTGAAGTTAATGAACAAAACTCACCTCGTATCGGTGTGGCTATTGGCTCTGGTATTGGCGGGTTAGGCCTAATAGAACAAAATCATGAAAAAATGGTAAAAACAGGTAGTCCGAAAAGACTTTCGCCGTTTTTTGTGCCTTCTACAATCATTAACATGATTTCAGGTAATTTATCTATCATGTTTGGTTTGCAAGGACCTAATATTTCTATTACTACAGCCTGTACTAGTGGCGTGCACAATATTGGTCATGCAGCTCGCATGATTGCATACGGTGATGCTGATGTTATGGTGGCTGGTGGTGCTGAAAAAGCATCTACCACATTAGGAATGGGCGGTTTTGGTGCAGCACGTGCTTTATCTAGACGTAATGATGACCCTCAATCGGCTTCACGTCCTTGGGATAAAGATCGTGATGGTTTTGTTTTAGGTGATGGTGCCGGTGTTGTTGTTGTTGAAGAATATGAACATGCCAAAGCACGTGGCGCAAAAATTTATGCTGAGTTAGTTGGTTTTGGTATGAGTGGTGATGCTTATCATATGACATCACCTCCAGCAGATGGTGCTGGTGCAGCACGTGCGATGGAAAATGCCTTAAATGACGCTAAAATAAATGCTAATCAAATTGGTTATATTAATGCGCATGGTACTTCAACGCCTGCAGGTGATATCGCTGAAACTAATGCCGTAAAATCAATTTTTGGTGCCGATGCATATAATGTATTAATGGGATCAACTAAATCGATGACTGGGCATTTATTAGGTGCTGCTGGTGCTGTTGAAAGTATCTTTAGTATTCAAGCATTAGCGAGCTCTTGTGTTCCTCCAACAATTAATTTAGATAATCCAGGTGAAGGTTGTGATTTAGATTATATTCGCGACTCAGCTCGTGATATTAATTTAGATTATGTTTTGTGTAATTCATTTGGTTTTGGTGGTACAAACGGGTCATTAATATTTAAAAAAATATAATAATTGAAGTGACTTGTAACTAAAGCTTGAAATCAATTTATTAAGCCTGAATACTTAGCATATATGTGTAAGTTCTCAGGCTTTTTTAATTTAGTTTTAACCTGTTTTATCTATATAGTGAACCGACAATGAAATTATGTTTAGTTAATGGAATACAACAAAATTATATTGATATTGAAAGTCGTGGTCTTGCTTATGGGGATGGCCTGTTTACTACGGCAAAAGTCATTCATGGTAAAGTAGAATACTTAACACAGCATGTAGAACGTTTAACTTCTGGTTGTGAAAAACTGGGGTTCTCATCTCCTTCATCAGACGAATTAACACAACAATTAGCTGCTATAGCAAAAAACTATCCATTAGCTGTGCTCAAAGTTATTATTGCAGCAAGTAGTGGTGGGCGAGGTTATGCGCGCTCATCAAACAATCATCATGATCTGATCATTATGATCCATGATTATCCGATACATTATGATAATTTGATTCATAGCGGCATTAATTTAGGGCTCAGTAAGCAACAAATAGGTATTAATCCTATGTTAGGTGGTTTGAAGCATTTAAACCGTCTCGAACAAGTTTTATTAAGGCAAGAGTTATCTTTGAGTAATGTGGATGACTTGGTGGTGACAAATATAAATAATGACGTGATAGAAGCAACTAGTGCTAATCTATTTATTTTCTTAAATGACACATTATATACGCCAGACGTTAGTCAAAGTGGTGTAAATGGTATTATGCGTCAAACTATATTGCGCCATTACCCTGAAACCATTATTAAAGCTATTTCTCTAGAGGAGGTTGCTCAAGCACAGGCAATATTTGTGTGTAATTGTGTTATGGGCGTCATGCCTGTGAATAATTATAACGGGCAGGTATTATCATTAGACTTACCCTTAGCAATAGCACTAACTATCCGTAATGGTATTAACCGTGAGCAATAAATTATTAATAGGTTTTTAATGAAAAAAATACTTTATGTTTGTATTGGTAGCGCGATTATATTTATTCTTGGCTTTTTTCTTTTATTAGAAAAAGAAATGAATAAGCCTTTACCAATTACACAGCATCAATTAATTACTATTGAACAAGGTAGTTCTGTTGCTTCATTTTCAAAGGCATTAGAGAGCAAAGGTTGGATAGATAATCGTTTTTGGCTTAGAGTCTACGCACGTTTACAACCTCACAAAACCATTATAAAAGTTGGCACTTATCAAATTTTGCCTAACTCAAGTTTGCAAAATATTCTGACATTAATCACTAGTGCAAACGAGCATCAATTTAAATTCACTATTGTTGAAGGCACAACGTTTAAAGAGCTATTGACTCAATTAGGTAATCATTCAGAGTTAATGCATACTGTAGAGTCATTAAGTATTGAACAAATATCGCAACGATTAAATATAGAACAAGCTAATCCTGAAGGGTGGTTTCTCCCTGAAACTTATGCTTTTACTAAAGGTACAGAAGATCTTCAGATTTTAAAACGTGCTCATGCGTCGATGCAAAACACCTTAAGCAAGCTTTGGCAAGCGCGTGCAGTCGGTTTACCTTATGAATCGCCATATGAAGCCTTAATTATGGCATCAATTATTGAAAAAGAGACCAGTCATATACCCGAACAGCCTTTGATCGCCTCGGTCTTTATGAATCGGTTAGCGAAAAAAATGCGATTACAAACCGATCCTACGGTTATTTATGGCTTAGGTGAACGTTATAAGGGAGACATTACTAAGGCGCATTTAAGAGAGAAAACAGCTTATAACACTTATCGTATAAATGGTTTACCACCAAGTCCTATAGCAATGCCGGGGTTATCAGCTATTAAAGCAGCACTTAATCCCCAAGAGAGTGATTATTACTACTTTGTTAGCGAAGGGAATGGAAAACATGTTTTTAGCCGAACGCTAGCGGAGCATAACAGTGCCGTTAGAGATTATTTGAAACAGCTAAAAGCAAAACAGTAAGCGCAAAAAAATAAGCGTAATTTTGAGCCTGTAACAGCTTTTCTTTACTATATTGCTTATTACGTTGCTTATGGCATAGTTTACTCGAAGGATAATTACCTGTCCGTTCATCAAAAATGCATTTAACAGACGTCAATTGGCAAGAATATGCTTATTAATGTCATTTTTTGTGGGGTACTCCCGTCAGTTAACGACATCCGATTTACTTTATATCAAATGAATAGTAAATATTCGCCGAGTTTTCTAAACCAGAAACAGCTTCAACCCATAAACGACTATAGATATAAAACCTAACCGTCAGCTCTTTAATTGGTTCAGTTACGCCTACGCCGTATTTCACATAAACTTGATCACCTAAATATCCGGCAATAGAAGCTTGTTCATCGTCTCCGTCAATTTCAAGTTTATTGAGCAAGGGGAGCTTTTCTATTTGAGTTAGTACTCCCGAAAAGTTTGTTATTGCCGTTCCTAAGGCCACACCTATTGCAGCATTACTATTATTCGTTTTAGCATCTAAGCCTCGGCCTCTAACTAAATATGATAAGGCTTCTGATTGCTGCATAGTAGGTTTTGAAAACAGTGTAATATGTAAACTATTCGCTAAACCTTTAGCATCAATGCCAACAATGATGTCTTCTTTTTCAATACTACGTGTCGCTTGCATTGAAACATAGGGAGTGTTGGCTGGGCCATTAAAAGATATATTCCCTTTTGTGATTGATAAGTCTTGTCCATAAGCTCGATAACGACCTTCTGGAATTTTTAAACTACCAAATAACTGTAAAGGTTGTTGCGGTTGCTGACTTACTTGTAATTCACCACCGAGGCGTCCAACAAACCCTTGCCCTTCAATTTGGAAAGCGTCAGCGATAGCAACACGAACGTTTGTTAAAATATTAAAAGGTTTCTCAAGGGTGACTTGCTCACCATCATCATTAACAATGATGACATCTTTGCTTAAGCTAACGCTGCCTTGAGGCAACTTGTTGATGGCTAACTTTCCTTTAAGCACTTCTATGCGACCCGATAACTTAAGCTCTGAGGCATTTATTTGTGCATTAAGGTGAGGGGAAATGGTTAATGCTAGATCTGGGGGAACAGAAAAACTTATGGCTTCGCCAGCAAGATTAAAGTTACCTTGTAATTCATTTTGCCAATCAGCATCACCGGTAAGGTTTGCAGTTACTTTATTAACATCAACACCACCTGAAACAATGGCTTGTTGTCCTTTGAAGTCAAAAGCCATATTAATGTTTTCTAGCGTATTCATATTGCTTGCAACTTTTATTTTTCCATCGGTTAATTTCATTTCGCCATTTATAATGGGTTTATCTAACATCCCATTAACCGTGATATTGGTATTTAATATTCCGTCTAATGAAGAGAGCTCGGGAACAAAAACTTGTATTGGCGAAAGGTTAAAATTATTAATGGTAATATGGCTATCTTTAATACTGTTATCAGTTAACGAAATGGACGTACTTGCATTTAATAATTCAGTATTATCAACAGCGGTCGACAAGGTCATGTTTCCTTTTATACTGTTGTCGTTCATTTGTAAATTTAATTGGCCTTGTTCCCATTCGAGCAACTTATGTAATTCATTTTCTTTATTTATTTGTAGTAATCCGGCGTTGATCAGTAATTGTGCATCAATAGATGGGGTAGCATCTGGTTGCCAGCCAATAGAAATATTGCCATTTATGGTATTATCAAAGCGAAATTCTTCAGGTATAAAAGGTTTTAACAGTGCGGTATCTAACTGAAGTGCTACCGTCAAATCTCCCTTAGTCAAATTTAAAACAGTATTATCGTTTAAACATAATTGCGATAAACTTCCTAACCAACAATGCTGATTAATGGCTAGTGTATTTAGTTTATTATTATAAAGCAGATGAATAGGCTGACTTGATTTGAACACTTGTTCACCTAAAGAAAAAGTAGTATTAGCTGCTTGTATCGTTAATTGCTCATCTGTAGGGGAATATTGACTGTCGAGTGATAAATTAAGTGATGAATCGCCAAGCCAGGCTAAATTAATTTGTTGTTGTGCTAAGTCACCATTACTTGAAAAGCTCACCTCTTTAATTGTGTGTTGATTTAGGTTCATTAGCATACTGGTAAACGCCACTTTATGTTCATGATTATTCAAAGGGCGATAGGCGGCATTAAAATGAATGGCATCACTTGAAAAGTTTGCCATAACGAGTTTTTCAATCTCACCTTGTAAAGTTATTTCAGGATCTTGAATAGGTCCCGAAATATCAATTGTTGAACGTAAGCTACTTTCAATATCTTTTAACCATAAGTTGGCATTGTCAACATTTACTCGTCCATTAACGTGCCAATTTTCATCGCTATAGCCGTTAAGGTTAAGTGCTATATCACCATAATCAATAAACACCTTACTTGGTGCTAATTTACCTTGATGGTTAAGTTCAATGTTAGCTTCAGCCAAAAGCTTTATATTATTAATTTGTCCTGTAAGCTTGGAATTTACTAAACTTAATGCCCATTCATCACCATGCCAAAAACCTTTACTGGCAATATTACCCTGTACACGTCCGGATAAACGTTTGTCGATATTGGGCAAAGTAAAGCCTGAGGTATCAAGGTTGATATCCCAAGATAATTTGTCTCCTAACTGTAATTCGCCTACTAAATTTAGTTCATTATCTGCGTTGAAATCTTTTAGATAAAAAGTATTTATCTTAAGCAGATCTTTCTGCAAGTTTGCACTTAATTCAACGGCGACATTTTGATAACCAAACCCACTGAATTCACTGTTAAATTCGATTGTCTGTTGATTAAGATCACCTTGGCTTTGCAATACAAACATTGCAGGGGTAATGACTTGGGTAATATCACTAGGTAACGTATATTGCGTTACCTGGGTGGTTAATTCATAAGGTAAGTTAGCATCGGTTAGATCTATTTTTGCATCAGCGGTTAATGCTAATGTTCCTTCGCTACTTACTGTTATAGCTAAATGAGATAGGTTTCCTTGGAGTAACGTTTGTTGTCTAGAATCATTTAACTCAGGTACTATTTCGTTGTCCTTAATTGTGTCTAACACTGTTATATCAACATTATAAGGTGGAACAAAATCAAGCTTACCTTTTAAAGAAAAAGATCCCATTTTTTGAATGTTTGATGACAGTGTGTCAATAGTGAGTTTTGTTTTAAACCAAGATAAGCGTGCTACTGCATCTTCTATATGTACTAACGTTTCCTCATCACCAGTAGTTATTAACTCATTAACAATAAGCTCTTTAACGGTAAATGACTTTACATTAAATTTGAAAGGTAAATATACCTTTGGTAACGAAGCCAAAGGCCAAGCTGTTTTAGTGGTATTAGCTGGAACAGTATCTGATCTAACTAAGGTTATATGTGCAGCAGCCAGACTGAATTTTTCTATTGTTAGCGCCGCGTCATTGATTTCTAAAATACTCGAGAAATCAGTTAACTTTACCTGTAGGTTTGGATTTTTTATTTGAGCACTTGCTAAATAGAACTGTTTCACTTTAACGGAAAAAGGTAAGGTGAAAATAGGCGGAATAATAATTTCTGCCATAAGTTGATCTGACGACGTGGCGCTATTTTCATTTAAAAGTACTTGCACAGACGCAAGACTCAGTTCATCAATGCATACTTGTTTTTTCCAAAGACAGCGTAAATTTAATGTTAAACGTATGTCTGTTGCATTAACCTCCATTTGCTCATTGTTAATGGCTAAGTGGCTTAACTGTAAATCTTTTAAAAATGCACCGCTGCGATATTTAACTTGTATAGGAGAAATATCGCCAACAAAATAAAGGGTTAGTTGAGTTCCCCAAGGTGTTGAAAGTAATATGGCGAATAAACAGAGTATTCCCGTAAATATTGTAGTCAAGTAGAAGCTAACACGTTTATAAATCATAGTTCTGCGCCAATGCTAAAGTGAATGCGCCATGACGACTCATCTTCACTTAATGGATAACCTAGGGCAAATCGGATGGGGCCAATAGGAGAAATATAATGAATGCCCGTTCCAATAGAATAAACAAAGTCTAATTTGTCTTTATTATTCACACTACCGCCATCGGTGAACAGTGCACCTCGCCATTCGGGGGTAAAGTAGTATTGATACTCTACACTAGCAACAACCATATTCGTTCCGCCAACAACGATCTCTTCTTCAGTGTTATCTCCTTGGGTAAGCGTTATTTTAGGGCCAACCGATTGATAACCGAAACCTCTAATACTTTGATCGCCACCAGCATAAAAACGCAGTGACGGTGAAAGCTCTGCTTCTATATCATCTTTAACAATGGCATAGCCAATTTCAGCTCGGGTCACAATACGATGTTTTGGTGCTATCGATGAAATATATTTCCAACGTGCATTAAAGCGCAAAAATGAAGTTTTAGAGTCCAACTTATCATAGCTTCCCTCTATATTATAATATTGGCGGAAACCAGTACTTGGATCTAAAACTGAGCCTTGCCATTCTTTATCAGACCAAGTAAAACCAGGAATATAATATTTAGCATCATCATCTATACCATCGGTACTCCAGTCTTCAGAAAGGTGTCTAAGGTAAGGCTGGCGCAACATGCTATCTTTTAGGTAAACACGACCCACTTGGAAAGAAAGGAATTTACTTGTTAAGTCTGCGAAATCATTTTCTTCTAGTAAGGCTTTTAATTGTAAAACATCATTATTAGGGTGCGATAAAGGAATACCGTAAATAAAATATCCTGTCGGATTTATTTTTGAATAAGACAACTTCGTTTCTTGTCGATGTCCATAACGGTTAACCAAGGGAGTTTTCCATACCAAAGAAAAGTTTTCTTTGGTATCTGTTGAATAACCTAGGCCTAAATCGAATTGATGTCGTGTTGCTGGCTCTAATGAAATATCAATAGGTAAAGTATGATCAATAATTTTTTCGGTATTAGGCCAAACAATTACATTACTAAAATATTGAGTTTCATCGAGTTCATTTTGTAAATTTTGCAATAAATCTTGTTGGTAATAATCTTCTTTCTTAAAAGGAATTAATGGCGCTAAAACATCAGAGTTTAGCTCGAATGGGGTAAACTTTACTTCACCAAACTGATAACGGACACCACTATCTAAATTAAGAATAATATCCGCTGTTTGTAAATCTTGATGTATTGCGATAGTCGACTTAGTAAATTTAATATCGAAATAGCCACGCTCTAATCCAAGCGAGGTTAAGTCTTCTTTAAATTTTTCGTATTTTCCATGATGCAGCACATCCCCGGTTAGTATCGGAATATTGTTAACTATTGCTGAAAAAGCGGAATCTTTATTTGCATCACCAACAATATTAAGCTGTAATTTTTTTATTCGTGTTGGTTCATTTAACACGATATTAAAAGTTAGTGTCCAAACATCTTTGTCGGTAGCTTTATTAATTACATTGGTTACTACTGCACGGTAATACCCTAAAGCATTGAGTGCATTGGTAACCTTTTTTTTCGCAGTAAATATAAATGCAGCTCGCTCATTACTCTCTTTGGGTAATTTGCCTAAATAGGCATGGATATTTTGCACAACTTCACGAGGTAGTTTATCTGGGAGTTCAACTAAAAGCGTATTTGATAAGGCGTAGGGCGAAATTAAGCATAGTGCAAAAAACAAAGACGTAGTTTTTTTCACTAGATTAAGCTTGCTAATTTTTTGCAATGTTTTTTGTCGTACTTTTGGAGCTACGCTTTGTATTGCGCTTTGAACTATGTATTGCATTTTAACGATTCAATAAACATTTTAATTATTAAAGAAGCACATAGCATAACAGTAAATGCAATATCACCATGCTAACTTTCATTACAAAAAATGTTTATATCTTTTCTTGTATGACAAGTTCATCAAGTGCTTTATGAAACTAGTTAGCGAATAATCGAACGGTTTAAATACTTATTTTAGCCGTTATTCAAATGGTTAATTAACGATTATTCTTTGTTTACGCTATCTTCAGCGCCTTTTTTTGGGGGTGCTAAAACAATATCGAAAGGTTTGCTTTGCATACCAGCGTATAAGCTAACGTGAGGAAAGGGTATTTCAATACCTTGTTCATCAAACGTTTTTTTAATATTTTGATACATTTCATTTTTAAGTGTGAGGTAGTTTTCTCTTTTTGACCAAACTGAAAATTGAATATCAACAGATGATTCTCCAAAACCAGTTAAAATAAATAAAGGTGCAGGCTCTTCTAAACAAATAACATTTTTTTCAGCAATGTTTAATAAAACACGTCTAACTCTTTCAATGTCTTCTTTATAGGCAATTCCTAATTTTAAGTCAGCTCTTCTTATAGGAAACTTAGTCAAGGTTGTGACGGCACTTTTAATCATACTCTCATTAGGTATTCGAACAAACAAGTTATCAAATGTTCTTAATTTTACTGATAATAAATCAATAGAAATAACTTCACCGGTATAACCATCGACCTTAATAACGTCACCAATAGAGAAAGGTCTTTCTATCATTAAAAACAAGCCACTTATCAAATTTGAAGCAGATGTTTGTGAGGCAAAACCAACAGCAACAGTGAAAATTCCTGCTGCGCCAAGTAAGATTGTTAGATCGATACCAATATGTTTTAAAGCAGACAATAGGAACAATATTAATACAGTATAAAAAATGGTTCTTTTTAATAAAAAAAGACCATGTGTTGTCATTTTTTTTGCGGCAAGTTTTTCAGCTGCACTACTTAATGCTTTAGCAACAAAGTAACCGACAACAAATAAAATTAATGCCTGTATTAAGGCGTACCAATGAGATGATTCAAACATATTAAAAAATTCGCTAATGACTTCCATAAACTGTTTACCCAAATAAGTTACTAATTCTGCGGATTAATCTTCCATGCTCTGAAGATATTCGTGGACTACTGATAAACGTAAGAGGTTCGAATTCAGCAGAAACATTTTTATCAATAATTAATTCAATATCCGCTGAGTCGTCTGCTATTTCAATGGTGATTCGAGATGTCCACAGTCGGTTTTTATCATCATGGTACAAATTCAAATGATTTACCGGCACATTAATTCTATTAATTGTTAATTCTTTATTGTGGCTATTAATAACCATAATGGGCGTTGTCGCTTTATGTGGATGGAGCTCTAGCTCTTCAATTTTAGTTTTTGCCGAAGTATATTTTGCATAGCATAGTTGTCCATCAATAGTAGAGCTGCCAAACCATGAGTCTGATGGTCGCCAAAAAGGTAAATCTACCAAACATTTTCCGTTTGGAAATGTTTCAGCGTAAAACCAAATAGGCGTACTAATAAATAATTGAATTTTTTCTCCTGCAAGAAGTGTTAACGGGGATGAAGGGCGAGCAATAACGGTGCGGTCTGCTAATAAAGGAGATACCTTTATTTTTTCTGAGGTGTTTTTTTCTAAAAATCGACCGGTGATTGTCAAATTGTCTACATTAACACACGCACCGTCAGACACGACAATATCGTTATCTTCCTCTTCGCTTTCAATATTCCAGGTATTCCATTCAGCGGCTTCACGCCTAAGGACAATTGCTCGCTCACCTACGCTCCAACACTTCTGCTCTTGTAGGGCAAAAGTAAATTCCCCCCACCAATTATTGTTCTTCATAGCTCACTCATTAGATCGTAATTTAAAAAATAAAACGCCAAGTCATCTTTAATAGTCTTCATTATCGTATTTTAAATGAAAATGGTAATACCAAGAGAAAGAATCGCCATCGTATCCGCAACTTATATTAAAGAAACAAGTAAAAATCATTTATTATAAATAGGTCAGTATTATTCATTGCTGTATAACATAATGATGAAGTAAATATACAACATTATAAGCAATATAAAGCAGTAAATAGCAAATGATTAGTTGTGATCTAAGCAGGTTCAGTTAATATTTCGCATTAATACATGCTTTAAAATTAATTTTAGGGATCTGATATGTCAACTGACATTATTACTTGGTGTGCTATCGCAATTTGTATCACACATTCAGCTGTTTTTTCAGGCTTAAACCTTGCATTTTTCTCTATCAGTCGGCTTCATTTAGAAGTTGAAGTTAAAAAAGGTAACAAAGCTGCTGAAAAAGTTTTAAAGCTTAGAGATGATTCCAATTTTCTTTTATCTACCATTTTATGGGGTAATGTTGGTATTAATGTTTTATTAACTATGTTGTCAGATTCAGTGTTAACCGGCGTTAGTGCTTTTTTATTTTCAACTATCGCGATTACCATTATTGGTGAAATTACTCCACAAGCATACTTTTCACGTAATGCTTTAAAAATGGGCAGTATTTTAGCGCCAGTTATTCGTTTTTATCAGTTTGTTTTTTATCCTGTTGCTAAACCTACTGCACTGATTCTTGATGCTTGGTTAGGAAAAGAAGGTATAACCTACTTAGAAGAAAGCGAACTTAGAAATATCATACGTCAACATATTACAGCCGAAGAAGCCGATCTTAATCAAGTAGAAGGAATCGGTGCATTAAACTTTTTTGCTTTAGATGAAATACATGTAACAGAAGAAGGTGAAATTATTGATCCTAAGTCAATCATCGCTTTACCAACTAAGTTAGATTTACCCATGATACCGCCAATAAAACAAAGCCCAGATGATCCTTTTCTGATGCAAGTTAACGAAACAAATCATAGTTGGGTCATTCTAACTAATTTAGAAGGTTATCCATTATTAATATTAGATGCCGACGGTTTATCAAGGGCTGCATTATATCAAACAGATAACTTTGACCCTTATAACTATTGTCATCGTCCTGTTGTTATCACCGATGAAACAACCCCATTAAATGAAGCAATGCTGCAAATGAAAATTAATAGATCGACCGATAAAAACTTTGATGGCGTTATAGATTATGATGTTTTACTTATTTGGGGCGAAAGTAAACGCATTATCACCGGAGCAGATATTTTTGGCTTACTGCTTAAAGGAATGTTACCGAGCACTAGGTAGCTAAGTTCATAATTTATTAAATTGTTGAGTGTTAGTATAGCTACCCGTTGTTTGTATTTACTCGGTGAATTTGAGAAAATACAGCGAATAAAGGTTACTGTAACCAATTAAAGTCAACAAGATACGTATTCAATAGGAACTATTCATTTTGAATATACTCCTTGAATATTTTAGTTGAAACATAGAGAAATTATATGAAAAAAGGTTTTATGGTTGTTTTTGATGGTAGTAATGGCGCAGGTAAAACTACCGTTATACAAAGCATTGAAAAATACCTCATTTCAAAGGGTGTTGATGTTTTACTTACCAGAGAGCCGGGAGGAACACCGATAGGTGAAAAAATTAGAGACGTTATTTTAGATCCTAAAACACCTGAAATGTCTTTCATGACCGAATTAATGCTATTTGGTGCTGGTCGCGCACAGCATATTCAAGAAAAAATAATACCGGCGTTATCGGCAGGCAAAGTTGTTATCTCTGATCGATTCGATGCGGCTACCTTTAGCTTTCAGCATTATGCGAGAGGCATTGATATTGATACTATTACCAAAATAAATGATTTAGCATTAAATGGTTTTAGCCCTGATATGAATATTATTTTAGACTTAGACCCTGCTGAAGGCTTGAAAAGAGTGCAGAGTCGTGGAGAAGGGCTTGACCGCTTAGAAGATGAAAAGGCTGACTTTTTAATTCGTGCTCGCAATGGTTATTTAAAGCAAGCAGAGCAGTCACCAGAAAAATTTGAAGTGATTGATGCGGCTCAATCAAAAGAAAAAGTATTATCAGATGTAATCAACATCATTGATGTTTTGCTTAGTCAGCAGCAAGAAAAGCAATTTTAATATGAAACCATGGCTACTTTCTCACCAACAAATATTTAGCAATCAGTTCCGTCGTAATATTTTGCCTCATGCTATTTTAATTAATGGTGTTACCGGATCAGGTAAACTTGAATTTGCGCAGTGGTTATTGCACTTACTAAGCTGTAAGCAACCGCAAACGGTTAATCAAACCGAGGTGTTAGTTAGTTGTGGCCAATGTAAGTCATGTTTATTATTAAAAAGCAAAACATACCCCGATCACCTAGCGCTTATTGCAGAAAAAAGTAATTTAGGGGTAGATGACGTTCGTAATGCTAATCGCTTTTTACAACAAACAGCTCATTTGGGGAAATTTAAAACGGTTTTAATTGAACATGCACAAACAATGACTCAAGCTGCCGCAAATGCCTTGTTAAAAACTCTTGAAGAGCCCAGTGATAATAGCGTTATTATTTTATTAACGAATGACATTGAAATGCTGCTACCAACCATTATTAGTCGATGTAGAGTTATTAATATTAGACCGAAAGTGGGGCAAGCTTTACTGCAAAGTATGTCAGAGCAAGGAGTTAGTATTGACGCTAATACTGAACTGAACAGTCCATTTATCAATTTAACTCAGTTACCTGAGTTAACAAATACGGTTATTAATGATGCTTTTCAACAGTTCAAAACATGTTATGTAAATTTTCTTGATGGGCAGCAAGTAGAACCTCAATTACTTGCACAGCTACAAAGTAATGAACATGGTTTGCGTTGGTTAGAGCAAATTACTGTCAATTTATATCGTGATCAGTTCATTCTTACGACCGAGCCTTCGAATAAATTAACATTAGACCCTGAAGTTTTGAATAACCTCTACAAAGTCATCATAAATGGGTGTAAAGTAATAAAATCATATACTCAAGCAAACAAACAGTTTGTTTATGAAAAACTTATCATGGCGATAAGTGACGTGCTTGAGCAAGCGAAAGTTAACGAGTAGGATATCGATTTTGATCCCAATTAATATTGAATTTCAATCAGAACACGATTTATATATTTCTTATATGCCCTTTTTAAAAGAAGGTGGTTTGTTTGTTCGTACTGTAGAGCCTTATGATTTAGGTGCCGAGGTTGAGCTAAATATATTATTACCTGACTCTTTAGAGCCTTCATTAATTACCGGTGAAGTGTGCTGGTTAACACCAACAGGAGCACAAAACGGAACACCTGCAGGAATTGGGGTAAGTTTTAGGGATGATCCTGACAAAGTACGTTTTCAAATTGAAAAAGCAATTGCACGACAGTTAAGTTCGTCAGAAGCAACATTAACCATGTAATAGCATAATTTTATCAATTTGTTACTAAGCCCTTTAGTTATTCTTAGGGCTTTTTTTTTAGTAAGTTACACCAACCTAATCAATTTAGTATTATTGGAGTTTTCCATTGTTTATAGATTCACATTGCCATTTAGACCGTTTAAATTTATCGCTTCATGGTGACAGTTTAGCGAATGTAGTACAGGCAGCAAAAGATGTAAAAGTAGATAAGCTTTTGTGTGTTAGTATTACTTTGAAAGATTTTCCTGCCATGGCTGAACAAACTAAAGGCTTTGATAATGTAATGCTTACGTGTGGTATGCACCCATTAAATCAAGAAGATGAAGTCAATATTGATGAGTTACGCACCTTAGCCAGCGATCCTGCTGTTATTGCGGTGGGTGAAACAGGGTTAGACTATCACTACGCGCCAGAAACTAAAGCGGTACAACTAGACTCGTTTAAAAAACATATCATTGTTGCTAAAGAGCTGAATAAACCTTTAATTATTCACACACGTGCTGCTCAGCAAGATACCTTAGATTTATTACGCTCTGAAAATGCAGCAGAGGTTGGCGGTATTTTACATTGTTTTACAGAGTCTTGGGATATGGCTAAGCAAGCAATTGAACTAGGTTTTTATATTTCATTCTCCGGTATTGTTACATTTAAAAATGCGAATGAACTAAGAGAAGTTGCTAAACTTGTGCCTGATGATAGATTTTTGATTGAAACAGATTCACCATACCTTGCCCCTGTGCCACATCGAGGTAAAGAGAATCAACCAGCGTATGTAGTAGAAGTCGCTAAACACTTAGCAAGTATCCGTGGTCAATCGGTTGAAACTATTGCTAAATTATCAACCGACAACTTTAATCGCCTTTTTAAGCTATAACTTATAAAAACCAATTTTCGAAGACCTTTTTTAAAATGAAAAGCTCTTTATTAATTATCAAACGCTGGTAAATTATCGCATAGTGTAGTGATTAATAAGGAGTTGAGCATGCGCTCAAAAGGTAAGTTAATTAAATGGAATGAAGACAAGGCTTTTGGTTTTATCGCGCCTAATGGTGGTGAACAGGTTTTTATTCATAAGAAGGCGTTAATCAATCGACATCGAACACCTCAAATAAATGATGTTATTACCTTTTCTTTATCAAAAGATAGGCAAGGCCGAATTTGTGCAGATCAAGCGACATTTTCGGGTGAAAAATTAAAGATAAAGGCAGCTAAAAAAATGAATCGTTTTTCAATTTATTTGTCGGTTGTTTTTATTACCTCGATTATAATATTTTATCTGTTCGAATACTTTCCTCAGAAGCTTATATTCCTATATATAGGCGCTAGTGCTATTACCTTTTTAGTTTATGCATCAGATAAGTCAAAAGCAAAGCGCAAGGTTTGGCGAACACCAGAAAGCTCTTTACATATGCTTGCCTTGATTGGTGGTTGGCCAGGCGCCGCTATAGCACAGCAAGTATTAAGGCATAAATCTCAAAAGAAAGAATTTAGAAGAATTTTTTGGCTGACGGTATTTGTAAATTTAGCTGTATTAGTGTGGCTTTTTACACCAAAAGGGCAGACGGTGTTACAAATTCTAGGCTAATAGTATGAGTAAAATCATGAATGTAAACGAGTAAACAGATTAACGTACTGTTTTTAAATTTAGGTGAAGCTAAAGCTATCAACCCTAACATTAAAATAACTAGGGGCGAATGCTTTGAAACGTCAATAGTTCTCTTTACTAAGTTATTATATTTTAAAGAAAAACCACTTCCTTAAGACTTTTGTTTTACAAACGTTTTATCAAAATACTGAGTATTTTTCGCTATAAACAATGAAGATACTAGGGTTATACAATAATGGGCTTCATGATATAGTTTATGGAACTAATGACACTGCTTTTATTAAATAATTTAGAGATAGCTTAAAGAAAAATTTACCGCCTTGTTCTTGCTTAGTTTAACTTGAAAGATTCGTAGATATTAGGAATACTCAATATGGAAAACTTAAAGACAGATGTTGTTATTATTGGTGCCGGCCCTGTAGGAATATTTCAAATATTTGAATTAGGTTTACAAGGTCTGAAAGCTATTGTTGTTGATAGCGTTCCTGAAATAGGAGGCCAGTGTTCACAACTTTACCCAGACAAACCTATTTATGATATTCCCGCTATTCCTGTCGCTTCCGCGCAGTCGATAATTGAGGCGTTAGAAAAGCAAGCCTCACCATTTAATCCAGAATATTTGTTATCTCAAAAGGTCATAGAGATACATAAAGAAAGAGATGATTTGTTTTTTGTTAAAACGGATAGAGATGTTTTAATCGAATGTAGAGCAGTAATTATTGCCGCAGGCAGTGGTGCGTTCGAACCTGTTCGTTTAAAAGTTAAGGGGATTGAGGCATTTGAAGATCGCCAACTTTTTTATAGAGTACAAGATAAAAATGCCTTTAAAGATAAAAATGTTGTGGTATTAGGTGGTGGTGATAGTGCATTTGATTGGGCACTGACATTACAACCTATAGCACAAAGTGTTTTGATGATTCATCGAAGTACTAATTTTAGAGCCTCAGAAGCGAGTATTAATAAAATGGAGCAGTTATGCACAAATTATGAAATGCAATTTTTATGTGGACAAGTGGTTGATTATAAAAAAGAGGGAGACTCACTAAGTAAGCTTATAATTCAATCTTCAGGTATAAAAAGAACCGTTGATGTTGATTCTTTACTTGTTATGTTTGGTTTATCACCCAAAATTGGTCCCATAGCTGACTGGAATCTTGAAATGAACCGTCATCAAATTTGTGTAGATACGGAAAAGTTTCAAACGTCTATTACGGGTATATATGCTGTCGGCGATATAAATTATTATCCAGGTAAAAGAAATTTAATTTTAAGTGGCTTTCATGAATCAGCATTAGCCGCTTTTGCTATTAAGCAGTCAATGGATACTACAAAACGTGTTGCGACACTGTATACAACCACAAGCCCTATTTTACAAAAATTGCTTAACTCTTAAAGTAAGTGTTGTGACATATTTTTTTAATATTGAGATTGATAGTTACTTCAATAGTTAACATGGTATTGTAAATTCAACCATGACTATCAAAAGCGATACCATTTATTATAAATTTAAGGAAACATAATGAGATATCATCAATTAAAAGACATTTATCAGCACGTAGTGGAAATAAACCAAGAATTAAATGGCTTATATACCCATTTTTTAGAAAACACAAAGGATGAACGAACACGTATTTTTCTTCATTACATTATTGAAAAGCAAGCAGAAAATATTCTTGATATTCAAAAGTTAATTAGTGATGAAGCTATTGGTGTTCTTAGTACGTGGATTGATGAAGATATTGAACATAAGGTCTCAGAAAGCATTATCAGTTTTAAAGAAAATTCGGATGTTAACATTACTACTGTACTCGATGTAACGACACAAATAAGAGTTCAGCTAAACGAGTGGTTAAACGTTATCAAGGCACTAATGCCAAGTGAAACAGTGAAAACGCACCTTGAAAATTTAATTGAACTCCAATCGGCAAAATCTCAACAAATTATACATGCTGCTAATCGTATGGATGATATCTAAATAGATACTGGTTTGATAAATTAGTGTAAGCGTGCAACCTGAGAGTCAGCTTGTAATACCAACTTAATTCCATAAATAATCATCTGTTCAGGTTTTTCTGGCTCCATAAACGGGGAATTGATGATGAGTTTATTGTCATAATCTTGCCAGTTTATAGATGATATTTGGCTTGAATTTATAGGTAAGATAAAAGAGCGATGGCGTTTTAATGAATAGATTTTTGCTTTATTTCGAGAGTTTACATGCGATAAATATTGAATCCATTCACTATTTGGCGACCATTGCACACTAAATTTATTTTCTTTGGTATTAATAACGTTGTTTTCAATTAATTTACTCGCATTGTGTTCAATGCTATACACCCATAAATTTTGATCATTTTCGGTAAAGGTTAGGTATTTGTTGTTTGTAGACCAAGTAATATTCTTCAGTTTTTTTGCTCTTGGTATAAGGTGTTCAGCGACGCGTTCATTTTGCTGATTATAAATAGTTAAGTAGGTGGTATTATTTTTCTCATTAAAAAAAGCTTTTTGAGAAAAGTCATTATTCCAAACATCAATCAAGTTTTTATTATTAACGTTTGTGTTAACTTTTATATTAAAGTTGTTAGCATTAGTTACTGTACCCACCAATAAAAAAACAGATATTAATAGTAGACCAAATATAGTTTTCATTGCCTTTCTCCTTTATGGATTTGTTCTTTGTTAATTTATACTTCCCCCTGCATCTGAACTATTATTACTAATTATTATGTAAAAGTACTTACGACTTCCTTACCATATTGCAATAAAGCGAATATAGAGAACCTTACGATTTCCTTACCATGATGGTTTTAATTAAATTTATTTATTATCAATGGTTTAGGGTGTTGTTTTTGGTTTTTATTTTTTATGTAATGTTTATGGTAAAGACGTTGTTGATACTATAAGCTTTATATCAATAGATAAGGCTTATTAAGTTACTGGTACTAGAATGGCAAGCAAAGATCAGTTAAATGCAACCGATAAACAATACTCTTTTACCTTAGGTGAATGGGCCGTAGATAGCGGTTCAAATCAACTCATAAGTAAAGATAATAGTTTTACCATTGAGCCTAAAATGATGGATGTACTCATTTATCTATGTCAAAACGCGGGTCAAACTATTAGCGCAGAACAGTTGTTAATCGCTTGTTGGTCAGGTACTTTCTATGGCGATGCTCCTGTCCAAAAATGTATTGCGGGTCTAAGAAAAAAGTTAGGTTGTAATGCTAAGCAGCCGATATATATTGAAACTATATATCGACGCGGTTATCGAATTATTAGTGATGTTGTTTTTAAAAATGAAACATCACACTTTGCTCCACGGCAGAGTCTTACACAATGGACCCATGGTTCACCATATATGGGTTTGAATACGTTTGATGAAAGTCATACGCCTATCTACTTTGGCAGAACAAAAGCGATTGCGGAAGTTATTCAAAGTTTAAAGCATTGTATTGAACGCCGTTGTCATTTTTTATTATTATTGGGGAAAAGTGGTAGTGGTAAATCGTCATTGATTCGAGCAGGGGTATTACCTTATTTGAACAGCGAAACTGGCTTTGCTCAATTGCGCGTAAAACAACATCATATTATAACGCCCAACCAAAGTATTCATGAATCACCTACGGCTACAATTATCAATGCTTTAAGTACATTATCTCTATTAAAGCCTGATATTGAATTGACGAACTTTATAAAGGAAGTAGAACAAACACCACGCAAACTAACGTCAGGATTATATACAAAAAGTCTCGTTCAAAACGGCCTAGTACACACTGGCGAATTAACAGAAAACATTGACGGTCCAAATAAAGTAAAAAATTACCAATTATTGGTTATTGATCAGTTTGAACAATTTTTACTGGATGATAATTTAGATACGCGTTTGAAAGAAAACCTGGTTCTTTGTATAAAGCAGTTAGCACAATGCGAAAATTTATTATGCATTGCCATGTTACGAAATGATTTTTATGCAGAATGTATCGACGTTAATGGTTTTCCTGATTTAAAAGATAATGGGCGTCAATACGACTTACAAGCCGCCAGCCCCATTGAAATTACAAGGATGATACGTAATCCAGCCATAGCTGCAGGCTTAACATTTGAAAAAGATGAAATAAGCGGCGAACAATTGGATGAGATATTACTGGCCGCAGCGGTTAAAAACCACGATGCTTTACCACTGTTAGAGTACACACTTGACTTGCTATACCAGCAACGTAGTAAAGATAACAAATTACTGCTTAGCGTTTATCATGATATGGGGGGAATGGAAGGGGCGATAGCTCAGCAAGCAGAAATCACCTTTAATCTTTTATCACCATCTGCGCAAAAATGCTGGGATAGTATAATGCACGCTTTAGTCAAAATAGACTACCGTAATAAACAGAGTATTACGGCACGAAAAGCACCAATAGCTATTTTTGTTGATCCCGCCGAAAAACAATTTATTCAAAGCTTTCTTGATGCGCATCTTTTCGTAACAATACTTCAGACATCAACAGGGGAGCAGCGTTACTTTCCTTCAAAAGCTAAAAATGAAAAAATAAATAGTGAAGTACAATTTATCACTATTGCTCATGAAGCCTTATTAAAGCATTGGCATAGAATTAGCAAATGGGTTAATGAAAATAGTGAAGCAATTTATAAGCGTGAACAATTGGCGGATGATTGTTTATATTGGTTAGAAAGTAATAAGTCTACTGACACGTTACTCAATTCAAAGCAAAAGATTTTAGACGATATTGAATTAAGTAAACGCTCTGGTATTCATCTAAATGCTAATGAAATCGAGTTTATTTCCAAATCTAAGCGGCACGAAAGCAGAAAAAATAATTTCATTACTCTGTTTGTCTTAGTCATGATTGGTTTTAGTCTTTTAACGTGGTATCAATCAAGGCAGGTTGGTTATGAACGTGATGTCGCTTTATATCAAAGTAAAAAAGCTGATGCAATAGCCACATTTTTAACTAATATGTTTAAGGAAATCCAACCCCAAAAAGCAAAGGGTAAAGAAGTATTAGTTAAAGATATTCTGGTAAAAGCCAGTGAAAATATTACTGCTGATAATGCTTTAAAAAAACACCCTGAAATTGACGCGACTATTCAAACAGTCATTGCTGGTATTTATATAGATTTAGGGTTACTCGACGCAGCAGAAAAGCATTTAACTACAGCGTCAATATTCTATAACGACACTCAATTAAAGCAAACTAAAGAGTATTTAAATTTTTTAAATCAGTACATTCGTTTTTATGGTAATAAATTTGAATTCAACATTCAATTACCATTAATTAAAGAGTCTATCACGCTAAGTAAAGAGCTGTATGGTGAAAAAAGTAGTATATACCTTGGTTATTTAAGTAATTTAGGTGGTTTTTATCAGGATACGGGATCGCTAGAGAAAGCAAAAATAATATATACACAAGTTTATGAAAAACGAAAAAACCTTTTTGGTAATAAAAATAAAGATAGCATTCGTTCATTAAATCAATTGGGCACGATAGCTTACTGGCTAGGAGACTACGAAGAAGCTAAAAAGATGTACAACTTGTGTATTGAAAATAGTCGAGTTCTTTTAGGTGAATATGATCCATTAACATTAGTATGTTCCAGTAGCTTAGGTTCATTATATGAAGCTATGGGGCAATATCAATTAGCAGTGCCTATGATTAAAGCACATATTCAGCATGCATCAGTGGTCTTTGGAGAACGTCATATTACGGTATTAAGATCAATGCATAACCTTGCTGATAGTTACCGTGGTTTAGGTAAAGTAGCAGAGGCTGAACGGTTATTTAGAAAAACATTGCAATTAAGACAAGATATTCTAGGTCAAAGCCATATTGAAACCTTACAAACGCAAATGAAATTTTCACGTTTATTACGCTTGAATGCAAGCTATGACGAAGCACGACCTTTAATTGAAGATACGGTAAAAAAATTAACCTCCAAATTAGGTATAAAGCACCCAACCACGTTAACTGCATCACAGGAACTTGCTAATCTTTATCTCGATAGTAATCAGTTGGATAAAGCACTAAGCTTATATCAAGAAGGGCTTAACTTTAAGATTGAGGTCTTAGGTGAGCACCACCCTGAGCTAAGAGGTCCTTTAATTGGTTTAGCACGGTTCTATTTATTAACAGGCGACAGTGACAAAGCTGAAATCTATTTAACACGATGCTTAACAATAATGAAAGAAAACAAAAATATTACGGATGAAGAGCTTATTAAAACATTGAACGCATTCATTATTCATTTTACTCAAACAAGTAATAATGATAAGCAGTATTTTTATCAAAAAGTGTTAGCATCTTTACAATAATAGTCTTATAAAAAGGTCCTGTTGCGTTGTTTTTAGTACGTAATTCATACAGGCATAATGAACTCGTTAAATTAAAGTAAATAAAAAGCACCAAAAAATGGTGCTTTTTAGTCTATTCATTTACTTGAATGTAAGCGTGTATAACCGATCAGCTTATTGCTTGTTAAATTTACGTGACGCTAAGCCCAAAATACCTAATGCGAAAATAGCAAAGGTTGAAGGCTCTGGAACGTTAACCGTTCCATAAACTAAGTTGTCATATCTTACTGAAAAATCATTTCCTTCATATTTAGCATTCAAAAATACTTTGCCAAAATATTGGGTATCTACAACAGTATCAGTATAAAAAACAGTATCGTTTAATGAGTATTCTACACCATTAGAAGTTACTTGAAGTTTAAAGTTATTAAATTCGCCAGTAATAAAGTTAGTTGTAAATGCTTGCCAACCACCATTATCCCAAGCTTGTACTCCGCTTATCCCACTAAATTCAACAATAGGCCAACCTGTAGTGACATCAGCTGCGTTAAAAGATTCAGCCCACACACCACCATATCGCTCAGCGTTAATCCAATCCTTATCAATGAAAACATCAATAGATACATAGTTTGATTGACCAATATCAAGATTCATGCCGTGCGTATCATAAAAAGTATTTGTAGGGTGAACTGGCCCTGTTAATGACATAACAAGTTCATTATTTATAATTTCAAATCCATCAGGCGCTGTACGATCTACAGACCAAGCAGCTAAAGAGTCTCCATCATTAAATTCATGAGTAATTAGAGATGAATTTGCAAAACTACTTACAGTTAATGCTAAGGTAACAATAGTTGCTTTAAAAAAGTTTATATTCATTTTATTATCCTTTAGTAATTTTTAATGTTCCTCCATAATTTAAGCAGGTTATATACCAAAAATTAAAACTTTTATTTATCAGTTAATTACTTTCTTAGATGAAGGGAAAAATTAAAAGTGTAAAGTAATCTGACATTTATTCAATCGTGTTTATTAACAAATTGCTATCAAACATAGTGCAATGGTTTTGCATTTCAGAAACTCATTTAAAGGAAGCTAAATTAATGACCAATCCTTTGATTATTCCTATTTTGGAGTATTTAAAAAAACAACATAGTGCATGCTCATTAATTGATTTAGTTAACCTTTGTAAAGATGATCTTATTTCCCTTATTGGTAAAGAAGAAGACCCTCAAGTTATTCTTTTTCAGAAGAACTTTTTTGTTATGAACGCCTTATATCAAATTCAACGTGATATTCAAACGGAAGGTTTCTTACTCACTATTTTTCCATTAGAAATTTGTCTTATTGCTAAAAACGCAGCAAATGAACATAGCTTAACCACACGAGATAGTGATCTAGCTTACTATTATTTAGACTGGTCTAATTTGAATAACATCACTGCTGACGATATTGATGCACTCTTTGTAAGCTTTTGGCAAAAGTATCGTGCTGTGGATAAAGTTGATGCAGCGTTGACTATATTAGGCCTAGAGAAAGATGTAAATTGGCTGGATATTCGTCAGGCTTACAAAAGCAAAGTCACTATGAGCCACCCAGATAAAGGAGGCTGTCCAGAAGATTTTATTGAAATTCGTAAAGCTTATGAAATATTAAGCGTTAGTTATCGAAGTTGAATGCTACATTTAAAAAGGACTCTGCAACGAGTAAACTTTATGTAACAACAAGGTTTTCAGGGCATTTTAAGATAATCAATAAGTGTGTTTTTTAATCGTTATCACGCATAAACTGCACAACCGTTTGCTGAGCAGTTTATGATATTTTATTTTTACTACCTAATTTTTCCAATTAAATTTTATCAACGTTAACGTAGTAGAATTTAACTTATTTAATTTGAAATCAACTCACTTACTAGCTGCTATAAATCGGTTAATTTCAGCTTCAACCATGGTTAGTGGTAATGCACCATTACCTAGTAAAGCATCATGAAAATCAGGAAGGTTAAATTTTTCGCCTAGTGCTGTTTCTGCTTTATTTCTAAGCTTCCAAATAGCAATCTCGCCTAATTTATATGAAAGTGCTTGTCCAGGCCACGATATATAGCGATCTACTTCAGCTCTTACATTCGCTTCAGATAACGAAGTGTTACTGGCAAGAAAATCGATACCTTGCTGTCTACTCCAACCTTGAGAATGTATGCCTGTATCAATAACCAAACGACAGGCTCGCCACATTTCGTAACTTAAGCGGCCAAAATGATCATAGGGTGTGTCGTAAACGCCCATTTCAACACCTAACTTTTCTGAATATAATCCCCAACCTTCACCATATGCACTAAAATAAAGCCCTAAACGAAATTTAGGTACATTTTTTAGTTCACTTGAAATAGCTGACTGATGATGATGACCTGGTACCGCTTCATGTAATGTAAGTGCGGTAAGTTCGTATAAAGGGCGTTGATCCAGTTGATAAGTATTTAACCAGTATGCGCCGCCACGATTACCACCAACTACTGCACCATTATATGAAGCAGTTGTATAATTGGGCGCTATCTCTTTAGGTACCGGTACTACGCCGTAGGGTAAACGTGGTAGTTTCCCAAAGAACTCAGGCATCACATAATCAATACGTTTGGCAACATAAGAAGCTTCTTTTAATAAGTCTTTCGCAGATTTAGCATAGAATTGCGGATCAGTTCGAAGAAATTGAGTAAACTCTTCAAAAGAGCCTTTGAAGTTAAGGTCCTTGATGATTTGGTCCATTTCTTCACGAATACGCTTTACTTCGTTAAGCCCTATTTGATGTATTTCTTGTGCCGTAATGTCTGTTAATGTGGTGTAGGTTTTAATTTGGTGAGCATAATAGGCTTTGCCATTATTCATTTGTTCTGCGCCAAGGTTTTCAGGCGCTGCTTTTAAGTATTCACCACCAAAAAATTCAGCAAATGTTTCAAACGCCGGTATCGCCGATTTTGCGATTGCTTGTTTGGCGCTTGCTCTAAGTTGTGTTTTTGTTTCTTCTGAAAGCGTATTATTCATCTTTAAAAACGGTTTATATAAACTGCTTTTCGTCGGATCTTTATAAATTTGCGCTTTAACAGTAGGAAGGATGCCTTCAATAACTATTTTTGGTAGGGTAAAATTGGTTTCAATGCCGGTGCGCATATTATCGATGTTTTCATGGAAATATCTTGGAATTTCATTTAATCGAGCAATATAGTCTTGATAGTCTTTAGCATTACTCATTACTAAGCCATTACCCATACTAAGAACCGATAGAAAAAAGCTACTAAAAGTATTTAATGGGATACGAGATAAGTTTAACTGATAACGACTAATGGCATCTTCAATCACCCATTTTAATAACTGATGGTTGATTCGATTTTCTTCAGTAAGTTGTTCAATGTCTATGCTCGATAATCGGCTAAGAAATTCCTGTTCTGCGACAAGGCGATTATTGTTATCTTTTGGTGATACACGAGGAAGTAAATGATTATATTCACTTAATCCAGAACGAGTCGCTGATAATGGATTCTCCTTTAAAGAATAATCCCACCTTTCATTAATTATTTCAGTTAGTTTTTCATTGGCATTAATAGTTACTTGTTCATTAGCAAAGGAACAGCTGCTATAAACAAAAAGCCAGAGACAGGTAAGCAAACTTCGGATTTTATAATTTTTAGTTACGTTATTGTATTTCATTGTTTTCCTAATTTTTTGCAGGTATAAATATTTTAAGGTAATTAAAGTAATCGAGATTAACAATACTATTTGAGCATATTTACTATGAAGAGAGGCTTACATTTTAGGTCTTTAACAATGACGCTAGTCGTTCTTGTTAGCCAGACCAATTAGCTTAATCTTTTTAGCTAATGACTCTTTATTAATAGATTGTATTGTTTATAGGTAAGTTGATCTACCTACTTGAGCTTTATTTTTATCTGTCGTAATAATATGACTTATTAGACATAGGATTAAAGAGCGGTAGGGTAGTGATTAAACAAACGTGATAAGTACCACCCTTAACAACATTACTGTATAATCTCGCCTAATTTAGTAGATCCTTTGCAAAGACCTTAACTTTGCTATAAAGGTAGTAAAATATTATTTATCACGTTGATATTACTTATCCTGAACTCGGTTTAAGATGTTTTTAATTTATTAAACCGAACTCAGGTTACTTATTAAACGATAAGTTAATTTATCGATAAAGCTGCAAGTTCAAGTTGAATTAACTCACTTGATATAACATTACCCGAAAATATGCATAAACCTTTAATTACTCAGCAACCTTTATCCAACTCTAAAATTAAAATTGCCATTATTGGCGGCGGCGTTGCAGGATCGACTATTGCATTACGTTTTGCTGAATTAGGTTTAGATACTACCTTGATAGAAAAAGGACCGAGTTTGGTTAACGGCCCTCCTATTTGTCATTTACATGCGGGTGGCAACCTATATCGTGAAATCAGTGATGAGCAGTGTTTGGTTTTATTGCAGCAATCAATTGATACGGTTAAAGTTTACCCTCACAGTGTCAATATTCGCCCCACGGTGATTGCGTTACCTAAAACAGACAATGGTGAGCCAGAAGACTTATTACCCCGTTTAGAAAAATTGCGTGCTAAATATCAAGAATTAGTTAATAAAGACAATCGTAATCAAGTATTGGGTAAACCAGCGGATTATTTTCGCTTTTATTCTCGTGCTGAGCTTGAGGTATTACAGCGAAAAGCAATACCAGAAAAAGCGGCAGATGCGAGTGATTGGTTAATTTCATTTGCGCAAAACGTTGATTTAAACAAGCTTAAGTTTCCGGTGTTGTTAGTACAAGAATATGGCTTGTCCGCATTTCGTTTTGCAGCCATTGTTAGTTTAGCTATAGAGCGTTTACCTACGTGTCACCTGCAAACAAATAATCAAGTTGTTGGGCTCACTCAACAAACAGATAAACCAGGTTGGCAGGTATCAACAAAGCAACATGGCAGTGATATTGTTCAGCATAAAAATTATGATTATGTCATTAATGCCTGCGGTTTCAAAACCGGTGAAATTGATGACATGGTAAGTGCCAAACGTAAGCGCATGGTTGAATTTAAAGCCGCTTATGTTGCACATTGGCCGCAATGTCATGGTATATGGCCTGAAATTGTCTTTTATGGTGAGCGGGGAACGCCGCAAGGTATGGCACAATTAACGCCTTACCCAGACGGATATTTTCAATTACATGGCATGACGCAAGACATCACACTTTTTGATCAAGGTTTAGTGGCTAGCTCGGTTAATAGTGCTCAGCCTAAATTAGCCAAACGCTTTATAGAAAAAATTGATAAACAGTGGCCTGAGCAATTAATTCAAAACAGAACGCTAGGTTCAATTGAACATATGGCGCAGTTTCTGCCAGAATTTAGTTCAGCGACTGTGGCGGCAAAACCACTTTTTGGGGCACAACAAATTCCAGGCGAAGATGCTAATTTACGGACTGCAGATGTATCTTTTTATGGTCAACATTACGCTCGTGCTGAAATAGTGAAAGCCTCTTCAGCTTTAGACGCCGCCGATGCGATCTTAAAGAATTTTATTGATTGTGGACTTATTGCTGAGCAATTAATGTATGCAGATGAGAAATTAGCAAAAATAGGCATAAACTATTTAACAGAACATTACTTTCCTGTTAGCTTGAAATGCTCTGAAACTGAAGTAACAGAGCGAGCTATAGCGTTAGCACAGCAGCGAGATTATCCTGTGGCGTTAGCGAAGAATCTTTAATCTATAATTGATTTGGCGATTTGGCGATTTGGCGATTTGGCGCTTAGCGTAAGTCAGTTTGTTATTTGAATCTAAGTTTTAATTAGTATGACGCAATTAACACTTAGCTTATATTGCTTAATCAAAAGCTGCTGAAGTGAATTCAGGGAAAGTATTAAAACACCATTGTGGATTATATTGTGCGATATCTTCACCGTAATTATAACCATAAGTAAAACCAACACTGTCTATGTTAGCTGCTTTTGCGGCTAGAATATCATTTTTAGAATCACCAATCATTAAGCACTGGTCTGCGGTAACATCAAGCTGCTTTAAGGCTAATAAAAGTGGTGCAGGGTTAGGTTTCTTTTCTGGTAAGGTGTCGCCACCAATCAATATTTCGAACATATCACCAATACCTAAGCCTGAGAGTATTGGCTGAATTAACTTTTCAGGTTTATTGGTGATTATCCCTAAACGAAAACCCGCTTTTTTTAAAGTAAGCAAACCTTCTTTAACACCATAATATAAAACAGAATTGACACATATACATTGTTGATAATGCCTTAAGAAAATAGCTAAAGTATCTTCAACTACTGTGCGATCGAGTTCTTTATTAATATTGGTTGAGCCAGATAACGCACGCTCTATTAATGCTTTAGCGCCATTACCTACCCACTGACGAATAGTATTTTCATCAAATGCCGGTTTATTTAGATCTTTTAGGGTGCTATTAACTGCCAGAGCAATATCGGGCGCGCTATCAACCAATGTGCCGTCAAGATCGAAAAGTAATACCTGTTTTTGTTTTATACTCATGAAGATCTCAATTAACATTTTAATTTAGTGTTTATTTACACGATTATATCATTGAGGCTTCATCGTATATGAAAAATATAACAGTGTTTGAAAACTTTATGTTAAAGCTAGTATTACACGAGCTTAAGTAGAAAAGTTATAATGCTACTGACTGACATTATTTCGCCCTTTCTTTTTAGCACGATATAGTGCTAAATCAGCATTTTTTAATGCTTGCTCAAAACTTTGTTTTGGCTCTCTTTGTGCTACACCAATTGATACTGCAACATTGACCGTTTTGTTATTATTCTTTTTGGTGTTCCTACTCTTTTTATCTGTTCGTTTATCGCTACGAATCACCATGTCGTAATTAGCAATACTTTGACGTAGTTTGTCTAGCTCAGGAATAGCTTGCTCGGCTGTTTTTCTTGGAAAAACAACAGTAAATTCTTCGCCGCCATAGCGATAAATTTTACCACTACTACGCATTTCAGCCATTCTTGTTGCTACCAGTTTTAGCACTTCATCACCAATGTCATGTCCGTAGGTATCATTAAATTTTTTAAAATGATCAATATCAAGCATAGCCACTGTGTATTTACGCCCCAGTGATAAGGCGAGTTGGTTTAATGCACGACGAGTAGGTAATCCAGTTAAATCATCGCGGTAAGCTAAATAGTACGAGTCAGTGCTAACGGCAAGTAAATATAGTGCAGACATCACTATGGCAATAAGCGTCCAAGGTAAAGCAATAATATTTAGCTGATTTAGACACCAAACAATAAAGGTAATCAGTAGCGCTGTGAGTGTTAAATCGTGATTACTAATACTACGCCATACCAATAAAAGGCCTAACAAGCCAAGTGGTATGATAATAGGAACGTAAGGTAAAACTGATGTCCATAATGGCGTTTGTGGTATTAAGCTATGTAAACTTTGGCTCAGCTGTAGCCAATAAAAAGTTATCGCGGCACATAAACCAATAAATATAAGCCTACTGATGATATGAACAGATAAAAGCGCGCGATCTTTTATTAAAGCCAATAGCATAAATAAACTAGCGCCATATAAAAGTAGCCATTGTGTATTTAGCATTAAAGGTTTGGTGTTAATAGATGGGGAGTTTGTAGTAACTAAAAATACTAGCCATAAGCCGCATAAAATAGCAATTCTACTGCGATTAAATTGGGTTGCAAAGATAGCAGTAACGATCAGTAATGGATAAACCAAATAATTGATTAACGTTAATTGACTTTGCCACTGTATTTGAAAGTGAATTAATAATGAGAATAAGCCTGTAACTGCCATTAAACATAAAAATGTAGACTTCATCCCTTTTAACTTAACCAACTGATACTCCAAAACTTCTACTTAAATAAAGTCACCATTGTATTGATATACTAATTGCTTTTCTAGTTTTAGATTCGATAAAAAAAATACACGCTCTGAAGTCGGTTATTTTAAGGCGAAATAAAAAAGGGGGGCTAGGTTTTGAGATTACTATTAGCTAGACAATTTTATGCATTAGCGCTACTTTTATATAATAAAAGCATTTTTGATAACAAAAAAATGGGTAGATGCAGATGGATACCAGTATATGAATAAAGAATTATTCACTTTGTATATTGAAAGTGTAGCACTTGATGATTTAAATAAAGGTTTACAGCTAGCTCAGGGTAAAGGAGCAAAAAGCTTAATGCTGCTAATTTGTAGCCAAAATGAATACAACGAAAAAGCACTGACGTTATTGTTAAAAGGTTGTTCGTTACCCGTTTTTGGCGGAATGTATCCTATGATTACTCACCAAACTGCTTTGTATAAACAAGGAGCTTTAATTATAGGTTTTAAAGAGGTTTATCAAACGTCACTTTTTTCTGACTTAGATCAAGTCAGTGATGAAGATGAATTAGAAGAACAGATCAATAGAGTATTAGAAAAAAATGAAAATCTTAATCATCAAGATGATTTCTTAATGTTTTATGATGGCTTAATGACTAATATCGAAGATTTCATTGATTGCCTTTTTGATTGTCTCGATCATACTATTTCTATTGCTGGAGGTGGAGCGGGCTATTTAGATTTCGTTCAACGGCCAAGTGTTATTACCAATAACGGTATCTATAGTAATTCAGTATTGCTCGTTTCCTTACCTTCTAAAATAACGACAAGTATTGCTCATGGTTGGCAAATATTGGAAGGGCCTTTTTTAGCCTCGGAGGTACACGAACAAACAGTACTAAGCTTAAATTATCAAGCAGCATTTGACGTTTATGCCCAAGCCATAGAAATTAATAGTCATTACAAGTTTGATAGCGGTAACTTTCACGATATTACCAAACACTTTCCATTAGGTATTGAAGATATCAATAATAATTTAATTGTTCGCGATCCTGTTTTAGCGATTAATGGTCACTTACAATGTGTTGGTAAAATAGCTATTAACTCTATGGTATATTTACTTCATGGCAGTGAAGATAACTTAATTAATGCAGCTGAAGAAGCCGCAATTGAAGTTTTTTCAAACATCAATGTTAGCCAACAAGCATCAATGATGTTCGACTGTGTAAGTAGAGTGTTATATATGGAAGATAGGTATAATCAGGAGCTACAAGTCATTAGTAAACACAATAAATCTTCTGAATTATTTGGTGTGCTCTCCATTGGCGAAATTGCTAACGGTCAAAGTGGTGCGCTTAGTCTTCTTAACCGATCAATTGTCATTAGTACCTGGTAATAAATAGCTAATAAATAGGTAATTTATGAATAAAGCCTTATCACTTATTTCGTTGCAACATGAACTCGCCATGGCTATTGGCAATAAACTTGACTTAAAAGCCATGGTAAAAGTATTTTTAAAAGTGTGCTTTAGTCGTTTAAATTTAACCAGTACTCACTTTTATGTTTATTGCGATGAAAATGGCGTTCCGAGGAAAATAGAAACAATAGCAGAAAGTGATTATCGTAATTTATTAAGTATCCCAAAAATCAATTCAGGTAAACCATGGCAAGACTGCTTGAAATTATCAAACTTTGTTAAACAATTAAATAAGCAGCAAGAGACGATAGCAATGGAATACGATAATGGCCATCAATTATATGGTTTTATCGTACCTGGACATGGTTTTTTAGTTTTTGAAACGCATTATATTCTTGCTATGGATGTTCAAAAGGCGTTATCTCCTATTTTAAATAAATTAGCGACAAGTTGTTATGCGTCCTTAATACATGATTCTTTGGTGAAAGAAATACACTCTAGACAGCTTATTGAAGAAAAACTTGCTTTTCAATCACAACATGATGGCTTAACTGGCTTATTCAATCGACAACATATTAAGAAACTACTTAAAAATGCTATTGAGCAGACCAGTATCAAAGCAGAGTATGGTTGTACTATATTTATTGATTTAAATAAGTTTAAGCCTATTAATGATGCTATGGGGCATAGTATTGGCGACCTCATACTACTAACCTTAGCAAATAGACTTAATTCTTTAAGTAATGAAAATGTTCATGTTGGACGTTTTGGTGGGGATGAGTTCGTCATTATTTTGCAGGGGCTAGATCAAAATTATCAAAAGGTAGCTAATTTATTTATTAAAGAAATTAATCAAGTGATAGATGAACCTTTCATTATTAAAGATAATTCATATAAGCTTAATTGTAGTATTGGCTATGTGTTTTTTCCATTACAAAAGAGTACTGCTAGTAGCCTAATTAAATTTGCTGATATTGCTATGTATGAAGCAAAACGTGAAAAGAATTTGCAAGGCAAGCAATATCAACCTGCAATGTCAGACAAAATAAACAAACGACTTGCTTATGTCGACGATATGAAAAAAGGATTAATAGCAAAAGAGTTTGAATTGTATTACCAGCCCCAATTTAACCATCATAATGAAATTATTGGGGCAGAAGCATTATTACGTTGGAATCACCCAGAACATGGTATTGAATCCCCTGCTATCTATATTCCTATCGCTGAAGAAAGTGATTTAATTTTATATATTGGTCAATGGGTGCTTGAACAAGCATGTCGTGATATTAAAAAACTAGAACAACGTGGGGTACCTCATAGTTTTGGTGCAATCTCTATTAATGTCAGCGCTAAACAATTAATAGAAAACAATTTTCAAAGTAAAATCATGACGGCTATTGAGCAAAACAATATTTCAGCTAATCGTTTAGCTTTGGAATTAACAGAGAGCTTATTAATAGAAAATATTACTGATTCCATTGAACTGATTGCATCTTTAAAAGCCAAAGGAATCGCGTGCGGTATTGATGATTTTGGCACGGGTTATTCGTCTTTAACTTACTTAAAGCTTATACCCGCAAGTATATTAAAAATAGATCGATCTTTCGTGTCCAGCATAGAAGAAAGTGATGAAAGCCTAGCGATTGTTAATATGATTATCAGTTTGGGGAAGGCGCTTAATATGGCTGTTTTAGCCGAAGGCGTTGAAACCCTAGAAGAATTAAATTGTTTGAAAAAACTCGGCTGTTATCAATATCAAGGGTACTTTTTTAATAAAGCGTTACCTTTTGAAGAATTCTGTCAGTTATTCGATGCACAAAAATAAGATAACATTAAACTAAGCTCACTTTACCTTAGAATCAAGTTTTCTCTTTTTGACTGTTCAGGTATTAAGGTATTGATATAGCCGACATGCTAGTTAGTGTTAATTGGCTAGTTGTTTAATTAAATAACCCGCTTTACGTTTCTTTACTAAATAAGGAGTATTATATTTATCTACTCTTCTTTTTATTATGATTACATTATATGACCTTTATTCACGCTAACTTTCTACATGCTACTTCATTAAAAAATTCGATTGTCGTTTTTTTAATAACTTTATTTATTTTATCTGGTTGCAGTAGTAAATATGACAATAAGATAACAGAAGTGTTTAGAAGTAATATTGTAGATGATACAAAAATGTTTTCTTTTTCATTAATTTTTGTATACAAGACTACGCCACAAGACGATAGCAACGAGGGTAAATCACACAAGCAAGTCAAAGAAAAGGGAAAAGGCAAAAGGGGAGATAAAGGCGGCGAGCGACCTAATAAACAAAAATCAAAAAGCTCGAATAAAAGTAACAAACGAGACAGTCAAATGACCAATGAACTTGAACTCGTTTAGTTGAAAAACTTGAAGAAAATGGTTACTGCCGAAAAGGATTTTTTGAACTGAATCGTACACTTAACAAGTCAATTTACACTATACATGGTGAGTGTAATGAGAGCGCAACAGCTGCCGATAGAAAAAACTTTATAAAGCAGGCTGAACGATGAAATTGACATTACTGTTGATGGATTTTAAGTAGTGATATGTAAACTTACTCAGTAAAATTAATATTGACTTCAATTAATAGAAGGGTGGGGTATAAATGAATATACATATCCTTCTTAAAGGTCATAAATACCAATAATTATAAGTATTAATGTAGATATTTTAAATGATAAATCAATAGATAGAATAGAGATAAACGCTCTCTATAATACCAGTACCGAAATACCAGTACCGACAATAGACTTTAGTTAACTGAGAATTAAACATGCCAACTAATTACAAAAAAACCGCAATAGGTGAGCATAAACTGCAACCTGAATCGTTAATGATGGGCTATGGATATGATCCAAAGCTATCGGAAGGTGCAATTAAATGTCCTAATTTTCAAACATCAACGTTTGTCTTTGAATCAGCAGAGCAAGGTAAGCATCTATTTGATGTGTCTTCTGGGCGTATCCAACTTGAGGAAGGCGAAAAAGCCGGCTTAGTCTATTCACGATTCAATAATCCAACCATTGAAATTGCAGAAAATCGTATTGCCATCTGGGATAATGCACAAGACTGTATAGTAACCGGTAGTGGTATGTCAGCTATCTCAACAACGCTGTTAGCACTTTCTAAACCTGGCGATGTCATTGTTTATTCTGAACCTATTTATGGTGGCACAGATACCTTGATTAACGGTATGTTAACGCAAATGAATATTAAAGCGGTCGGTTTTATATCGAGTGAAGGCACTAAAGGGCTGGAAGAAGCATTAAAGACCGCCAGTGAAATGGGGAACATTTCTGTGGTTATGCTTGAAACTCCTGATAACCCAACAAACAACCTTGTTGATTTAATTAAGTGTCGTCATCTTATTGATGAAATATCTGAAAAACAACTCGTTAGACCGATATTGGCAGTAGATAACACTATGCTAGGACCATTATGGCAACAACCGTTAAAGCATGGTGCTGATTTATGTCTCTATTCGTTAACCAAGTATGTTGGCGGTCATTCCGATCTTATTGGTGGTAGTTGTTCAGGTAATAAAGATTTGATCGCCAAAATCAGAAAAATCAGAAATTGCATCGGCACAACCATGGATTCACATACAGCTTGGTTGATATTACGTTCTTTAGAAACATTAAAAATTCGTATGCAAGCATCAGCCATTGGTGCAAAACAAGTGGTTGATTATTTAAATACGCATAAACAAGTAACACGAATTGATTACCCAGGATTATTAACCGAAGGTGATCCACAATATCAAATCTATAAAAAACAATGTACGGGCGCGGGCTCAACGTTTTCTTTTGAAATTAAAGGTGGTGAAAAATCTGCATTTAACGTATTGAATAAACTAAAATTAGTTAAACTTGCGGTTAGTTTAGGAGGAACTGAAAGCTTAGCGCAGCATCCTGCAGCGATGACTCATTCAGGTGTACCAAAGGCACGTCGAGAATTAATTGGTGTTACCGATGGGTTAATTAGGATTTCAATAGGAATTGAAGAGCCTGCTGATATTATTGCCGATTTAGCACAGGCAATGAGCGAGTTGTAACAGCTTGATATTCGGTGTTAATTCACGTAGTTATTAACATGAGAAAGGGGGCAGTGATAAATGAATAGTGTTTTCATTCTTGAATATCACCGACCTTTTAATCTAACCACCATACGTGACAAAAGCAGCACTAAAAATCCTACTAATTTAACGGGGACACTCGCTTATAAAGCATTAGTTGAAATGCGAGTGTTGTTCAAATTTGAGTGACTGATGAGATTGGTTGTTACTGGGACACCCATCTTAGTGTCTTCCCATCTTAGTGTCTTTGAGTTTTTTCACCGCTGATATAAATTAAGATGGGTGTCCGAGTTAAATTCTTTAAGCTTATGGATCACCCAATTAAGAGCAAGAAAAACGTTCAATTGTACCGCTGTAGCAACAGCTCACAAATTAGCACGTATCATGTGGACATTATTACAAAAACAATGCTATTACACACCTCAAGTGGTTAGGGTTGTGGCATGAATTATTCCCCGTTTTACTATCTAGCTAGCCTGCCTGGGACTAAGGCCATGAGCCTGTGTGACTGTTTAGGCAGCTAGATAGTACCTCATTTTTAAGGTTTAACTTTTCAAGACTGTTGTTTACAAGATGAAATTAAAAGGCACTAGCCAACTAGAGCAAAGCCTGCGATAGGATAAGTGCATAAAGCGCGTTTGAGTGTTCAATGTTTAAAGGTATTTCTAGTTCGCAACTCATCTGGAGCATGGATAACAAACCATAGCTCGAATATATGTCAGTACAGTTTGCTTTAAGCAAGCACAGAGCCTGTCATCATAAACAGTAGATTGAAAATAGCACTGTTCAGCCATGTAAGGCATAAGAGATTTTCTTCTGTTCCACTTAAGCTCGGCTTGACATCAAGGAAGCGTCTATATATGTCCTTTATCATTTTACAAAATAGAAATGATTAATTGATAGGGCATTTTTAAGTTAGCAATAATAGCAGCTACTTCATTTGGAGAAAGCACCGTTGGAATATTTTTAGGACGTTTAGTGTATGACAAAATTAAACCATCACATTGTTGATCTAACATGTGCTCATACATGAAAACTAACGCGCATAAAGCTTGATTTTGTGTAGCTGTACTAACACTGCGATTAACCGCTAAATGAGTTAAAAAAGTGGTTTATTTCTACTACACCCAACTCTTTGGGGTGACGTTTTTCATTAAACAGAATGAAAAATTTAACCCAATATAAATAACTTTTTTCTGTTTGTAAGCTATAGCGTTTAACTCGAATTACATCTCGAAGAGACTGTAAAAAAGGAGATTTGATAATCATAAAAAAAACACTTTGCTGGACTGTGTATACATACAGTTATAATGTATTTTCCCAAAAAACGCAATTTTTTGTGTAGAAAGTGAGCACGAATATGCTCACTTTTTACATAGGTAAATTTCTAATTTATTGATTTTTATTATTTAATTTTTTAAGCACTGCGTCATACTCAGCACAAAATAGCTGAGTATGACGCAGTGCTTAGTTTCTACAAACTTAATGTTTAAAATAAAACCACCTGTTTTACTATAAAGCTTTGACAAGCAATAATTTAATTATTATTGTTTTGTTATTTTTTTATTTCATAATCCGTTACTATCGTGAATTATGGATAATATACTGTTATGTTTCAAGGAGAGTTCAGTGCCAGAGCCAATTACAACCGTAGGTATTGGAGCCATTGCGGCTTACATTGGTAAAGATGGAATTCAAAAACTTTTAGGGCCAACTGCTGATTATTTAGGTGGAGGATTAAAAGACTTCACTGAGAAGCGGTTTGAAAATATTGGGAAAATATTTAAAAAAGCAGATGATAAACTGGGTGATGATAGAGATAAGCCTGGTAGCGTTCCACCTAAAGTTTTAAAGACTATTATTAATGACGGCTCATATAATGATAATGATGTCGCTGTTGAGTATTTTGGAGGTGTGCTTGCCTCAGCAAGAACTGAATTAGGCAGAGATGACCGGGGTGCTCGAATAGCAAAAATGGTTGATGAATTATCAACTTACCAGTTAAGAACGCACTTTTTGATTTATTCAACAGTCAAAGAGTTGTTCAAAAATAAAGGTTATAAATTTGGAATGGAAGATCGAAGCAAAATGGAGATTTTTTTGCCATTTCCTTTTTATGCTCAAGCTATGGGATACAACCAAGAAGAATATGATAAAGCAGAAGTCCTATTAAGACACACGTTTTTTGGCTTACAGAATGATGGACTAATTGACAATGATTTTCAGTATGGTGGCAAAGATCACATGAGTAAAATTGTTAAATCTGCACAGTATGATGGAATTATGTGCCAACCTTCAGCACTGGGTGCAGAGCTATTTTTATGGGCTTTCGGTCAAGGAGATAAAGGTTTGGATTATATTTTTAACAATAATTTCAATCCAAAAATTGATGATTTACCTCAAATAATCCCTAATACCATCGCCGTCAAAGAAACATAACAAGTCATTTCAGCAGGACAAATTACAGTTGGCTTTTGCTCCTGCGTCGCGATTTTAGCCAACAATTATTCGCCTCTGAATGAGGCGTTAGCAGCCAAAAAGGGTTTAGTCGTAATATGAATGTTTGGAAAAGAATTTTAACTATTTTAGTCGTTACATTGTCATGCGTTGGTTGTGACCAAGGCACTAAAGTATTAGCTTCAGAATATCTCCCAAAAGGTCAAATGACGAGTTATCTTAATGATATTTTAAGAATTGGTTATACCGAAAATATAGGTGCTTTTCTTGGGTTGGGTAACACTTTATCTGATAGTGCTCGTTTCTGGATTTTCGTTGTTTTAGTTGGTGCTTTTTTGTTTGGCTTACTCGCATATTTAATTCAGAACTCTAAACAAAACTTATCATCATTAATTGCACTTTCTTTAATCTTTTCAGGTGGGTTAAGCAATTTCTATGATCGTGTTGTAAACAATGGTGCTGTCGTTGATTTTTTAAATATAGGTATAGGCTCGTTAAGAACAGGTATCTTTAATGTAGCGGACATCGCTATCATGCTTGGTGTATTTATGCTGTTCTTTGTATCTTCAGAGAAAAGTGTAACTGGCAGCTAACAAGCAAATTAATCAGGACAAAAAACAGTTCGTTTTTTCTCCTGCGTCGCCTATTTTAACCAACTATTTTTTGCCCATTATTTGGGCGTTGAGGCTGTAGAATAACTAACTCAGTCAAAACGACGAGTTTTTTAGCTCTTGTATCAGGCTGTAGAGTGTTAACGCGATATAGGTAATGCATTTAGTACCTCTATTTTATGGGGAAATTTATAATAAATGAGTTATTCTACAAACTCGTTAGGCCTCTTTTAGGGTTCAGTAAATAATTCAAGGATTGAGAATGATTAGATTAGAAAAAGTTGCTATATCTGGTTTTAAAGGTATTTCGGATAGAATTGAAATTCCCGCAAAAGACTTTAATGTAATTGTGGGTAAAAATGATGCAGGTAAGTCAACAATACTTAAAGCGTTAGATCTGTTTCTAAACAACAAACAATATATTTCTGAAAACTTAAATAATCGAACTGTTCAATTCACAGAAATAGAGTTATTTTTTTCGACAAATGATACTCAAATAATAATAGATGAAAATGTTCAAACTACGTTTGAACAAGAGGAACTGATTAACTCTGATGGCTTACTTCATATCACCAAAAGGTGGGATGGAGCAAAAACTGGGAAAATAACGCCAGAGTATAGTGTAACTAGGAAGTCTTATAAGGATTTAGATTTCTTCTCACTGACAGAAGCAAAGCTTATAAAGCTCTGTCGCGATAATGATCTTGAAGCAGAACCCGGCTTAATGACAAACCCTGTTTCGGGTGAAGATCACAATAACGCTGAAAAACGTCAACGACTTAAATCTATCTATAGCGATAGAGCCTTTGAATTCGAATATATCCAAGAAAAACTTCCCACGTCAGGGCAGAATAGGCTTAAGAAAACTGAACAGGTTATTAAAAAATGCCTTCCTCAATTTGAATATTTTCTTGCGGACTCTCCACTATCTGAAAGTGATAGCGCCATTCAAAAATATTTTAAAGACATGGCATTTAAAGTTATTCAGGAGCAAGTTGATACAAATATTTTAGAGCAAACAGTAATAACCCAGCTACAGAATGTTTTAACTGGAATTACAGATAAAATAAACTCTGTAGTACCTGAAAGTGAGCAGGTAAAGGCAAAAATTGATTTTGACTGGAGTAAACTAATTTCTACAGGTTTCGAAAGTGATAGTGCAGAAGGTGCTGTTCCCCTTTCAGCAAGAGGTGATGGATTTAGGCGAATAACAATGATGTCTTATTTTGAATACTTAGCTGAAGAAAAACATGAGGATCATCAGAATATAATTTTTGCCTTTGAAGAACCTGAAACCTTTCTACATCCGTCTGCACAAGAAAACTTGTTTGAAAAGTTAAGTGACATATCAAAGGCTGGCTACCAAGTTTTTCTTACGACACATTCACCAGTATTAGTATCTAAAACACAACGTAGCGACCTTCACCATGTATTTAGAGAACAAGGAACTTACATGCTTAATTCAAACGTTACAAATTATAAGGAGATTGCAGATGACCTAGGGGTTACTGTGGATAACCAGTTTGTTTCTATGTTTGATAATGCAAAGTGTTTACTTTTAGTTGAAGGTGTTGATGATTGCAAAGCGTTTGCACATGTTTCTCAGTTATATCATGAAAATGGAATTACGAATGAACAATTTGAGAATTTAGGCATTGTTCCAATCCCTGTCGGTGGGTGTGGGAGTATCAAGCATTGGGTGTCCCTAGATCTTTTAACAACTTTAAATAAGCCGTTTTATATTTACTTAGATTCTGATAAAGAATCTGAACAAGAAACCTCTCCTAATTCAGAAAAACTGATTGAATATGGTTTTATTGAAGGCGAAAACTTCTCGGTTACGCGTAAGAGAGAAATTGAAAACTATATGCCCCCTCAAGCTTTAGAGAGGTTAGCTCCAGGTTGTGGCATTTCATTTACCGATTGGTGTGATGTCAAAGCAAAGGCAAAAGAAAATGATATGCGAGTTGCTTTAGGCGGCAAAAAGATAGCTAATAAACACTTTGAATCTTTAAGTTTTGAAGAATTATTATCAACCTTTAATCCAACTGGAAATGATGACGAATTTGTTAACCTGTACAATAAGTTAGAGAGTTTAGTAAGCGAGGCTTAACAAGTCGTTTAAAAGGACAAAAAACAGTTGGCTTTTGCTCCTTCGTCGCTAATTTTGCCAACAATTTTATTGCCTCTTAACGAGGCGTTGAGGCTGTAGAATTTCTCCAAAAAGACGTATTTACGTCTTTTTTTATATTTCCTCAATTGTTTGTTTTT